>NZ_CAUFYA010000001.1:0-342336 GCF_959596855.1 uncultured Butyricimonas sp.
ATTATTTTATGGCAGAATTTAATTCTTATTTGTTAGGTAAAGCGAGAAAATCAGTTGGTAACATCACGTTGTGTTACACGAAAGGGAAGAACATCGCGAAGGCGAAGGTGTTCTCGAGGAAAGACAACCCGACACCGGAGATACTGGCACAGCGGGCAAGGATGAAAGCATTGGTGCAACTGGGACGGAATCTTTTACCGGTGATCCGCAAAGGATTCACGGGTATCGGGAAAGGTTCAACGTCAAACGCGTTCGTGGCAACGAATCAAGAGGCGATCTTGGTAGACAACAAGAACGTGGTAACGGTGGACTTCGAGCGGCTGCGGGTGGCAACGGGGTTACTTACTCCGCCGAAGGTGACGATGGCGTACGACGAGGAGAGTAAGAAGTACCAGTTCACGCAGGAGGTACAGGAAGAGGAAGACGGGTACGCTTCCGCGGAGGACAAGGTGTACGGCGTGTTGTACGAAACGGAACGGGACAGGTCAAGGCTAGTGATGTTGAGAGCCCGCGGCGAGAGTGGCAGCACAAGTTACGCACTCCCGGAAGACTGGGATAGCACGAAGGTGAAAGTGTATTGCTTCGCCATGCTGAAAAACGGGAAAGGAGCATCGGACAGCGTACTGATTTCTTGATTTATGATTTCTGATTAGGTGATTCCTGCCGCACGGGCTTTGCTTTTGTGCGGCTGAATCCTCTTTCATTTTCAATTTTCAACTTTTAATTTTCAATTGTATGAATTATTTTATGATAGGAATGTTTTCGACACTGAGTTTAAATTCAGTGTTGTCGCAAATGGCGGATCATTTTTTCGCCGGGGTAGTAAGTATCGTGGGCGGAGTGGTTAGCTCCATCGTTGTCGCCCGGGTGAAACGCCGATGGAAACGCCGACAGGAATAGTGGTAATAGATTCCGATTCGGCACCGAACTGGTGCCGAATCACAAAAGAAGCATAGTGTTGTTAAGTACTTGTTACTCAAACACGAAGTAATTGTTCCAGCTTTCAAAAGCCGATAAATATGGATTTCACGAAAGAGTTTTGTAACTTGCAGCAACTTAAAAACAAACGATATGTACAATTTTGACCAAATAATAAATCGCCGGAACACGGCTTGCGCGAAATACGATAATCTGGCAAACGTGTTCGGGGTTACGGATATCCTCCCCATGTGGGTGGCAGATATGGATTTTCAGGCAGCACCTGAAATTCTGGAAGCCGTACGCCAATGTTGTGAAAAAGGAGTTTTCGGGTACACGTTCCGAACGGATGAAGCAAAACAGGCTTTCATTGACTGGACGGCACGTCGCCACGGCTGGCAGGTAAAACAAGAGTGGATATTAAGTAGCCCGGGTATCGTGACGGCATTGTCCCTCGCCGTGCGAGTGTACACGGGGAAAGGGGATAAAGTACTTATTTTTACCCCCGTTTACCCGCCATTCCATGCCGTGGTGAAAGACAATCAACGGGAACTCGTGTGCAGCACGCTGAAAGTAGAAGACGGACATTACCGCATCGACTGGGAAGATTTCGAGCGGAAACTGCAAGAAGGAGTGAAACTGCTTATCATCAGCAACTCGCACAACCCGGTAGGCAGGGTATGGACGAAAGATGAACTCACCCGCGTGGGTAATCTTTGCCTGCAACACGGGGTAACCATTCTCTCCGACGAGATACATGCCGACCTTGCCTTGTTCGGACACAAGCACACGGTAATGGCAGCCCTATCACCCGAAATTGCCGACATTACGGTAACCATGATGGCTCCCAGTAAAACATTCAATATCGCCGGAATGATGAATTCCGTTATCGTGATTTCATCTCCCGAACTACGCCGCCGTTTTGAAAAGGAAATATTATGCCTGCACTTGGATTTAGGAAATATCTTCGGGCATATCACGTTGGAAGCAGCCTATAAACATGGCGATGCATGGCTGGACGAGATGCTCCGCTACCTCGAAAAGAACATTACCTACACGCGACAATTCCTGCAACAAGAGCTTCCCCGGGTAAAAATGATTCCCCCGGAAGGCTCATTCCTGCTCTGGCTGGATTTCCGGGATACCGGATTGACACACGAACAGGTGCGGGAAAAATTACTCAAGGAAGCAAAAATAGGACTCAATAGCGGAACCGATTTCGGCGAAGAAGGCAGAGGATTCTTCCGCATGAACATCGGCTGTCCTCTTGCCACGGTAAAAGAAGGACTTGAACGAATAAAGAAAACATTTATTCCCCTATTGTAATAATCATTACAAAATATCTCTCCCTCGTGCCTTATCTTTGTATCAGAAATCAAAAACAACTACAAGATGAAACGAACAATAATCAAGATAGACGAGGAAAAGTGTAACGGTTGCGGTTTATGCGTACAAGGTTGTCACGAGGGAGCGTTACAGTTAATAGACGGGAAAGCCGTCATGATCAGCGATTTGTATTGCGACGGGCTGGGTGCGTGTATCGGGGAATGTCCCGTCGGCGCTATTGAGCTGGAAGAGAGAGAAGCGGAACCTTATAGTGAAGAGGCTGTCATGAAGCGTATCGCTCCTAAAGGGCAACACGTGATACTGGCTCATTTACACCATTTGAAAGAACATGGAGAAACAGAATTATTAAAACAGGGAGTGGAATACCTGAAACGCCATAACATTCCCGTGAACCTGCAAGAATTACATCCCGCCCAAAAACTGGGATGCGGGTGTCCCGGCTCCATGGCAAGAGAACTGAAACCTGTCACGAAAGCCGCCCCAGTCGCTTGTGCCGGAAATTCTGAACTCCGGCAATGGCCCGTTCAATTACATCTGCTTAACCCGCAAGCCGGGTATTTCCAAAACGCAGATGTACTCCTTGCTTCCGACTGTTCGGCATTTGCCGCCGGAAACTTTCACGAGCGTTTCCTAAAAGGCAAGATTCTGGCAATCGCCTGCCCGAAACTCGACCACAACACGGACTCCTACGTGGATAAACTTTGCGGTATGATTGACGATGCCAAGATCAACACGCTAACGGTGGTAATCATGGAAGTTCCTTGTTGCGGCGGACTATTCCAAATGGCATTGAAGGCAAGAGAACAAGCCTCACGCAACATTCCGGTCAAACGAATTATCCTTTCCGTGGAAGGAGAAGTAAAAAGCGAAGATTGGATGTAGTATCCTGTTGTAAAACATCTTATAACGAGAGCAATCGACATACATTATTACTATTTTTGTCCCCTCAAAAATAGGATTATGCATATAGATTTCACTACCATTATCGACTATATCGGAACCTTCGCTTTCGCGATCAGCGGTATCCGTCTTGCTTCTGCCAAACGTTTTGACTGGTTCGGGGCTTATGTCGTGGGAGCAGCCACGGCTATCGGGGGTGGAACAACCCGGGATTTATTACTGGGTGTCACCCCTTTCTGGATGCACCAACCATCCTACCTCATCGTCACGGGACTTGCCCTCCTGTTCGTCATCATATTCGGAAAACACGTGATCCGGCTAAATAATACCTTTTTCATTTTCGACGCCATCGGTCTGGGGCTATTCACCGTGGTCGGCATCGAGAAGAGCTTACTCGCCGGATTCCCCACATGGGTAGCAATCATCATGGGTATGACCACCGGAGCCGTCGGGGGAGTCATTCGCGACATTTTCATCAACGAGGTACCCCTTATCTTCCGAAAAGATATTTACGCCATCGCCTGTATTCTCGGCGGTTTTATCTACTTCGCCTGTGATACCCTCGGCATCGGTCACGTCACCACGCAAATCGTCACAGCCGGAAGCGTCATCCTTGCCCGTGTTGTCGCTGTAAAATACCACATCAGCCTCCCAGTACTGAAAGGGCATGAAGATCATTAGTATGAATCGAAAAAATGTGCCTGAAATTGTATTCCATAAGATACAACTCCAAGCACATTATCTCTCGGTCACCACGAGCTTTGCACGTCTACGACAATACCTATTTCACTATAATCCTGAAAATATCATCCTTTACGAAATGATAATCTTCATTACTTATTTCTATTGATAATAGATACACACCCTTGGGGATTTCGTGATGAAACGGGATAGTAAAAATCCCGCCGCCATTAATTGTACAAGCCGCTTTCATAGCTTCGGCATCACCTTCTCCGTCCACCTTTACATCTGCCACCCGATAAGTAATCGGAGCTGTTCCCAACACCCCCTGTATCCCCGTGGAAACCCAATCGGATTCATTCTCCCATCGTATGTACTCCTCCACTGTCCATTCCAAATTCACCACCAACGAGTCCGGAACATAAACAGCATTTTCCGTTTCCAAATAGCCAATTTTCACATCATGACACGACATCGCCACGACAACCAGCAATAAAAAACCAGCAATATATTTTCCCATAATTCTATTCATTTATAATTCACCACAATAAAAATTGTAATCCAAGGAAATCACGACACCTGTATTCGTTTGAATATCCGGACAAGCCAACGGAATACTTTTTTGAAAATCCAAAGAAACACAATAAAGAGTCAGCGGACCGGCATCTTCCACCCCGTGAGCAGGAGTAGACACCGTGTAAAGCCACACCTTTCCTCCTCCCAAAGTTGACATTTCAACACCACCGTCACGTCCGGAAGAGGCACTCGTGCCGATACTGCCGCGAGGAATATCCGTCATCATGTACCGGCCTTTAATCACGTGGCGCAACACGATTTTCTTACACGTGTCCGCGGGGATACTGTTTACATCAATGTATGCGCTGTCATACATCCAATTACGGATAGAATGATTGGTCGGTCCCAAAAACGTTATCTGCTCCCCGGGTCCCTCTCCCTCAAACAAAGAAGTTAACCCGGCACGTTCAATAACACGTACAATGGTATCCCAATTATATGAATCCCCTTTCAAGTACTCCAGCATAGAACAATCATGAACTCCATCTGAAATCCCCGTATCAATATAATTATATTTTGTATTACAAGCCCAAAACGTGGCTAACAACAGTCCAATAATTAATTTTTTCATGGCTATAACTTTATTTTCTATTAAACCAATATGTATTCTGAATCATCATAGGATTCAAAAAGAACGCTCCATCCCCTATCGGTAAAAAAAGAGCACCATCCGCCACTTCCTGATCCGTCAATAAACTATACACTTCCTCCTCTTCCTCGTGAGGGAACGGGAAAGGAACAAACACTTTATTTTTAGGCAATTCTGTTTTATAATATCCTTTATTTCGCATGATATCAAAGTAACGGTGGTCTTCAAAAATCAATTCTTTTTCTCTTTCCCGGAAGATCGCCATTTGCAAATCACCATCCGCGTATTCAACGGCTTTTGATCTCCGCTGAACTCTCCACAAATCCTGCACGGCACCGTTTGTATTCCCTAAATGCATCCGTGCCTCCGCCCTCAACAGAATCAAATCGGCCAAACGCCAAACCATCCTGTTCACGTCGAAATTCACAAATTCTAAAGTCTGTTCAGAAGTCGTGGAAGTACTGTACAACCCTTTTCTGTATTTATACTCGAAAGCATATCCGCCACAGGCGCGTGCGCTGTCCGGATCATTTGAATATAATTCCGGTTTATAAAAAAAAGCGTTCTTGCGTTCATCTGCTCCCGGGTACATATCGAGAACCGTTTGAATTTTCAATTTCCATTGATTACTATTAATATCTCCCGGAAGTGCTCCCGGAACAACAGGAAAACCGACAAACCAACGAGCGGATGTAAAAACAGTCCCATCCAATGTTTTATCTTGCGCGTTCAATTCTATCTCGAAAATACTCTCTTTACCATTACGTGTATTTAAAGTATTCGCGACCAATAACTCGGCACTATTCTCCAATTCATAAAACCCGCACTCGTCCGTGTCGATCACTTTGGATGCATAAGTATCCACCTTTTCCCAACATGCACGCACTTCTTCATCACTCAAACCTTTCCCCATCGCAGCTTTCCACGCGTAGATGTGTGCTATCAAAGTTGCCGCACTACCTTTACTACCGTATTGCTTCGAGGTAATTCTGGCTCCGGCATAATCCACCAATTCTTCATGCTTCTTCAATAACATGAAAGCTCTTTCCGCACAAGCTAATGCCGTATCCAAAACCTCCACCATCGGCTTTTTAGGACGAGCTTGAGTATCCTCTGTATGTCCGGAAATAACGGCATCTCCCCAATAACGGGCCAATTGCAGATAACATACCCCTTTTATGAAATTTGCCTGTCCATAATAAAAATCCATCCGATCTTGAGCGCACACGGGTTGTTGCACGTTATCAAACAACAAATTGCATTGATAAATCGCGTCATAGAAACTCTTCCAACTTGTCCCGACAGAATTCCATAAATGAAAACGCATAAAAACATCGGGAGATGGGAAATGACCGGAAGGAGAAGCATCCGTTTTCACCCCCGCATATTCCAACGTATTAAAAGTTCGAAACGACCATGCCAGTATCGCGTGCATTCCGCGAGTCAGCGCGGCTATATCCTGTTCATTTTTATAAAAATTAGTAAAGGTAACAGAATTTTCAGGCTCAACGTCCAACATACTGCTGCATGAAATACTCAAGCACAACACAATTGCAGCCAATAATCTTATCAATTTTCTCATAACCTATTCATCTAAAAATTTACGGTAAGTCCTAAAGATATCTTCCGGGCCAACGGGTAGTAATTAAAATCATCCATCCCCGAGTACATATCCACAACCTCCGGATCTAAACCGGAATAATTCGTCAATGTGAAAAGATTCTCGCCCGTGAAGAACAATCGCACACCGGACAGCTTCAATTTCTTTACAACCTGTTTAGGCACATCATAACCTATCGTGAATTGTTTCAACTTGATATAACTTACCTTTTCCAAGTTGGAAGCCAAAGTCCCCCCAAATTGCTGCAAAATATCACTATAAGCAGCCTTTCTCGGGTAATCGGTAATATCTCCCTCTTTTTCCCAAAAAGATACTTTACCCACGTTCTCCAGAATCGGAACATCCGGGTTTCCTGTTAAAGATTTATGATTATAAGTTCTATACATCTTACGTCCAAGAGAGTAAGTGAAAAGAATATTCACATCGAACCCTTTCCATTTAACTTCATTCACCCAACCTCCATAAGCCAAAGGCAAGGCACTACCTTGGTAAACCATATCTCCCGCACCGATCATGCCATCCCCATCAATATCCAAAATTCTCCTTGTTCCCTCCTCATAACGGGTAGCAGCATTACCGCTTCCATTTGCACCTACATACATTTTATGCTTGTAACCTCTTTGGTCATAAACATAAGGGATCTCATCATCCGTCTGATAATAACCGTCATCCTCGTACAAGAAAATAGAATAAAGCGGTCGTCCGATAACGTATTTTTCCACGTCACGCCCCGTGTAACTCTTCTTGAAAAGATTCCAGTTACGGGAAATATTAAATTTCATCCTCCAAGAAACGGCTGTTTCACGGAAGATATCAGCCTCCAGCTCCAGTTCCAATCCCTCGTTCGAAACCCGCATGGCGTTCTGCCATTGATTCGTCATAAAACTCCAGTTACCGCCCAAGGGAACGTAATACAAAAGACCTTTCGTCAACTTATAATAATAATCCAACTTAAATTTTATACGATAATCAAACATATCCATATCCAGCCCTAAATCATACTGGTCACTCTCTTCCCATGTCAACCGACGATTAATCATTCCACCCATGGGATTCGGAGAAATTGTCGTTTGTCCCAAGAAAGTCCCGTTCGGAACCATCACGCCGTGCGCCAAGTATGCCTGCCCGAACTGTTGCCCGGAACGTCCCCAAGAAGCACGAATCTTACCAAAATTCAACCAAGACACGTCTTCCAGAAAACTTTCTTCTGAAAAAGCCCACCCGACAGCCGCCGACGGGAATGTAGCCCAACGCACCTTATTCCCAAACACGGAAGAACCATCCTTACGCCAAGTTGCTTCAAAAAGATAGCGTTGCATATAATTATACGCCAAACGGGCATAATAACTGACCAACACTTTTTCTGTCCGATCCGTTTTAGCTTCTTTCAGGTATATGGTCTGCCCATTAACCTCAACAGATGTTCCCTCGTCCACGATATAATGAATCTTGTCACTGGCTCCCCCCAATCCTTTCGCCGCAATATAATCGTTCTGATCAGACTGGTAAGAAATACCGAACAACGCGTCTATATTGTGTTTCTCGTTAAAAGAGGTTTTATAGGTCAACATATTCTCGTTCAAAATTAACAAGTTCCGGTCGACCTCCCCGATAGAAGAACTCAGACCGTTTGTCGGATCCAAAGTACTGGGTCGAAAATTATTTCTCATTCCTTGATTGTAATCCAAGGAGCCAAGTACAGACAAATTCAATCCCTTGTACAACTGGTATCTTAAGTTCAGATTCGCGCGCAAACGGTAAGATTCATTCTTCTCGATGGAAGTATTCAACTCTTCGAGCAATTTCTCCTCATTTATCCCCCCGGCGGCAAGAAGAGAGGAAGTATTTTTGGGATCTACCGTCAACCTCTCGATTTTTGACCCGGACATGGTACCACCGGTACCGGCCCCGCGACTACGGTCTGTATACGCAAAATACAACCTTGTATCCAGACTCAAATTCCGGGCAGGTTGCGTACCTAAATTTACAATCAGATTTACACGGGAGAAATCACTCCCGTACATGATCCCCTTTTCAGTATAATAGCCGGCCCCCACGAGGTAATTTATCGTTTCACTTCCCCCGCTTGCTTGAATATTTGCGTTTACGATTTCCCCGGCACGGAATGCATAACGGAACCAATCCGTGGAATTATTATAATACGGATTCAAGGAATCCTGTAACTGTCTTTTCCCGCTTGTGCGCTTCATCGCGTTGTACCACCAACGGTCATATAATCCCAAACCGGTTTTAGAATCCAAATAATTCTGCGGGAATATATATTCCCCGTTATTATACCCGGCCATATGTTCATTCTTCATCATGTCAAAATTAAAAGCCCTCTCGCCTCGCCCTCCCGTTTGTACCGGAGTCTCGGGTAATATAGAGTAAGAATAGGATACATTTGCAGAAAAACTGGCCCTACCGGCTTTACCCTTTTTCGTGGTAATCAGGATCACTCCATTTCCGGCACGCGAACCGTAGATCGCCGCGGAAGCCGCGTCTTTCAATACCTCGACGGACTCTATCGTCGACGGGTCAATCTCTGCCAACGCATTCGTCCCCGTGATTGGAGAAGTAAACGAATGTACAGGAACCCCGTCAATAACGTACAACGGTTCCCCGTAATCGCGACCGTCCCCCACGAACAGGGAATTATATCCCCGGATAGCAACAACACTACCGCCGCCACCGGGAGCACCGCTCTGCGTATTGATCTCGACTCCCGCCATCCGGCCTTGCAACAGATTTTCGAGGCTTGCCGTCGGAACCTCTTTGATATCGTCCGCTTTCACGGAGGATATAGCCCCCACGACTTCCCGCTTTTTCCGTTCCCCGTAAGCCACCACGGTTACCTCGTCAATACTTGCCAAATCCTCTTCCAACGTGATTCTAAGCGTATCAGAGGGAAGCTTGAATTCCAGCTCTTTCGTCTTAAACCCGACGAAACTCAATACCAGCGCACCTTTCGTAATCGGCAACCGGAAAACAAAAATCCCTTTATTATTTGTTGCCGTACCGATATTCGTGTTCTTCAACCTCACCGTTACGCTCGGTATAGGCTCCTTCTTCTCGTCTATCACTCTACCGACCAACACGTGCTCTTTTTGAACCGAATCCCTCGTGACAACCGGGTTTTTCGTGTTAAGAATAACCACGTTATTCACGATGGAATACGTCAGATTCGTACCCTTCAACACGTGCAACAACACATCCTCCAAAGCCATATCCTTCACGTCGATAGAAATATTCCTGACGCTTTTGATATCCTTGTTATCAATGTTATAAAAGAACCCGTAATCCGTTTGCAATTTCAACGATTGAATCACTTCTTCCAAAGTCGCCCCGTTCAATTTAAGACTGACCGTCTTATTCTGAGAATAGAGGCTTGCCGATACATTCATCGACATCACGAACAAAAAAACTGTCAATAATCTTGTCATAAGCCACATTTTTCGAAAACAGTTCCCCCGTATAGGAACGTTCCAACGATTTTTTTTCATACATTTGTTATTCTTAAATGAAACATTACCGGGAACAACACCTGCAAAATGTTCGTTCCCTATTTGTTATTGACAAGAAGTTGCTGCAAACAACTTCTTGTTTTATTTTTACTCTTTCACGATAACCGTCCGGCCACTCACGTTAAATTGTACATCACCCGCTTTTGCTATGATTTCAAGCACTTCATCCAAACAAGTCTGTTTTTTCATGATACCGAAAAAACGTTTCTCTTTCAAACCCGGATTTTGATAAAACACCTCGACATCATACCAACGTGCCACCTTCCGCATAATGGATTCCAAATCATCATTCCGGGCAACAAACAGCCCATCCTTCCAAGCCACGTAAGGGAATACGTCCACCGTCTCTATTCTCACCTCCCCGGACTGTTTATGCAAACGGAATTGCTCTCCCGGTACTATTCTCCGGAACACATCCTTCCTCTCTCCTTTTACATTTATCCCGACGCTTCCTTTCACCAAGGTTGTTTGCACGACATCCTCATCCCGATAAGCCATCACGTTAAACTCCGTTCCGAATACCTTCACCTCTTCCTGCAAAGTTTCAACGATAAAAGGTCTCTTCTCATCTCTGTAAACAACAAAATACGCCTCTCCTTCCAGAAATACCCTGCGTTCATTCATTCCAGTGAAAGACGTCGGGTAACGCAAACGGGAATCCGAATTCAAGTATATTTTCGTGCCGTCAACCAATTCCACGATATACTCTCCGGAAGGCGGAACAACCAGCTCGTTAAAAACAGGAGCCTCCGTAATAACCGTGTTTTGTCGATAACGCAAAACGCCATTCTCAACTTGAATCGCTACACAATCCTGTCCGACAGTTTTTTCCGAAAACGTGGAATCAATAACGATTTTTTGTCCCCCTCCCAATGAAAGTATCACATTCTTATGACCGGGGGAAAAACGGAAACCCGAATTAACTTCTTGAACATTCTTCGTGCGATCGTTTTGCCAATAAACCGTTCCGAGCGTCACGGACAATAGCAAAGAAGCGGCAATTCCTCCCCAAGTCCATCGGTTCATATAACGACGTCGCTTTCCCCGAATACTAGCATATCCTTTCCGGACATCGACACGGGAACATTGTCTTTCCATAATCTTCTCCTGTTGCCGGCAAAAACGTTTATAATACAACCGATGTTCCTTGCTCTCGGCGTACCATACGTCAAATGCCTTCTGCTCCTCGGTGGAAAGAAGTTCCCCCGTCATTTTCCGGTAAAGAAGAGATACATTTATAAACTCCGATTCACTCATCTGTTTAAATTTTTACACCTATGACGTAAAAATGAAAAAACAGGGTGAACGAAAAATGAAAAAAATTATGGATTGAATAACTTTGAAATTGCTTTTCGTCTCATTTTCAGCAGAACAAAAGACATAAAAAGATGTACATGCTGACCAGAAAGAGTTTCTCGTAAATCTTGATATGCTTTTTTCATGTGAGTTTTTACCGTGTTAACAGACAATCCCGTGACTTCCGCAATCCGCAGATAACTCATCCCCTCGTAGACACTCAACTTCAACACTTCCCGCCGTTGCTCCGGTAATTTTTCAATTTCCTCCTCGACCCTGCAAATCAATTTCTCCTGCTCCAACACATCAAAATCTCCCGTGTAGTAAGCCGCATCAAACAACTTCACGTCCAAAGGATCGGTAATCTTTAATTTACGCAGGTAATCCACGCACCCGTTCTTCACGCAACTATAAAGATAGGAACGGCTATACTCCACATTCTTTAAATCCTTTCGGGATAAAAGTGCTAAAAAAACATCCTGCACCATATCTTCCGCCGTTTTCAAATCCCCCACGTACCCCTCGGCAAACAAGACAAGGCGCTCGTAATACTTCTCAAATAATATGTCGAACTCACTTTTCACCGTATATACACTTTATCCACGGACAAAGATAAAGAATATAATTATTTCCCAACAACGGTGACACAATTTATTACCACAAACCACTTTATAACACAGTTATCCCGCTACCGAACGGTAGCGGGATAACAAAGCATATTTATAATAAACGAGTTGTTGTATTATCAATCATAAATCTCCTCCAAAACGGCATCCAATTGCGCACCCCGCATATCCGTTTTAAAAATACGTCCTTCCTTATCCAAAAGAATACACGTGGGAACACCCTGCACGTTATACACTTTAGCAACCGGACCGTTAAACTCTCCCGGATCATTCAATTGCGTCCAAACCATATTCTCCTCTTTCATGGCTTTTTTCCACTCCGCATCGTTCCGGTCGATAGAGATACTGATAATCTCGAAACCTTTATCCTTATATTCCTTGTATACTTCTCTCAGGTGAGGGATTTCTCCCCGACAAGGTCCACACCACGAAGCCCAGAATTCCAACATCGCGTATTTCCCCGCGGGCACGTATTCCGACAACTTCACTTTCTTCCCCTCCGGATTCACCAACTCAATATCCGGGTACTTGGCGCCCACGGCGATACGCTTTCCGACTTCCGCCATTTTCTTGAACTCGGTAGCCTTTTCCGTGTTTGGCCATGCTTTCTCCACCAAGGTTTCCAATTCATCTATCTGCCCCGGGGTGATACGGACGTACATATCCTGAAAATACTGTTTAGCCATATCAAACCCCACCACGGTCTGGATATTATTCTTCACAAATTCCCATTTCATGTCAGCCAATTGCTTTTCCAGCTTCTCCATGGCACGAGCCAACTCGATCCCCTTCTTCTTGTTGAAAACACCATCCAGTGCCGGGCGGTGATATTCCTCCAAATACTGTCCATGCAAATCACCCAAACGGTTTCTCAACTCCCGTCCATCCGCCTGAAATTTCTTGTAGAGGTCTTCCATCGCCGACCCGCTCACTTTCGCTGCCTTTCGCGGTTTATCACTCCAGTACATAGTGGGCAGACTATCAATATTCCCCGAAAAACTAATCACGGAATTTTCCAGATAGAACGGACTATTCGTGACATTTCTCGGTGAGAATTCCCCTCCCTTAGGATTTCTATCAATCTGTATCGTGTAGTACCCCGGCTCCGCGACCACTCCCTCGAACACAAATTTCCCGTCCTTGATCACCGTGCTGTCAATCAATTCCGATTGCGGGTAATCCACTCTATTCAACACGACTTTCATTCCCTCCGCATTACCGGAGATTTTCCCGTTAATCACGTAACGGGGTGCCTTCTGGCAGGAATATCCTGCCAGCAAACACGCTAAAACAATAATTACTGTCCTCATATACTTTTTTTATAATGGATTTTGTTCTAACAAATTATTTCCAGCCAATGCACTTTGAGGTATCGGGAATATCAACTGCTTATCCGAAACGACGGTCGGCTTCACGTCTGAAATCTTCAAGTCACCCTCTATATGATAGCGTACCAAATCGAACCATTCTTCATAAACCTCCGCGATCAACTCCAACATCTTATGCTGCCGCACCATCTCCAACAGTTGATTATCAGGAATCGTGTTCACGTAATCCGTATCATACCCTGCACGATCGGTAATTTCTTTTAAACTTGCCCGAGCACCGGTATAATCATCATATCCGCGAATAGCGGCTTCCGCATGAATCAAATAAACCTCTGCCAAACGCAAATAAAAATAAGAATTTGACTGTCCATTCAGATCGCTCTCGTTCAACGGATATTTCCCATTTAAATTCGGGCCATAAGTACTTGTTGCAAAAGTCACGGCAAACCGCAAATCAAATCCTGCACCGGTCACCAAGTCACCATCTTTCACCCCACCCACTAACATATCAGCAACTTGTTGGGGATAACTTCCCGGCTTCGTTGACCTTATATTTGTAATTAACCTCTCTTTGAACCCCCAAGCATAAGCGGCAAATAAGGCTTCAGAAGAAGTATGTCCATGCTTGAATATATCCGCAAAATTAGTTTCCATCGTGTAGCCATACTCTGCCGCTTCATCCAATACCTCTTTCGCCAAATCGGTAGCCTCTTTATATTTCTTTTGATATAATAAGACCTTCGACTTAAATGCCCTTGCCGTAAGGTTACTAATATAATAATGTTCGGTTGGTTCTTCCGGTATCATTTTAATTGCATCCTCCACATCCTCCATAATATACTTGTAAGAATCCTCCACGGAACTCCTCGCGGCTGCTTTATTCTCCGTCATATGTCGTTTTACCAGTACGATCCCAAGGGTAGAATTTTCATCATAAAATTGTCCGTAAGCACGCAATAAAAAGAAATTTGCCATTCCCCGAAGGAATCGGCATTCCCCAATCATCCGTGACGTACTGACAGAGTCCAAACCTACGGCTCTCCCCTCTTCCAATTGTTCGCCCACGAGACTCGCGTAATTCACGATAGCATAAAGTCCTTTATAATATTTTGCGATCGTTTCAGATTCAGGTTTGACCGTATTATCACTAAACACGGCCCTATCTGTCAAAGAACTTGCCGTTAATGACCCCGCCAATAATCCCATATTAGGAGTAATCATACTAATGTCACTACTACGCCATAACTCGTACACGCCTCGTAAGGCAAGATCAGCAGACTTCGCATCCCGGATCAAAGAACTCTCGTCTAACTGATAATAGGGCTTAATGTTATCAATATCCCCGGTCAAGTCACAGGATGTCAAACCCAAAACCCCAATGAAGGAATATAGTAAATATCTTAATTTCATATCATCTCAATTTATATTATTAAAAACTAACCTTGAATCCAAAAGTAAATGTCTTACTTAAAGGATAATTGTCATTACTGAACACAGCCTGCGTGATCGGATTTCTACCCACGGTTACATCGTCTCCCATCAATTCCGGGTCCAAACCCGGCCAATTCGACCATGTCCATAAATTAGATGTGCTCACGAATAATTGTGCACTTTCCAACCCAACCCGTTTTGCCCAAAGATTCGGCAAATTATAGGAAAGCGTGATATTCTTCAGCCGCAAATAGGAAGTCTTAAACACGTAACGGTCCGAAGTTCTATAATTTTTTCCGGGATCTAACACCAGTAATTGAGCGTACCGGGCATTCGTGTTTTCCGGCGTCCATGTATTATGATAAAATTCTCTGGGAATACTATATCCTAAATTTCCATAAGCAGACGTCGACAAATCATTTAACATAGCTTCCGCACCTTGAGAGAATTGGAATACCACTGCCAAGTTCCAATTTTTATAGGTAACCGAATTAAAGAAACCTCCGAAAAACTTCGGTTCCGGATTAGCTATCACTTTTCTATCATCGCTCGTGATACGTCCGTCCCCATCTAAATCGCGATATTTATAATCGCCGGCACTTGTACCAGACTCTTGGAAATAAATACTATTATCCGTCGGGTCAACCCCGTTTGCCAAACGTGCCTCGTAATTATAGCGATCGACCTCTTCATTCGACTGAAATATTCCATCCACGACGTATCCTTTCATCACTCCCGCCGGATATCCCACGACAACTTGATCGACTTGGGAAGAGGACAGTGTAGCCCCGTGCAAATCTTTCACTTTATTCCGGTTAAAAGCAATATTAAAACTAGAAGTCCAATTCCAATCATCATTCCGAATAATATCGCCGCTCACTTCCACTTCCAATCCTTTATTCGTCAAGTCCAGCAGATTTGAATAATATGTTATCGATCCCGTTTCAAGTGCCACGGGAGAAAGACTCAAAGCCCCGTCCGTGAACCTGTAATAAGCATCTACACTCCCGTAAAGACGACGATTAAAAAATGAAAAATCTACTCCGCCATTATATTCTGTCGTCATTTCCCAACGCACATCTCGATTCGGGAACGCACCTTTCGGTAATACCGAAGGTTTTTGTGCCCATAGATCGTTGCTTGCCCTACCAAACAATTGTTTATAAACGAAATCGTCAATATTCGTCGATCCGGTCTGTCCCACGCTGAAACGCAATTTCAAATCATCCAATTTGGAAAAATCTTCCATGAAACGCTCGTTACTCATTCTCCAACCTAAAGAAAGCGAAGGAAAATACCCGCGTTTATTACCGGGTCCGAACTTAGAAGAAGCATCCGAACGGAAATTCACTTCAGCCAGATAACGATCCGAGTAAATATAACCGATACGGGCATACACGGAATTCAGACCGTTTACCGATTTACCATCACCGTAATATACAGCACTAGCTGCCGACCCAATATTGTTCAACACCTCATCGTCCGCAAAATCTTGGTAACCGGCATACTCACTCGTCGAGAAAGTACGATCCCATCCATACCCCACCATGAAACTCAAACGGTGGTCCTCAATATCCAAACTATAATCCGCCCGAAAATTAATAGATGTGTTTGAAACATCACTACTCGTTACATCACGGGTAGATGGATATGTACTTCCGCCAATAGCAGACCAATCTTCTTGGGTAAAAGCCGGAGTAAAACTACTGCCCTTGGATTGAAAATTTGCAATATTAATATCTCCCCGGACCTTCAACCCGTCTATAATACGATATTCCGCGTAGGCACTCCCGATAAATTGATACATCTCCGACCTGTTGCTTATCTGTCTTTTAGCAACCGGATTAGCCCCATATACCGGCATCCCCCACGATGGACTAAGATCTATTTGTCCCCAATCCCCGTTTTCTTTTTTAACCGGTGCGTCCGGACGTATGTTCCAAACCTTGTAAAACTCATCTGCAGTTCCCGTGGCATCTTTCCGCTTAGATAACGAATACCCCATAGTCACCCCACTTCTCAACCGGTCGGTAACATTAGCATCCACGGCAAGACGACCGCCATATCGCTTAAAACCGTCATTAATATAAATACCATCTTGATTCACCGAATTGAATGAAAAAGAATAATTAATATTTTGACTGCCACCACTTATTCCCAAATTGAATTGTTGATTCGTGGCATTAGAATTCTCTATTTCTTTCACCCAGTTGGTATTAACATCACCAATAACTCCTTCCAAAAGACCATTATATGTCGTACTTAACGGAGTATAATAATCCACGTCATATACAACATCCAAATCACCCATAGTTAGCATATTACCGAGCATCATCCCACGTGTTCCCTCGTCTATCCGGTAACCACCGCCTATCTGGGCTGACTTTTGGGCATTCATTGCCTCGGCAGAATATTTCATCATCATATCCTGTACTTCCGCAAATTGAGCCGTATTCAACGGTTTGTACCTTTTCACCGGATTCGCCACCGTCACGCTGTAACCCGCCGTCACGGTCAACTTCTCATTCCGTCTCCCGCTTTTAGTTTTCACGATAATTACACCGTTAGCCCCCCTCGAACCGTAAATCGCGGTAGCGGCGGCATCTTTCAACACGTCAATACTCTCGATATCATTCGGGGAAATCACCAATAACGGGCTCATCCCGCCTTGTTGCGAGAAAAACGGCACATCATCGATCACGTACAACGGTTCGTTCGAACTACCCGACACGGGCGAGGTAATACCTCTCACGTTAATCTTCGAGGGAGCACCCGGTGCACCGTTATTTTGTGTTACCAACACACCTTTCAACGCACCACCCAACATCCCGTCAAAAGACGTCGCACTACTGGAAAACTTACTCAACCGATCGGCGTTAATCGAAGATACCGAACTCGTCACGTCATGCTTTGACTTCGTACCATAACCGATCACGACCACGTCACCCAGACTCACTTGCTCTTCCTCCAGAACCACGTTGATCTCTTTCTGTCCCGTGTAAGGAACTTCCTTGCTTTGCATTCCCACGAAAGAGAAGACAAGCGTAACATCCTGCCGTTCGGCAAAAGTCAGCGTGTAATTCCCGTCGATATCGGTAGCGACACCCACCGTTGTCCCCTTCACGATCACGGATACTCCCGGCAGGGGCAGACCGTCCTTATCTTTCACGTTACCGGTTACCCGGATCTCTTTCACTTCCTTTTTCACGTTATCTCTCGCCACTATCGCGATAGAATTTCCCTCGATAGTGTACGTGTAAGGAGTCCCTTCCAACACCTTGTTCAGCACGTTCTCCACCGTCTCCGCCGTCACATTCAACGTCACCGGCTTCAACTTATCCATCTGATCGTCGCTATACACGAAATTGTAAGTCGTTTGTTTACGGATTTCGGCAAACACTTGCTTGACCGCCGCATTCTTAAGATTAATAGTCACCCGTTGCGGTGATGCAGAAGAGGAATTAGCCCAAAGATTCGTTACCATGCACAAACACAGCGTCATAATCACGAACACTTTGCAATAAATCCCCGCAAAAGCTTTCTTTTCTCGCGAATTTTTCATACTCTTGTAAATTAATTGATGATTCAATTGCCTAAACCTCCAATTTAGGCGGTTAACTTATTTACGACGGGAAGTGCTGGTAACACTTTCCGTCTCTTTATTTAGTAATGGTTATTTTATTTCCATCCACTTGAAATTTCACTAATAGCGTACGCTGAAGCAAATTCAACACGTCCCGGAAATCCTCGCTCCTGTCCACCCGTCCCGAGAACCGTTGGGAACGGGCATCATCAGCCGCGAACACCACCTCCACGTCATACCAGCGTCCCAATTTTTCCATAATCTGCTCCAGACTTTCACCCTCGAAAGAGAAATATCCCTCTTTCCATGCCACGTACGCCGACGCATCCACTTCCGTCACCACACATTCCCCCGTTTCCGTATTCACCTCCGCCATCTCGTTCGGGCTCATCATCCGTTCTCTCGAAGCATGTTCCAAAGACCTTACCCCCACTCGTCCCTCTACCAGCACGGTCTGTACCTGCCGCAGGTCATAGCTGTTCACGTTAAACCGTGTCCCGTAAACCTTCACTTCCACCCCGTTCACGCTCACCTTAAACGGCTTCTTGTCCTTCGTCACCTCGAAATAAGCCTCCCCTTTCAAAGAAACCTCTCTCGTCGTGTCACTAAAAATCACCGGATAAGTAAATTCAGACTCGGAATTCAACCAAACGACAGTACCGTCTGCAAGCTCTACCCGAAACTCTCCTCCGCGAGGAATGATCAATGTATGGTGATCCGCTTTCTTTCCCTGATTTGTCGATTCCGTGTAAGCGATTCCATCCTTTCCCGAAGAAACCACTCCGCCCGCGAGTTGTTTCAACAAATTGCTCTCTTTCGCCAAATTCACCCGTGTTCCATCCCCCGTTACCAAAATCGGTTGCGCTTTCCCGTGAACCGCCACGGGCAACACATTCTCGGGCATCACCTCCCGCGAACCGTTCGCATACCAGAAATACAGCCCCACACCCAACAATATGATAAACACCGCCGCGTAGCGAGTGAAATATACCAGACGTCGTTTACTGTTTTTCCGCTTATTCTGCCGAAATTTATCCACGTACCGGTTCCGGTCACGTTGATACGTTTCCCCGGACAATCCCGCGATACCTTCCGAACGGTCAAACTTAGAAATCCGATTGTAAAAAGCCCGATGCTCCGGAGAAGCATCCAACCAAGCATTCAATTGCTCCTGCTCCTCTTTTGTCAAATCCTCTGCAAGACTCTTCCTAATTAACGTCCATTCCAAAGATGCATCGTTTCTCTTTTCCATAGTTTTCGGGTTTAATTTTTATTAAGACGCCTCAAAAGAGAAAAAGGTTAAGACAAAATATCATTATTTTTTGATAAAAATTTTCAAGGTAGTGCATACCAACGAACAAAACACTAATTAACAACTAATTAGCAAATGAAAAATCGGATTAAAAAATTACCGAAGACAAAGAGTAACTCAACTCTCCCTCTGTTTATAGAGGGAAACTGGCGAGTAAGCGAGGGCAGCGGGAAGCTTGCTTCCTTGTTGCCGAGCGAGAGCCAGTTCGAGACCGGTTTCCGGGCTCAATACGGCGAAGCCGAGAGGGAGCTCTTCGATTTAGTGATTCAGTGATTGCCGATTCAGTAATTAATGAAACATCGTTTGTGTGGCTGGAATCATTCAATCACTGAATTAATAAACTCCTCCGTCAGCTACGCTGCCACCTCCTCTATAAACAGAGGAGGAGCTGGGATACAGTCTTAAACACTAGAGGAGCAACTTGTAACTTGCAGAAGGCAAGTTGCAACTCGCCGAAAGCGACTCTAGCCCCTTAAAACAAAGCGAACAACAATAAACGATCTTTCAGATAAGGCAATTTTTCCCGGATCATCCGGATAGCCCCGTTCATCTGAACCTTAGCACTATTTTCCGAAATCCCTAATTTTTCGGCTATCTCCTTAAACTTGTAATCCTCGGTGACACGCAAACGAAAAACTTCTTTCATCCCCGGGGGCATCTTATCGACAATTACCTGCAACTCGTCCAACACGGAGCCGTCCTCTATCGCATCCACGGTATCCGAATACAGGTGGGCTTCCAGTACATTCTGTTTATACGAGTCTTTGATTT
Organism: uncultured Butyricimonas sp.; assembly: GCF_959596855.1. Taxonomy (NCBI): domain Bacteria; kingdom Pseudomonadati; phylum Bacteroidota; class Bacteroidia; order Bacteroidales; family Odoribacteraceae; genus Butyricimonas; species uncultured Butyricimonas sp. Next base: position 20,504 of record NZ_CAUFYA010000001.1, read on the forward strand.
TCAGATTCCGAAGGAAACTCAGACAACGATTCCTCACTGCCATAAACAGATAGGCCTTTACCGAAGTCGTTATATTCAACATCTCGCTCTTCTCGAAAAGATCCGTGAACAAATCCTGCACGATATCATGAGCTGCCTCGGGATCACATAAATAATTGGCAGCGAAACGATACAAACGGTTATAATATTGCTCGAACAAGAAAACATAAGCCTTCTCCTCCCGGTTCTTTAATTGTTTCACGAGCAAAATATCGTTTTCGTCCATAAAGTGATAGAGTAAGTCCTACAAAGATAACATATGCGAGTTAAAAAGCAAAATATACCCGAAACAATAAGAATACGGTAGAAAATTCCATAATAATAGCGTATCAATTCCGGTTCAATTCCGTCATGAACGCTATACGAACCCTATATGAACCCTATACGAACCCTATTTATAATAGCGTTTATAAAGGGTTATAAAAGCTTACTTAAAGTTTTTTACACGGAAGTGAACCGGAATTGATATACGACTGTAGTTAAATTCTTCTATATAATGGATAGTACTTCCCCGTAACCTCCCACTGAATATCAGACAAAAAAAAGAAATTAGAATTTGTATTCCTCAACAGAACCTATACCCTCGGCAATCTCTTTGATTATACCTTTTTCCACGTAAACCGGACGGGCATATTTCCGTACTATCGGGCGGTAGTGTTCAAAAATCAAAGAAGCTATAAAACAACAGGCACCTGACAACAAGATAATATTCTGCAATCCCGCGAACTTCTCGATAGCCCCCAACACCATACTTCCCACGGGAGCCATGCCCGTGAATGCCATGGCCATATACCCCATTACCCGTCCCCGCTTATCTTCCCGCGACAGCGTTTGCAACAAGGTATTGATAGAAGCCACGGCCGCGATGATCGTGAACCCGACAGGCACACACAAGACAGCCGCCACCCACGGCACGGTCACGAAAGACATCACGACAAGACCGATTCCCAGCAACGCGCCGGAGAGCATAACCACTTTTCCCAATCCCAACACGCTCTTCCGTGCCGCGAGATATAAAGCCGCGATAAACGACCCGACACCCACGCACGACAGTAACAACCCCAGCATCTCGCTCTCCCCGCCCAAAATAGTCTTCACGTAAGCGGGAATAAACGTCATTAACGGCAAACCGAAAAAGCTAATCGCACTCATCAACAACAACAGCGAACGGATAGGTATATCGTGTGCCACGTACAGGAATCCATCCCGCATATCTTCCCACACCCGTTGTTTCACGACGGTTTCCCGGTTCGGTTTTATCCGCATCATCAACAAGGCGATAATCACGGCGATATAACTGACACCGTTCAACAGAAAGCATATTCCTTCGCCCAACAAGCCGATCAGCACACCTCCCACGGCAGGACCTATCAAACGGGAACCGTTGATCACGGCGGAATTCAAGGCGATAGCGTTACCCAATTTCTCCGCGGGCACCAGACTCGGGTAGAACGACTGGCGGGTAGGATTATCCAAAGCATTGATCAACCCGATAAGTAGGCTCAACACCATAATGTGCCACACTTCGATCCAGCCCGTTAGCGTCAATAATGCCATCAGCAAGGCTTGCACCATAGACAGCGATTGCGTCACGACCAGCAAAGCCCGCCGGTTGAAACGATCGACAAAGACACTCATGTAAGGAGTCACGACCAGCACGGGGATTTGCGCCATAAACGTGACCGTCGCCAACAGGAACACGGATCCCGTCAGGCGGAATACCAACCAGCTCATGGCTATTTGCTGCATCCACGTTCCGACGAGTGACACGCATTGTCCCCCGAAATAAAGCCTGAAATTACGATTCTTCAGCGACGCGAATATCTGGGAGAAAGCCCCCGAGTTATTCGGCAATAACTCACGAAGCCCTCGCCAACCGCCCAAAAATTTATGTCTGCCGCTATTTTTTTTCATGTTTTCTCGTTTACCGGGACAAGTTCTCTCGTTTACCCGAAACTTGTAACCTGCCAACCTGTAACTTGCAACGTGGCGCGGCCACAACAATTCGCAAAAGTAGTTAGTTTTTACTTGAATCATGAAGCAACGCAGAAGAATTTTGGTTACTTTCGCGTAAAGATTAGGGTACATCATGACACTACAAACAGAAAATAGATTATCCGTGGCAGAAGCACAAGCCATTTGCTTGAGGAATAATATTCCTTTCTACTCTTATCGCCTGCCCGGTTCGCGTGAAGTCGTATTCGGGGCACAACTGACCAATAACATCCGCCTTTTTAAAGGATTCGAAAAACACCGGGGCGAGAAAGGCTTCATCATCACCCCTTTTAATCCCGCATCATGGAGTTTCCCCTTCTTCATACAGGCAGACCTGACGTTCACGGATTATCTCACGGATCAGGAAGCTATCGTTAATCTCCGGAATACCGTGTTCAACACGCCGGGACGTATTTTCACCAAGCAGGATTGCGAGCATTTCGAGTATCTGGACGAATTGCGCACCCTAATCGCCACGTTGAAACGGGAGGGAATGCGGAAAGCGGTACTATCCCGCACGATCACCATCCCGTGTGATTCTCTGCGGATAGCTCCCGTGTTGTTTGAACAGATGAGGCAATACCATCATGCCTTTCTTTTCTTTGCTGCCATTCCCGGCAAATGCGCGTGGATGGGAGCTTCGCCGGAGACTTTCTTGAAATACGATCGTAACGGATTTTTCTCTATGTCGCTTGCCGGCACGCAACCCGTGTCTACCGCACAGAACCCGCCGCAATGGGGAGAGAAAGACATCGAGGAACAACAAATAGTAACCGATTATATACAAAATACTTTAAAGCAATTTTTCACCCGCCATCTCGAAACGGAAGGACCGATCACGCTTCAAGCGGGCAACGTGTTTCACCTCTGCACCTTTTTCAGAAGTGACGAACAGATTCCACCCGACCGGATCGACGAACTGGTCACGCAATTGCACCCTACCCCGGCCGTTTGCGGTATTCCCAAGAAACGGGCGATGCAAGTGATAACCGAAATCGAGAAGCAGGAACGGGGATATTATGCCGGGTACCTCGGTCCGTTACAGGCAACCGGGGCGTTTGACCTTTTTGTCAACCTGCGCACGATGGAGGTATTCGACGATGCCTTGAAACTATACGTGGGCGGAGGTATCACCCCGTTGTCCGACCCGGAAACCGAATGGCAGGAAACTTGTCAAAAAGCCGATACATTACTCAATTTGATTCGCCAGATCAACTATGGAAAAACTACATTCTGATATCGAGAGCGTTCGCGTGCTCGTGAGTCTGCTCGTGCAAAAAAGAGTACGCCACGTCGTCCTCTCTCCCGGTTCCCGCAACGCACCGTTGGTGGTTTCAATCGCCCGGGAAAGACGCATACTCCACCGTGTTATCACGGATGAACGCTCCGCCGCTTTCTTTGCCCTCGGGATGGCTCAACAAAGTGGTGAACCCGTGGCACTTGTCTGTACTTCGGGTACGGCTTTGTTGAATTACGCACCTGCCGTGGCAGAAGCTTATTATCAAGGAGTGCCGCTTATCGTCATTTCGGCCGACCGCCCCGCGGAATGGATTGATCAGGATGACAGCCAGACAATCCGGCAACAAGGCGCACTCGACCGTTTTGTCAAGAAAAGCTACCAACTGCCCGCGGTGATTGCAAGCGAAGAGGAGCACTGGTACACGAACCGCGTGATTAACGAGGCTATCAACCTGACGAGACTTTCCCGCAAAGGTCCCGTCCATATAAATATTCCCCTGCGGGAGCCCTTGTACGAGTTTCACCAAAAAACACTTCCGGCGGAACGTGTCATTGAAGCGACTCCTTCAAGGAATGTTTTCCCGGACGAAATTATAAACCAACTGAGGCAGGAGTTCGCGTCTTCGACCAACGTGATGATCATCGCGGGATTTCAAGCTCCCGATCCGGTTTTACAACGACATATCGAACAACTCGCGGGATTCCCGAACACGGTAGTTCTCACGGAAAGCGTGGCTAACTTGACTACACCTTGTTCCTTCTCGACGCTCGATCGTATCATCTCGACCGTGCGTCCGGGGGAAGCCGGGGCATACGCTCCCGATTTACTCATCACGTTCGGGGGTGCCATTATCTCCCGCATGATAAAGGCGTTTATCCGCGAGCACCCGCCCCGCGTACATTGGCATATAGACGAACGTGCCACCCCGCCGGACACGTACAAGTCCATGACACGGCACCTGCAAACAAATACCGGGGAGTTTTTTAAACAATTCCTGTCAACACCGCTTCCCTTGATATCCGCTTCCGGCTACGCGTGGAAATGGTTGCAAAAAGCGGAATCGGCGACAACCAAACACGAGGCATATATAAACCGCATCCCGTGGTGTGACCTGAAAGCATTTTCCGTGTTGATGCCCTCGTTGCCCGCCGATAGCCACCTACAACTCGGGAACAGTACTCCCATCCGTTACGCCCAGCTTTTCCGCTATTCCCAAGTATCCCGTTCGGATGCCAACCGCGGAACCAGCGGCATTGACGGATGTACCTCTACCGCTATCGGGGCAGCCTGTTCTTTTGACGGGACGACAACCCTCATCGTGGGGGATAACAGTTTCCTGTACGACTCGAACGCTCTTTGGATGAAACAGATACCAGCCCGCCTGCGAATCATCGTGATGCAGAACGGCGGAGGCGGAATCTTCCGTTTCCTCCCGGGACCGTCGGCATTGCAGGAGGTGGAAAAGTATTTCGAAACACCGCATAAGGTGAACCTGAAACAATTGGCAAAAACCCATAATTTCGAGGTTTACAAGGCCGACAATGAAGCTGCTTTACGGGAAATTCTACCTGTTTTTTACGGACCGTCACAACGTCCGGCGGTATTGATTGTCGAGACCCCGGGGGAAATAAACGGCGAGATTCTGAAAAAATATTTCGAGGCTTTGAAATAGACTTGGAAGTAATTTATTATCTTTAAATCGTGGAAATGAAAAAGAAATTAATCGGATTAAAGATTTTGAGCATTCTTTCTCTCGTTATCCTTTTATCAGGGTGTAATGATGATGAAGAAAAGATTAGCGCCAAGCAAATCCGACAAGCTCTATTCGATATGAAAGGGACATATCATGGTTCCATTGAAGTTGCATTTTATCACGGGGATGAAATCAAAAAGATTGACAACGCCAAAGCCAAATCACGCGATTCTCTTTCATTCGTGATGCCGCTTGCACCCATTGCCGACATCATCGACGACAAGCAGGTTGCTAAGACCCTACGTGACATTGAAGAAGTGGAAGTCAAAGCCGAATACGAATTTTTACAAATTGACAATGATGGATACTCCGTGCATTTTGTACTCATTCCGGAAAACATTGTCATTCCCGCCAATGGAAACACGCCGGACATTACGATAGTCCTCGCCGACACGTTCGGCGGTGATTTTGAGAAAGCCTTTAATTTTATCATGTTCAATGTTTCTCCTAAAGAAATTTTAGTGGGAGGCACCAAACTTGATTCTTTCAAACAACTTGTCTATCACTTCAGAGGAGAGTATGAATAATCTAGCTTACAGTATGTAAATATTAAAACCATAAGAATATGTCAAAACGAAACTGGACTACTATCAAAGAATACGAGGATATTAAATTTGAGTTCTTCGAGGGAATAGCCAAAATCACGATTGATCGTCAGGAAGTGTATAACGCTTTTCGCCCGCAAACCAATTTTGAAATGTTGGATGCCATGAATATTTGCCGCGAACGCAGTGATATCGGGGTGGTGGTACTCACGGGGGCAGGGGATAAAGCCTTCTGCTCGGGAGGCGACCAAAAGGTGAAAGGCGTGGGTGGATATATTGACGAGAACGGGGTACCCCGGTTGAACGTGCTCGACCTACACAAAGCTATCCGTTCACTTCCGAAACCCGTGATTGCCATGGTCAACGGTTACGCCATCGGGGGCGGACACGTGCTGCACGTGGTGTGTGACCTTACTATCGCTTCCGAGAATGCCCGTTTCGGTCAGACCGGCCCGAAGGTGGGGAGTTTCGACGGGGGATTCGGTTCCTCTTATCTTGCCCGTCACGTGGGACAGAAGAAAGCACGGGAAATATGGTTCCTGTGCCGCCAGTACACGGCAAAAGAAGCCGAAGAGATGGGTATGGTGAATAAAGTGGTTCCCTTCGAGCAACTGGAAGACGAAACCGTGGAATGGTGCAAAACAATCATGCAACGGAGTCCGATGGCAATCCGCATGATTAAACGGGCATTGAACGCGGAACTCGACGGACAACACGGGATAATGGAATTTGCCGGAGATGCCACCCTCATGTATTATCTGATGGAAGAGGCACAAGAGGGTAAAAATGCCTTTTTGGAGAAAAGGGACCCGGATTTCCAACAATTTCCCAAGTTTCCTTGACAGCAGGGGCTATAAAATTTGTCATCATCAAGTATCAATATCCGTTCGTTTATTAAACGAAAAAAGATATTTTGTAGTTACAAACGTAATACATTGAAAATAAGCAAATATTCAAAATTCAATCAAAAAGTAAAGAACACAAAAAACAATATCAATAAACGAACGTTTAATAATATAGAATTACACATGGTAGTACATTGATAATGATAGAAAAAGGTAGTCATACGACTGAAAATGCTAAAAATGAAAAGGCTCAGATAGACCAATCACTATTGGACGCATTAATCAAAGGAGAGGAAGCAGCTTTCGAGAAAATATATAAAAGCTATTTCGCTCTCCTTCGAAACTATTCTGCCTCTATCGTGGGTGATTCCGACGCGGCTTACGAGATTATTCAAAATATCTTTGTCGCCTTATGGGAAAACCGTAAAAATCTCGACCGGGAGAAATCTCTCCGCAATTACCTTCTTCGCAGCGCGCACAACAATTCCTTGCGTTATCTCAAAACCCAATCTCTCCACCTACGACATCAAGAAAACCTCAAAAAGGAAAAAAGCGAAGAGGAACAAGAGAACGTGATCCGACACGAAGAATATCCCGATCCCGAACAACAATTATCCGCTTTACTGAATGAATTACCGGAAAGAAGCCGACAAGTGGTGATCATGAGTCATATCGAGAACAAGAAAAGTGCCGACATTGCCCGAGAATTAGGCATTTCCGTCCGAACGGTAGAAACCATTCTCTACCAAGCAATGAAAAAACTTCGGGGAAAAATAAAAAAATAGTATTTCCGAATACGTAGTTTCGGGAAGTCAGGTATTATATATATACTTTAGTGAATAGTGCGAATGAAAACAGATGCAGACAAATATTTGAATCGCCCCATCGGGGAAAATGAAGATGAGTTGCTGGATGAAATCTGGAACTCTCTCCCGGAAGAGGAGTGCGAGGAACATATATTGAACGAGAATTACCAAGAGGTGAAAAGCAGAATCCGCCGGAGAAGAAATACCCGCCGGATGTATTGGATTTCCGGCAGTGTTGCCGCGGCTTGCGTGTTCGTGTTCCTGTTTCTGTTGTTCCGTCCCACTGCCTTGCAGGATGTTCCGGTATACGCCCAACTCGATAACATGGGAGTATCCGTTTGCAACGAACAGGTGCAGTTGATTGTCGGGGATTCTGCCGTTTCAAACTTGGGAAGCGACGCGAAGATAAATGTAGACAAACATTCGAATGTCGCGCTGCAATCCGCCGACGGGAAAAAGATTATGCTGCAAGAGGCAAAAGTATTGAAAATATACGTCCCCTCGGGCAAGCATTTCAATCTTGAATTAACTGACGGCACACGTATCGTGCTAAACGCCGACACGTGGTTCGAGTATCCCTCGACGTTTGACTCCCAATCGGAACGCAGGGTGAAAATCAACGGAGAGGGATTCTTTGAAGTGAAAAGCGATACGACGAAACCTTTCTACGTGGAGATTCCCAACGGGGAATCGATTCGGGTACTCGGTACCTGTTTCAACGTATCGGCTTATGAAGACAACACGGAAAACGTGACCACGCTACTTTCCGGTAAAATAGCTTATCACGTTCCGGCGAACAACCAAACGGTGACTTTATCACCGAACGAGCAAATTCGCGTGGACAAAGGAACGAACAAGGTAAAAAAACACGAGGTAGATGCCGCGGAATACGCCATGTGGAAAGAGGGCGTAATTTATTTCAACAACGAGAAACTAAGCGTGTTAGCTAAAAAATTGTCCAGGATGTACGGTATCGATATTCAGGTATCGGAGGAACACCACGATTCCCGTTTTTCGGGGATGATCCGACACGAGCGGGGAATCGACTATATCACGAGGTTAGTAACAACGACAAGTAATATCAAATGTATTATTGAGAACGGGATTATATATTTGAAGTAGGTAAGAAAGGAGATAACGATTAATAAATCATAGTTAGAGGAACTCCCTCAATATCAATAATAAAACTTTATTGAAAAATAAAGTTCAAGACTTTGTATGCTTAAAAAAAATGAAAACTCGAGTATAAATAAATATCAATTAACACTAAATCAACATGAAAAAAGACAAATCATTTAGTCTGAGCCGGATGATACCCCGGGATAAACTCCGGGGAAAGATCCTCCTGCCGGTATTCCTGCTTATAGTGCTTTGCAGTTTTACGCGGGTAAGTTACGCTCAAGAGGCACAACTAAATTTAAAACTGGAAAATTCCACGTTACTGGATGCCTTGAAGAAAATCGGGACAGCCACGGGAATGGAATTCTTTTATAATGCCGGACAAATCAGTACTTCCAATAAACGAATCACGAGAGAATTCAAGAATACCCCGTTAAAGACGGCGTTGGAATATGTTTTGGACGAAACTCCTTTTACGTTCAAAATTGAAGATAAGACGATTATCATCACGCAACGTCCGGCGGAACCTCAAAAGCCCCGAACGAGAATCATCGAATTGAAAGGGGTTGTCGTAGACGGCGACACGCAGGAATCATTACCGGGAGTAACCGTCATGGTCGAAGGGACAACCAAAGGGACTGCCACTAACGCGGACGGACAATTCACGTTTCCTCTCGATTCGGCAGAGTATAATATTATTTTCTCGTACATCGGTTACGAGCGCCAAATAAAGAAATTTACCGGAAGCAATATGGCGGATTTTCAGAAAATCGTGCTCGTGCCTGCCGTTGAAAAAATCGAAGACGTGGTGGTGACCGGAATCTACCGGAGAAAGAAAGAGAGTTTCACCGGAGCGGCAAGCACGTATAAGGTGGAAGATTTGAAAGCCGCAGGAACGCAAAATGTACTCCAAAGTATCAGAACTCTCGACCCCTCTTTCAAGATTAATGTCAATAATCAATTCGGATCAGACCCGAACCGGCTGCCGGACGTGGAGATACGGGGCAAGAGTAGTGTCATGGGATTGAAAGAAGAGTACGGTACCGACCCGAACCAACCGTTGTTTATATTGGACGGTTTCGAAACGGATTTGCAGACTGTCATGGATTTGAACATGAACCGGGTTGCATCCGTAACACTATTGAAGGATGCCGCTTCCACGGCAATTTACGGTTCGAGAGCCGCCAACGGCGTACTGGTTATCGAAACGAAAGTTCCGGAAAAAGGAGTGCTTTCCCTCTCGTACAAGGGTGATTTCAGCGTCACCATGGCTGACTTGTCGGACTACAACCTGATGAACGCACGGGAGAAATTGGAGTTTGAAACCAGAGCGGGCAGGTACACCAGTACCAGCAGCAATCCGATGGATCAGGTCACGCTGGACAATCTCAGAAATCAACGTTTACAAGACATCGAACGCGGTGTTAACACCTACTGGCTCAGCGAACCGATTCGCACGGGTTTCGTTCAGAAACACAACCTTTATGCCGAAGGAGGCGAGGAACGCATCCGGTACGGGCTGGGGTTAAGTTACGGCAACACGCAAGGAGTGATGAAAGGTTCCGACCGTCAAACGATAAGCGGAAATATCGACTTGGTTTACCGTACCGGGAAATTCCAGTTCAGTAATAAATTTATACTGGATTACATGAAAACGAATAACCCGGCTGTTCCTTTCTCGGAATACGCAAAAGCCAATCCTTATTTCAGAAAATACAACAGCGAAGGCGGTATCGACAAATATTTATACTACACGGAAGACCCCGAAGAATATTCCGTACCCAATCCCTTGTGGAACGCTCACCTGAATAATTACGACGTGCAGGATCAATTCGGGTTCACGAATAATTTTATCCTCGAATGGTTTGCCACGAATGACCTGCGTGCAAGAGCCAAGTTCGGAATTACCAAAAACAATTCGACAGCCGAGGTACGTCTTTCCCCGCAACACAGTGATTTTGATGAGATGAGCGAGACGGAGAAAGGACTCTACACGAATGCTCAAACGAAAAATTTGAATTACGAAGGAGATATTTCGGTTACCTACGGACGCCTGTTCGCCGGGAAACACATGGTAAATGCTGTTGCCGGATTCAATTTCAGCACCAAGGAAAACACTCGAAACGGTTATAAGGCTATCGGCTTCACGGAAGATGAATTTGACGCCCCGTCTTTCACGAACAGCTACCCGGCAGGCTCTAAGCCGACTTACACGGAAAGCAAAACACGTGCCGCCAGTTTTTATATCAACGGGGGATACGCTTATGACAACCGTTATCTGTTTGATTTCAACTACCGCAGTGACGGTACTTCCGTGTTCGGGACAAACAACCGTTTCAGAAACACGTGGTCTGTCGGTTTAGGCTGGAACATCCACGCCGAGAAATTCATGGAGAATTGCGATTTCTTCCAGTTATTAAAACTCAGAGGTTCGGTCGGGAACCCGGGGAACCAGAATTTCGCTTCTTACCAAGCATTCTCGACCTACGCTTTCACGCACTGGATGAGCAATATTTTCGGAACCGGAGTTATTCTCGAAGGCTTGGGCAATCCCGATCTGGCATGGCAGGAAACTATCAATTACAGTTTGGGAACCGATATCACGATGCTGAACGAGCGAGTGAACCTCACCTTGGATTTGTACCGGAAAAAGACCGATCCGCTGGTAGCAGCCATCACGACACCGAGCTCTATCGGGGTGAAGAGTGTTATGATGAACATGGGACAACTGAAAACAGACGGTATTGAAGTAACGTTAAAAGTTTCTCCCATTTACCGCCCGCAAGAGCGTTTTGTATGGAATATCAGCCTCAACGGGACGCACGCTAAATCAAAATATTCCAAGATAGGGAATAGGTTACAGTCGATGAACGAACAGAATCAAGAGAACCTGAACACGACCAGATACTATGACGGCGGTAGTCCTACCGATATTTGGGCAGTAAGATCGGCAGGTATCGATCCGGCAACAGGTCAGGATTTATTTATCAAGAAAGACGGGACTTACACCTTCGCGTATGACAAGAATGACGAGGTGGTGGTCGGAAATACCGAACCGAAACTGGAAGGAGTGCTCGGCACAACCCTTTACTATAAAGGTTTCTCGTTCGGATGTTACCTGCGTTACCGGTTAGGAGGTCAGGTTTTCAATAGCGCTCTCTACGAAAAAGTGGAAAATATCAACCGGGAAGGGATCAATTATAATCAGGATAAACGGGCTTTGTACGACCGTTGGAGTACCCCGGGACAAGAGGCTAAATTCAAAAGAATCTCTCTTTTCCAAACGACCGAAACTTCTTCCCGATTCGTGATGGACGAGAACACGCTGAGCGGAGAGTCTTTCAACGTCGGTTACGAGTTTTCCCAACCTTTCATCAAGCATGTCGGGTTGTCCACATTAACCGTGCAAGCGAACATGAACGATATTTTCAGAGTTTCGTCGGTAAAGAGCGAGCGAGGCATTGACTACCCGTTCGCACGCACGATGTCATTCTCTATATCTGCAACCTTTTAAACGGAAGAATTATGAAAAGAAAAATACAATTAATCACGCTTATATGTTGCTCCCTTGTTTTCGGGGCTTGTGACAGTTGGTTGGACGTGAAGCCTTACGACCAGATAGCGGAAGAAGACCTGTTAAACTCGGAAGCCGGTTTCCAGAAATTACTGAACGGCGTGTACATCGAGTTGAACGACGAGAACCTTTACGGAAGTACCCTCATGGTGGAGATGCTCGAACTCATGGGCGGAGCCTACAAGATCGGCGACGACCAAGCGAAATGGGGGGATTATATTGATTTGAACAGTTACAAATACAGCACGGAATACTGGCGGGGACGTTTGGATAAAGTTTGGGAGAAGGCTTACGCACTGATCATGAACTGTAACAAGATTCTCGATAACATAGAAGGACGGGAATCACTCTTCACGGGGATCAATTACGATATTATCCGGGGGGAAGCCTTGGCGTTGCGTGCCATGTTGCACTTCGATATGTTGCGCCTGTTCGGTCCGGTTTACATGAATAACCCGGAAAACGTGTGTATCCCCTACTATCTGCATCAATCACCGAACGTGAATGATTTGTTACCCGCGAACAAGGTAATGGAATATATCATCGGCGATTTGCAGGAAGCGGAGAAAGCGTTGGCAAATGACCCGATCATCACGAAAGGTACTTTGATGGAGTCTGCCGGGAATGAATCCAATTTCCTGCGCTACCGGGCATTACGCATGAATTACTACGCGGTACAAGGGCTCATGGCACGGGTTTATCTCTATGCTGGGGATAAAACCAATGCTTCCACCTACGCCAAGAAAGTGATCACGGCGGCAGAAGCGGGGACATTCCCGTTCACGGAAAGGACGGAAGCAAAGAGTGACCGGATTTTCTCGTCAGAGGTATTGTTTGCTTTAACGAACACGAATCGAGTTTTGTTATTCAAGAATTACTACGACCCGTCCCGTAACCCGGCGTTTATATTTACCATGGATGAAAAATTATTGAATTTCCTGTACTCGGCGTCGGGTTCCTCTACCACGAGCGACACTCGTTTTGAGGCCAACTGGGAACAGGCTACTCTTCCCGGATTGACAAGCGGTGCCCGGTATTTCTATAAATACAATGATATGAGTACCACCGGACTGATACAGAACACGATGATTCCGATGTTAAAGTTGGGAGAGATGTATCTGATCGCCGCAGAAAGCGAATCGGAAACTTTGGATGACGGACTTCCATATATCAACACGTTGAGAAATAAAAGAGGTATCTCGAATTTAGGTTCACTAACCATAACGGCTCTGACCTACGAATACATGCGCGAGTTGTATGGTGAAGGACAATTGTTCTATTTCTATAAACGGACGTTTACAATGATCCTAAATAGAACGAATAGTCGCAATAATCCCACAGGTCAAGCGGCATCTACCCAAGTTTTCGTGGTGCCTTTACCCGACACTGAAATCAATAACAGACAATAATATGCGAATCATGAAAACAAGAAATATATTTATATGGATTATACTCATTCTAGGATTAACCGCTTGTTCTGAAGAAGAAGTTAATACCTATAATGCAGAGGAAGGAATCTATTTCAACCAACGTATAAGAGTGGGTAATATATTGACGGACAGCACGAATTTCACGTTCGTGTATATCGAGGAATCACAGAACGAGGCAACCGTATCTATTCCGGTTCAATTAGTCGGGAGGGCTACTGATGAACCTCGCCCGGTAAACATCAAAGTTGTCGGGGGAAGTGCAAAGGAAGGGGACGATTTCGTGTTACCCGTCAACCCGGTATTACCCGCAGGAGCCAGTTCGTTCAATTATGAAATTACGTTAAAGCGCTCGACTACCCTGCAGGAAGAAGCAAAAACAATCGAGATCGCCATTGAAGAGAACGAGTATTTCAGACCGATTATCACGCACGAGATCACAGATATCCAAAGCGGTACGGATGTTACAGCCATGCGTCATAAAATAGAGTTTTCGGAATTATTCACGGAGGCGCCTGCCGCTTGGTACACTTATATATACCCATTTACCCCTCAACGTTTCTTTCTGACTTGCCGGGTAATGGATATTCCGCGTTCAGACTTTAATGATGCGTCAAAAATAACAAGTGCCAGATTCCAATATTTAATATCTGAAATGAGAAAATATGTAGCGGAACAATTGTTACTGGAGAATCCCGATCCGGAAATCTTTGATGAGAACGGAAATCTTATCTTTCAACTACAATAAAAAAACTAATTATGAAACAGATATTATATAGAATAAAATCACTTTTTTTACTTGTTGCAATCGCAGGTGGAATTAGTGCTTGCGCAGACGATAAGGGTAATTATAATTACCATGATATCCCGGAAGTGAAAATTGAAGGTATCGGTAATTCCATTACAGCTTTGGCATACCAGAATTTGTCTATCCCCGTGCAGTTAGACGGCTTGCAAGCCGATGAGAACCGGTATGAATACGAGTGGCGGGCTATCCGTCAATTCGAGGCAGAAGATGAAAATGATGCCGCAAGCGAAGTGTTGGCAACCACAAAAGAATTTAATGATATTATATCTTTACGCCCCGGTCCTTATAAATTGATTTACACGGTAAAGGACAAGCAACTGGACGTATTTTACCAACAGCAGGCAAATCTTTCCGTTGTCACGACAACTTCCGAGGGATGGGTTCTTCTGTGTTCCGAGAATGGCAATGTCCGTTTGGATATGATTTCTACCGTGTTAGGAGAAGAGGTACATTCAAAGGATATGCTTGCCGATTCGGATATGCCTTTCAAAAAAGGACCATTGGCGTTCATCGCTCTTGACCCCGGAAACGAAGAAAGTGCTCCGCAAGTAGACCCTATATCTCCATTTTACTTGCTTACCGAAGAAGGAACTACCCGGTTGCATAAAGATGCTTTCGAATGGAAAGAAGAATATCGTATGAAATACGAAATGGGAGATATGAGCGATGCCAAACCTACTCATATCACATCAGCAGGATATTTTCGGATGATGGTAACACCGGATGGAATACATAGTAGTAATTTCGGTTCAGGAACCGAAGCATTGTGGGAATCAAAATTGAATTATCTCCGTAATGGCGATAACACGAAAGAGTATATACAAGTCGCACCATACGTGGGATGTAATATCACGAATCCGGCACAAATGGCTCCTATTTTCATGTTTTATGATTTAGACCATAAACGATTTGTTTACCATCCGGGAGGTATGTACGGGGCATTGATCCAAGATCTGACTGTCGGTTGCGTGAACATGAGCGATGATGAAGCCGGAATAGATGCTTCTTTTTCATTCCCAATAGGATACAACTACATCTACATGGAAAATACCGGACGTCAATATACGGAAGGCGCCATGGGCGGCTTTAATAATATCACTTTTACGATTCTGGAGAATAACGGCATTTATCATCTCTACGGGATCTCGTTAAACGATTATTATATGTTCATGGTGGGAATGGCGACAGCCCCCTACACAAAAACCCACTACGCAGACCTCTCCAATTGTACCGATATCACACGAGCAGAACATTTTGCATTCAGTCCCTTGAACAATCAGATGTTTTATGCCGTGGACGGAAAGGTTTACCGGGTGAATCTGGACACGAGTACCCCTTCTGCCCAATTCCAGTTTGAGGTGCCGGGAGAAATTACTTGTCTGAAATTCTATCTATACAGGAACGCAGAAAATGCCAGACATTCTTACGATTTGATCGTGGGTAGCGACAAGGGCGGTACTGACGGAGGTGAACTCAGAGTGTACGAAGCCATTGATAACCTTGCACAAATAACCGATTACAAAGAGTATCATTCCGGTTTCGGCAGAATCGTGGATATTATCTATAAAGAACCTATAACTCAAGAATAAAAAATGAAATACATTTTATTTATCGCATTCATTCTATCCGTCGTCAGTTGTGCAAAACACGACGGATATACCCTCACGGGACACGTCCCCGAAGCATGGGAAGGGAAACCCGTTTTTCTGGCACTGGATGATACAAATCAACCTCATTTTATCGACAGCACGAAAATATCGGGAGGCAAATTCAAATTCCAAGGTAAATTCGAAGTTCCGCGTTATTGCACGATTAACATTTACCTTGATCCCAATGACCGACAGACTCGTAGTAAAATTATAAACTTCTCGTTATTTATCGACAGCACAGCGGTTGAAGCCACTTGCGACTATTCCGGCAAACACCCCGTGTTCCAAATCTCCGGAAGCGGCACACAAACTGAATACCAGAACTACCTGAGCGAGATACAGCCCATGGAAGATGACCGGAGTAAAACGTTTTACGCTTACGGGGAAGCCTACTACAGCACGAAAGATTTAGCCAAAGCGCTCGAACTCGCCAAACTTGTCACGGAAAAAAGACTCGCAATCAGAGAGGCTAAAATGAAATACCTGAAAGCGCACCCCGAATCCGCCATCAGCGTTAAGATAGCGCAAGAACTCTCCGACAGAAATTCAGACCTTTCCCTGAAAGAAATTGAAGGATTGTTCACCAGCCTATCGCCCGAAATGCAAAATTCGGAAATGGGGCAGGCTCTTCGGGCAACAATTCAAGGCAGACAGGTATTTATCGGAGGGACTTTCATCGATATGGAACTCATGGCACCGGACGGAAGTAAAAAGAAAATATCGGATTTCGTGAAACCCGGATGTACTACATTGATCGAATTCTGGGCATCATGGTGCAGTCCCTGCCGTGCGGAAATTCCCCACATGCGTAACACGTACAGTAAATACCATCCCAAAGGGTTAAATATCGTGAGTATCTCCATTGACAGTGAGCCGAAGAATTGGCATCAAGCCATGGAAGAGGAAAAAATGCCTTGGGGACAACTTATTGATAATACCAAAGCAGCCTTTCGAGCTTATAACCTGACCGGAGTTCCTTCCTCTATCCTTGTAGACGACAAGGGAAAGATTATTAACGTAAACGCAAGAGGCGGATGGCTGGATGCTGCCATGCAGGAAATCTATGATTAATTATTAATATATACTTGAAATGAGAATCTTTATATTTATTATTTTACTCTCGCTCGCTTGCTCTTGTTCACAGAAGAACAACGACGATATTGTCGTGGACTTCAAAGTGCAAAACATGACCTATTCTAAGATTGCCATTGTTGTCAGCCCGGAAATAATCAAGGAAATGGATTTGGACAAACACGGGAAAGCTACCTGTACATTGCAGGGCGATGTGATATACGCACGGCTGTTTTATGGCGAGGAAGCCAAGAATGTTTTTTTCCGGAAAGGCGATCGTGTAACGATTTCTTTTGATGCCAACAATTTTAAGGACGGTATGAAATTCGAGGGGAAGAACGCTCCGGCGATAGAATACCTTAATTCTATCACTTATACCCCGATAAATCCCCCCGATTACGAGCGTTCACTGGACGGAATTATCAACCTTGCCAACGAGAAGATAGACGAGGCTACCAGCTTACTGAAAGCCCGAAAACTGGAAGCGACAAATCCCGAATTTGCAAAACTGGAAGAGGGACGAATTAAATATTCATATCTAGTCAGTTTGGTCATGTATCCCATAGGGCATGTCATGTTCGACACGACTTATCGCCCGAACGAGGAGTATTATTCAACATTGGAACAACATGTACAAGAGGACGAGAGTTTGATTGACCTCGACATTTACAGGGAATTTATTATAGAGTCCGCCCTTATACTTGGAAGCAAGGATAAAGAAATCTCCGGCATTTACAATAAAAATGTTGCCCGAATGAAATATATCGCTCAACATTTCAAAAATGACAAGCTAAAACAATCTCTTCTTAACGAGATTGCAGTCAGACAGATAAAGAAAAACGGTATTAATAATATCACCGAAATGGAAAATATTTACAATACCTACGTGACGGACCCGACTTTGCGGGCTGCCTATAAAACGGAGTACGACAAATGGAATATTGCCGTTGCCGGAAAACTTTCCCCAGACTTCGAAGCAAAGGACATTAACGGCAAAACTTACTCCTTGAAGGATTTCAAAGGGAAGTATTTATATATCGATATGTGGGCAACATGGTGCGGTCCCTGCAAAAGAGAAATGCCCTACTTGAAAGAACTGGAAAAGAAAATGGAAGGGAAAAACATCACCTTCCTCGGTCTTTCCACTGACGAAGACAAAGCGGCATGGGAAAAAATGGTCAAATCGGGAGAACTCTCCGGCGTTCAACTTTTGCTTGGGCGAGGGAGTCAATTCCAACGGGATTATAATATCAACGGCATCCCTCATTTCATTCTTATTGATCCGGATGGCAAGATTATTAACCCCAAAGCTGTCCGTCCTTCTTCCCCGGACGCCGAAAAGATTTTAAACGCCCTTCCTAATATTTAACCCTAACGCCTCCCTACACAGGCGGGAAAACTGTTTGGTTCGTTATTATTCACGAAAAGAAGTGATTACCGAAGCGGTTTCTCACCCCCTGTGAAGGGGGTGTTGGAGGGGGGGGGGAATTCGTACAAACCGACTTTTTAGCCTCTTCCTTGCTTTCATTTACAGAATATCTTACTTTTGCTTGTACAAAACCGAAGAATGATATGTTACAAGCAAAGTACACGAGATATATTCTGAAATTCAAACAGCCCGCCGGAACCTCCCGCGGCATTCTCTCGGAAAAAGAAACTTGGTTCATCAAAATCTGGGATTCGGAACATCCCGAAATATACGGACTGGGGGAATGTGCTTTATTCCGAGGATTAAGCGCAGACGACCGCCCGGAATACGAGAGAAAACTACAAGAAACCTGCCGGGATATTGGCAAAATACGCCATATACACTACCTACAAAATTGGAGCTCTATCAGATTCGGAGTGAATACCGCCCTGTCGGATTTAAAAAACGGAGGCAAACGCATTATCTATCCCGGTCTTTTTACCGAAGGACAAAAAGACATCGAGATTAACGGTTTAATCTGGATGGGTGATAAGGATACCATGCGCCAACGAATTATCGAAAAACTGGATGCCGGATTCCATTGTGTCAAACTGAAAATCGGGGCTATCAGTTTCGAGGAGGAATTAGATTTATTACGCTATATCCGAAAACAATTCAGCAAAGAAACCGTCGAGTTGAGAGTAGATGCGAACGGGGCTTTTACCCCGCAAGAGGCTCCCCGTAAACTGGAAAAACTGGCTCGCTATGACATCCATTCAATAGAGCAACCTATCCGCCAAAGACAGTGGAAAGAGATGGCTGCTTTATGCCGAAATACCCCTATCCCGATTGCCCTGGATGAAGAATTGATAGGAATTAACAAAACAGGTGAAAAAGGTGAGTTACTTGACATGATTCATCCCCAATATGTTGTAATAAAGCCATCTTTAACAGGAAGTTTCTCCGGCTCATGGGAATGGATAGCACGTGCTCGGGAACGCGGTATCGGCTGGTGGATTACTTCCGCGCTGGAATCCAATATCGGACTCAACGCCATCGCACAATGGACTGCTTATATATTGAATTTCCACCCGACGGGTATGCCCCAAGGACTGGGAACCGGACAACTCTACACGAATAATATTCCCGCCCCGCTGGAACAAACCGGTTCGACTATCCGGTATAACCCGCAATGTTCATGGGATGTAACCCCGATAGAATTTTAGATTATGACAATCAAAATAAACGGTATTCGCTACACCACGCCGGAAGCATTGCAGGCTATCGACAATCCGGATGTAGTCACATTCCTGCAAGAATGGTATGACGATAAAGACCACGTGACCGGACATACTTCCGGCTCCACGGGAACACCGAAAACTATCCGGTTGTCAAAGCAGGATATGCTGGCGTCAGCTAAAATTACAAACGCATACTTCGATATCCATTCCGAATCCCGCTTATTATTATGCCTCTCCCCGTCGTATATCGCCGGGAAGATGATGATTGTCCGCGGTATTCTCGCGGGAGCCGATTTGATTGTAGTTCCTCCCTCGTCATCCCCGTTGAAGAATTTAGAACAAGACATTGACTTTGCCGCCATGGTACCCATGCAGGTAGAAACCTGTCTTGCCACCCCGGAAACAGCAGAAAAATTCTCCCGAATTAAACAAGTAATTATCGGGGGTGCAGCCCTTTCCCCGGTACTGGAAGAACGCCTGCAACAAGTCCCCACACGTTGTTATTCCACCTACGGCATGACTGAAACCGTGTCACACGTTGCCCTGCGGGATATTAACGGCGTAAAGAAATCACCCGACTACTTTGCCTTAGGCGACGTGCATTTCGAAACAGACGAAAGGCAGTGCCTGATCATCCACGCCCCGCATTTGCATCAACAAACCTTTACCACTAATGACATTGTTAATCTCGTCGACACGACACGTTTCGAATGGCTGGGACGTCATGACAACGTGATTAATTCCGGAGGCATAAAATTATTCCCCGAGAAAATCGAAGCAAAGATTGCCCTCCTCGTGAAACAACGTTTCTTTATTATGCCCGAGGAGGATACCCGACTGGGACAACGAACCGTTCTCGTCATTGAAGATGTACCATGGGACAAGGCAGGAAAAAAACGACTTCAGGAACAACTGAAACAGCTATTGCACCCGTACGAAGTACCTAAAAAGATTTACTTCCGGGAACATTTCACAGAAACTTACTCGGGAAAAGTCATCCGAAAACTAATGTAACAAAAACTTTTCTATCTTTGCCGCACAAAAAACATACAAATTAGAGTTGCAATCCAGCGAGTTTCCGGTTTCTCAACTTGTAACCTGCCAACTTGCAACCTGTAACTCAAAAACAAAGTTTTTGAACTTATGAACTACAAGGAAGTTATCGAAAATATATATAACGAGGTAAAACCTTTCTTCGGGAAAGGAGAAGTCGCCAATTATATACCGGCTCTGGCAAACGTGAACCCGCGACAGTACGGGATTGCCATAGCTACCATGGACGGGCAAATCATCGGCACGGGAGATTACCAGACCAAGTTTTCCATCCAAAGTATATCTAAAGTATTCACGCTCGCCATGGTCGTGCGCCACATGGGAAGTGACCTGTGGCAATACGTGGGACGGGAACCGTCGGGAACTCCTTTCAATTCGCTCGTCCAGCTTGAACATGAACACGGCATTCCCCGTAACCCGTTCATCAATGCCGGGGCTCTCGTGGTCACGGACAAATTGATGAACCTCTACCACCGTCCCAAAGAAGCGATACTCCAGTTCGTGCGGGGAGTCGCCGGCTCGGAAGATATTTATTTTGACAAAATTGTAGCCCAATCGGAACAGGAACACGCCAGCCGTAACCAAGCCTTGGGATATTTCATGAAAAGTTTCGGAAACATCGACAACGACGTGGATTCGCTTATTGACGTGTATTGCAATCAATGCAGCCTTGTCATGACTTGCGAGGATCTGGCAAAATCTTTTCTCTTTCTGGCAAATCACGGGGTGAACCCGCACAACAACGAACAAATCCTGACGGTCAGCCGCTCGAAGCGCCTCAGTGCCTTGATGCTTACCTGCGGTTTCTACGACGAATCGGGAGATTTCGCATTCCGGGTTGGTATGCCGGGTAAAAGTGGCGTAGGCGGGGGAGTGGTCGCCATTATCCCGGGAGAACTCAGTATCGCCGTGTGGAGCCCTGAACTAAACGAACACGGAAACTCGTACATGGGTATAGAGACACTCGAAAGATTCACCACGAATATCGGGATTTCTATTTTCTAATCAAGATATATAATTCTTGATTTTCTCGCACTTATTCCTTACTTTTGTTAAGTAAGGATAAATTAACGTTTATGAGGAAAATCATCTTCTTTGGGCTATTGCTGTTTTTTTCTTGTAACCGGGACGAACAAATCACGGGAAAAGAAACACAACTTTTGTTCCAAAGTTACACGCCCGGTAACGCATCTCTCCATACCCCGGCTTTCGAAACGCTGGCTCTGTTCGCCATAGACCGGGATAACCGTGTTGTCCGTCACGAACATTTCACCCGAAATGATTTGCATGAAAACACGCTACGGGCAAAACTTCCCTTCGGACGCTATCGCCTCGCTTGCGTGGCTAACTGCCCGGATATAAATTTCAATACAGGAGAAACACTGGAAAATATACTACTTCGTTTACCTCAAAAAGGAGAGATTTTTGAAGAGGCGGATGATATACTGACGTCTCTCCAAAGTGTAAGTATCTCGGAAAATAAAGATGCAGTCTTTACTGTAAACCTTTATCGAAGGGTGGCACAATTGCAAGTGAGGTTGGAAAATATACCCGAAGAGGTCGATAACGTGAATTTTGAACTGTCATTCGTCCCCTCCGCCATCAATTTTACAGGCTCAAACACGAATACATTCGGGACAATCACGAAACCGATGCATCGGGAAGCAAATCAAGGGCATGTCGAACTCTTGACTTTTCCCGCCGGAAAAGGAGAAGCAACCCTGTCCGTTACCTATCGCACGGGAGATAAAGAAAAACGCAAAATCATCCCGTTCACGGAAAGCATAGACACGAACCGAATCATCCGGGTGGAAAGCAGTTTTCTTGAATTGGAAGAAGGAGGATTACAAGGAAATGGCATCAATTTATTGGAAAACGGGGACTTCGAGATTTGGAGTGATCTTTCCAAAGAGCCTGACAGCTGGCATTTTTTCAAAGACGGACGGGACAGTTCTGCCATAAAAACGGGTGAGGATAAAGTACATTCGGGAAGACAAGCGGTATTCCTGCAAGGAAAGACTTATCTATACCAAGATGTTCCCGTCGAGGCCCTCACCCGCTACGAGATTAAAATGTTCGTGAATGCCCCGTCCGCTAATTTCTCGTGGAAATATTACTGTTACTGGCGAAAGAACAAAAGTACGGCTCTCCCGTCGGAATACAACAAACCGATTCAAGCACAAACTTATCTGAAGCAAACCGACGAGTGGATTAATGTCTTCAACGGCAAAACATTCACCGCCCCGGAAGGAGCAAAATATTTGCGGGTGGAAATCCGCACCTATGGTAAGGCTATTGTCCCCGACGAGGGTATTTATATTGATGATTTTAGCGTAGAACTCGTCGAATGAGATACTTTCATACCAGAAAATCATGGAATTCCTTTTAAGTTTTCAGTATAAAAACTAAATTCGCGTTCCAAATCGTATAATAAATTATATTCACAATAATATGGGAAGAGCGTTCGAATACCGTAAAGCACGGAAGCTAAAAAGATGGGGCAACATGGCCCGCACGTTCACGAGAATAGGAAAAGAGATTGATATTGCCGTAAAAGCAGGAGGACCAGACCCAGCAAATAATACTCGTTTGCGCATCCTTATCCAAAATGCGAAAGCGGAAAATATGCCGAAGGAAAACGTGGAACGTGCCATCAAACGCGCCATTTCAAAAGACACTTCAGATTACAAGGAAATCGTGTACGAGGGATACGCACCTTTCGGTATCGCCGTTGTCGTGGAAACCGCTACCGATAACCATACGCGTACCGTTGCCAACGTGCGCCACTGTTTCTCCAAATACGGCGGCTCACTGGGAACAACCGGAAGTCTGGACTTCTTGTTCGACCGCAAATGCGTGTTCAAAATCTCCCGCCCCGAAAACTTCGACCTCGAAGAGTTCGAGTTGGAAATGATTGACTACGGTGCCGACGAAATCTTTGAAGACGAGGAAAACCACGTGATTATCTACGGTGCATTCGAATCATTCGGTGCTATCCAAAAATATCTGGAAGATAGCAAATACGAGATTACCAGTGGAGAATTCGAACGTATTCCTCTCGATACAAAAGAATTAACCGAGGAACAAAGAGAAACCGTCGACAAATTGCTGGAAAAATTAGAAGAAGATGATGACGTAACCAACGTTTATCACAACATTAAAGAATAATTTTCTTGCAGATTAAAAAATATTGTTGCATATTTGCACCCGCAAAACGGTTAAAACCGCTCGCAACAAGGAAGACTTCGTAGCTCAGCTGGTAGAGCAATTGACTCTTAATCAATGGGCCGTGGGTTCGAGTCCCACCGAGGTCACCGAAAATGAGCCACTTACGAAAGTAGGTGGTTTTTTTATAGGAAGTAAATACCCACCTAACTATAGAAAAGTCAAGTGGGTACCTTGTAGATTATTAACTACTTAATTTTTCTTCACGAAGATAGGATTCGAGTAAAACCATAAATCCTCGAAAGAGACTTTTGCCGCGGCTTCATTATTTGCCGTGGGAGTATCGACTAACGGATTTCCGTTAGCATCGGTTTCACCTGCTTTATTCAAGCCATGATTTGTTCCGCGTAACCTAAAATACGTATCCTTGGTAAGTTCCACCTCGTACTCGATCACTTTAACTCCCCCTTCTCGGGTTGTCCATTTCTGGCTCACGATACCATTCGCGTCAGTTACACCACCGACTGCATCGAAACGAGCGATAACTTTCGTTTTATCGTAATTGTCGATACTGTATTCCGCAGAACCTTTAGTTATTTTAGAACGCATTTCGCCGGCGATTAAATCGATATGATCAAGTTTTGGATTTGTCAGCGACGTGTACATGTTATTATTGTTTGTTTCAGGGTCCCGAACAACAATACTAATCTTGATTTTTTCTGTTTTTGCAGTATACGTTTGTCCCATGGTTGCCGAGCCGATAGAAAATTCAAGTTTATCAATCAGATCACCATGAACCGTAAATATATTACCGGAGCGAAGACCGTCAACAATACCTTGTGCCGTTTTTTCTTTGACAGACACATATGTTTTCTGGTATTCACCGGGATAAAAATCATCCGCCCCCTTACTGACATGCTTATGAAAATCGGAATTGGCAACTAACCAAAAATTCCGCCCTTCGGACAACATCGCATCCCAGAGTCCTCCGACTTGTGCTGCCATGATACCGGTACCGCCGTAAGTATAACTCTTTTTGAATGAAGATGAATTACCTATTCCTCCACGGTTCGCGGATGCTTGATGCCCCGGAGTACTTTCAAAAGCAACAAATACATCCGGTGCGACATCATTCAAATCCCGGAAATCGGATATAGACCATTTGTTCTGGCGTTCCGGGTGTGCAGGTACTATCCAACTTGTTTTCCGGTGATTAGCCTGCAACCAAGCCGCGGCTTCCATTGTTTTTTCGTGACCTGCTTTCGAGGACTTAACCCAACCGTATTCATTGCCGCCAGTCTGATCCTTGTCATTGTTATCAAACATATATTCAAACTGTGCCATCGCATCAGCATTTCTCGAAGCATCGGGACCATCAAATTGTCCCGTGATAATGCACGTACTCGCATGTTCGTGTCCCGCGGGGTTCCATTCCAAACCTTGCATGATAATCATATCTTTGTTTGCATCCCCGAAAGCCTTTGTCTGTAACCAACTATAATCTTTTATCGATTGCCAACGCCACATGTTTCTGCCGTTTGCATCCCCTTTAAATACGGTTGTTTCACTCCATCTCGGACATTCTCCCTCGAAATCCCCCTCACTGGCATCACCCCCGAAAGCACCCCCGTGTTCACTATTCACGGAGAAATCAAGGTCATATTTTTTAGCTTGAGAATAGACAAATTTAATTGGATTCGTACCATCCGAGTAAGCCGTGTGTTGGTGAAAATCTCCTGTCAGATACGTTCCGAATACCGGTTTTTCTTCTTCATTGCCTCCACCTCCGATTTCCGGATCGGAGTTTTCATTACAAGCCGAGAATAAAGCTACAACGAGCGCAAGTGATAATAATAAATTGTTTTTCATGTTTTCAAAGTTTCATTGATTAAATTTTGCGTC
The DNA here is from genome assembly GCF_959596855.1 of uncultured Butyricimonas sp. Taxonomy (NCBI): domain Bacteria; kingdom Pseudomonadati; phylum Bacteroidota; class Bacteroidia; order Bacteroidales; family Odoribacteraceae; genus Butyricimonas; species uncultured Butyricimonas sp. The sequence continues at coordinate 46,144 of NZ_CAUFYA010000001.1, forward strand.
ACAAATGTATGTACCCGATGTTACCAATAGATTTCAGAATAATGAAGAAATAGTAACGCCCTCTCGTAACAGGTTTTCCCGGGTGCAGGGGAATAACTTTCTTGTTTCTTTCACGTAAAAATCTCAAAATACACTATATTATGAGACACATCACTACATTATTCATGATGCTGGCCCTCGTGCTAGGCACCTTCGCGTCGCTAACCGCACAAAACATGACGGCTAAAGAGCAACGCAAACTAACCAGACAAGAACGTAAAATCGCTCAACAAAAAGAAAATGAACGATTGTACAAGGAAGCGATCCGGGCTCTGGAAAACAATAATTTTGTACTGGAAGCCCACCATTTGATCTTCAAAAGAGGTAGATCAACAAGCGTAAGTGCCACGAGAAATTTCATTTCTATGGCAAATAAAAAAGCTACCGTGCAAGTAAGTTTCGATACCCCCCGTCCGCTTCAAAACGGATTAGGCGGTTTCACGGTCGAAGGGAATGTATCGGACGTCAAAATGAAAACGGAAAAAAACGGAAGCGTTATTTATAGTTTTTATGTCCAAGGAGTGAGTATTTCCGCGTACGTGACTATTTCTCTCTCCCCCGGCTCTAATAACGTTTCGGCAAGGATTTCGCCCTCCTTCAATTCAAATACCCTTACAATGATGGGCAAACTTTTGCCACAGGAAAAAGCAAGTATTTTTGAAGGGATTAAACGTTAGCACACACGTTCAGATACAACCACGCCCCTTCATCCCCCGTACAAAGGAGAGATGAAGGGGTATATTATTAAAAATCTTACGACTTTACATCCTTCGTGTCATCTTTTAACAAAAATGTACTATCTTTACATTTGTAACCTACAAACCACACGAAAGATGAAAAGACTATTCTTCACTATTCTTTGTTGTTTCATTTGTCTTACAGCCTATATGCAGGACAAGCCGGAATGGCAGGACGAAACGATCCCTTTTGTCGGGAAAGAATACCCGAGAACCCCGTTTATGACTTACGGGGATATTGACAAAGCCCGAGATAACGATTTCAAGGCTTCCGCAGACTACAAGTTTTTGAACGGTAAATGGAAATTCCTCTGGGTTTCTACCTACAAGAAACGCCCGATAAACTTTTACAAAACGGATTTTAATGATTCCGGTTGGGAAGAAATCGAGGTTCCGGCAAACTGGGAAGTCAACGGGTACGGGGTCGCCTTGTATACGAATCACCCGTACGAGTTTTGCCCCCGCAACCCGCAACCGCCACTTCTGCCGGAAGAAAATCCGGTAGGATCATATCGCAAATACTTCGAATTGCCGGAACAATGGGACGGGAAAGAAATATTCCTGCACATCGGGGCGGTAAAATCCAGTTGTTACCTTTACGTGAACGGGACAAAAGTGGGATATAGCGAAGATTCCAAAGATCCCGTGGAATACAATATCACCCGTTACTTGAAACCGGGGCAGAATCTGATCGCTCTTGAAGTCTATCGCTGGTCAACGGGCAGTTATCTTGAATGTCAGGATTTCTGGCGTATCAGCGGGATTGAAAGAGATGTCTATCTCTTCGCGCAATCTCCCGTTCATCCTTGGGATTTCTCCATCCGACAGGACTTGGACAGCAGTTATACCAATGGACTTTTCGGGCTTGACCTAACCTTGGTAAACAAAAATCCGAAACAACCGGGACAAATCACCGTGCGTTATCAATTGGAAAGTCCGTCGGGTACACGAGTAGCGGAAGGGCAGAAAATAGTCAACGTCGATTCTATCGCCCATGTTCATTTCGACACCACGATTCCACAAGTAGAGGCATGGACAGCGGAAACACCCCATCTCTACCAACTTTTTATTCAAATCGAACAATCGGGCAAACAAACCGAAATTATTCCTTTTCGGGTCGGATTCCGCAAATTTGAAATCCGGGGCAACCAATTCCTTGTGAACGGGCGTCCCGTACTCATCAAAGGTGTCAATTACCACGAGCATAACGAACACACGGGGCATGTACTCGGCGAAGCCGATATGCGAAAAGATTTCAAAACGATGAAACGCCATAATATCAATGCTATCCGTTGTTGTCATTACCCTCAACAACGTCGTTTCTATGAACTCTGTAACGAGTACGGTTTCTACGTGTGCAACGAGGCGAATATCGAATCCCACGGCATGGGATATGATCTTCGCAAAGGTCGCACGCTCGGTAATAACCCACGCTGGCTGAATGCCCACATGGATCGCACCGTGAACATGTACGAAACAAGCAAAAACTATCCCTGTATCACGTTCTGGTCTCTCGGTAACGAAGCCGGGAACGGGTACAATTTCTACGTGACTTACAATTGGTTGAAAGCACAGGATACTTCTCGCCCGATACAATACGAACGGGCCGGACTCGAGTGGAACACGGATATTTATTGTCCCCAGTACCCGGGTGCCGACGCTCTCGAACGGTGGGGTAATTCACAAACAGACCGACCGTATATCATGTCCGAATACGCTCACGCCATGGGCAATAGTACCGGAAACTTCATGGATTTATGGAACGTGATCTATCGTTATCCCAATCTCCAAGGCGGATTTATCTGGGACTGGATAGACCAAGGCATACTCGTGAAAGATGAGAACGGTACACCATTCTGGGCTTACGGGGGAGATTTCGGGAGGGACGCCCCATCCGACGGCAACTTTCTGTGTAACGGTCTTGTCGGTCCCGACCGGGAACCGCACCCCGGACTCACGGAAGTAAAAAAAGCCTATCAGTACGTTTGGTTTCAGCCGGTCGATATCAGCAAAGGCGTCGTGAAAATAGAAAACCGTTATGACTTTACCAACCTCAACCAGTTCACTATTGAATACACGTTGATCGGCGACACGGAAATTCTACATTCGGGAACTCTTCCTTCGCAAAATATCGCTCCGGGTAAAGACCGTCAAGTAACCATCCCGCTTAGGAATCTAAAGATAAAACCCGGCGTGGAATATTTCTTGAATCTACACGTGAAAACCAAAAAGCCCGCCTTATTCGCTCCCGCAGGCTACATCGTGGCTTCCGAACAATTCCAAATCCCGGTAACGACACCTAAACCCGTTTATCAAGCCGCCCCGGAACAAGTGCTTTCCATGGAAGAGAACGGACCGGAAATTCGTATTTCCAACCCGGACATGGAATTTGTCTTCCACAAGCAAAAAGGGTACGTTACTTCCTACCGGGTGAAAGGCGTACAGTATATAGCGGATGATTTCGGCTTCCAACCCAACTTCTGGCGAGGCCCCACCGATAATGACTACGGCAACGGTATGCCCCATCGCCTGCAAGCGTGGAAACAAGCCGGCAAGAATTTTAAAATCGCCGGAATCCGGACTTCTGCCTCGACAATAAGTACGAATCTGACAATCACGTATCGGTTGCAGGAAAGTAACACCCGTTACCACGTGTCCTACACGATTTATCCCTCCGGCTACCTGAACGTGGCCTGTCATCTGGAAGCTAATCCCAATGCCCCGGAAATACCCAGAATAGGTGCACGCTTCCGTGTCCCGTCAGACCTCAACCAAATGGAATATTTCGGACGCGGTCCCGAGGAAAACTATCGCGACCGCAACCACGGGACACTCGTCGGGCATTACAAGAGTACCGCCGAGCAACAGTACGTGCCTTACGTTCGTCCGCAGGAGAACGGGCACAAGACAGATGCCCGTTGGTTAGCCCTAACTGACAAAACAGGTAAAGGACTCCTCTTTGTAGCCGATTCGAATCTAATGGAATTTAACGTATCCCGCAATCGGATAGAGGACTTCGATAGTGAAGAATCCACCAGCCCTTACCAATGGCAAAACTTCACGAAAGACGAATCCCATGATCCGTTAATGGCACAAAACCGCAAACCCAAGCAAACCCATGTCAACGAGATCCTCCCCCGTAACTTCGTGGAAGTATGTCTTGACCACCGGATGATGGGTGTCGCGGGCGACGATAGTTGGGGTTCCCGACCCTACCCGCGGTACACGCTCTCTGCGAACCGTGATTACTATTGGAGTGTTATGATCATCCCGATCAACAATAACTCTGAAATTAACAACCACACGGGGTATCGGTATTTGCCATAGAAACCTCTTCCAACTTAACCAATTCCCAAGCCCGGTAAACGACAGCGATATAACGTATTTCCGTGAGTCCGGCTTGGGCTTTTATTTTTTTGTCATCGGCATATCGGCGCAATTGCTCTTTTGCCTCTTCCAGTTTATTGGCAACTTCTTGGTCTGTGGCTCCATGCTTTAGATACTTGAACTCCACCACGTAACTGTACTTCATTCCGAGATGATTCACCAAATTCGGTGCCATCCACAGGTCGCAATATCCCTTTCCCAATTCTTGCTCCGGCCAAATAGTAAGATCCAAATGCCCCCAGAAAGATTGTTCCAAACGATCGATATCCGGGCTCACTCCGGCAAAATTAAAACTCAATATCAAATATTTATTCCGTTCCGATGTCGGATGTTGCCCGATGTAATATTTCCCGAACAACTCCTCGAAACGATCCTCGAACGCCACGTCATAATAACTTTCCAGTATCGACAACCACAACGACTTCCCGAAACGACGAGGACGTATCATAAATAAAAAATCGAGGAGAATTCTCCACCTCCTCGATAAAACGAGTTTTGTCCACGTAATAATAATCATCAGTTTGCAATAAACGGAAATCACTTAAACCATAAGGAAGTTTCTTCGTTGCCATAACCTGATATTTTAATCATTACAAAGTTACAACTTTTTCCTACGATTCCAATTGACATAAATACCCACTTGAAAGTTTACATTTTACGTTCCATCAATAATGCCGGGACACAATTCTTCACGCACCTAAAGAAAAGTCCCGGCATAATTAACTCGTGACACGTAAAATATATCACGAGTTATCATCATTTCAATCCTTCACGATAAACGTAAAACAATCCTTCACTACTTGGCTATAACCGGGATTCGTCAATCGCACAGACACCACGTAACGTCCCTCTGGCACATTCGTTCCCTGCGGGTAAACCAAAGCCCCCGCACCGCGGACACTCAAGTTCTTCATGAACTCTGCGGCTCCCGCCTCGTTTCCTTCCGAAGTCACGGATTCGATGGAAAAATTGATCTGTTCCGTTCCCAAGTATCCCTCCATCTTGATCGACACCCAAGGCGCCCCGTTCTCCATCCTGATCTCATCGAATTTCGGATCCAAAGTTTTACGAACAATCAACGTATCAGGATTATAATTAGCTTCCCCCGTTTCCAAGAAACCTTCCGGTATTTCGTGACATCCCCACACGAACATCCCCAACAAAACTATCATCAGTATTAAAAATCTTGTCTTCATAAAATACATTTAAAATTATTACTTCAAACTCTCCCCCGCTTTCAAGAAATCATCTATCGTCACGGCATAATCAAACGAGTGAACCACGCAATTATTCGGCTCAATATCCGCAGAAGCAATCTCGAACTCTCTACTAGCATTCAAGATCACCCCGTAGAGAGATACCGCCCCAATATTAGGAACGCCACCGTAACTCGTGGCAAAGGAGAATATCCACAAATCCGACCCTCCAAGCGTCGTGTAATATTTACCACCCTCCCCGATAACGGACAAGCCGGAAGACTTCTTCCCTCTCGGGATATCATTACGGTAAATTTTCCCCTCCACGATACAACGCAGCAACACGTCCCGACACGCCTCTGCCCTCAAATCCGTCACTTGCTTCAAACCATTCTCCAGCAAATAACGACGAATTGAATGATTGGTAATCCCAAAAAAAGTAATCCCATCGTAATGCTTCCCGTCCAACTCATTCCGTTCGAACAACGACTCCAACTCCGCGTGACGAACCATCACTACCGTGGAATCCCAATCATAGGGATGCTTCTCCATGTATTCCAACAAACTGCAATCATGCCGTCCTTGGCTCACTCCCGTGTCTATATAATTATTTTTCGTGCACCCGGCACCCAACAACATCGCTAACAAACATAGCGGTAATATATTTTTCAAAATCTTCGCGTTCATAATTATTGCTTTTTCCTGTTCCAATAAACATTTTGCCTCATCAAATCATTATTTTTAAAGGCGCTTGACGCCACGCTCATATAAAGCGCTCCATCCAGTATATCTTGGTCAGTCAAACGACTTGCGGCAGGCGTTAACTCCGTGCGCACGTAATCCCGTCCGCCATCTCGTCCCCAACCGTTACGCACCACGTCATAATACCGGTGATCCTCGAACATCAACTCTTTTTCCCTCTCCCGAAAGATAGCCAAACGCAAATCGGAATCTAGCCCTTTGACCACATCATCAGCACACGGGTAATTAAAAGTCGTGTTCCCGTAAGCACGCTCCCGCACCCGGTTCAAATCACTAATAGCTCCCCCGGAACGAGCATCCTGACGGGCACGACATTCCGCCCGCAACAAAATAATATCCGCCAAACGCCAAACCACCTTATTCTCGTCGTAACACTTGAAAATCGGCTCCATACTATAATCATATTCAACATAATACGGATTTCGATGCTTGATCACGTAAGCCCTTTTCGTGTTCCCGAACCGTCCGCCGGTCACGATCGAATCCCCTTCTTCCAAAAACAAATCCCTCACCACCGTGCATTTTTTCGAATTATCATACTTCGTGTACACGTTTCCTTCCGGGCGATACTCCACGGCAAGAGCAAACTGTTTTTTCGTCCCCTTGTTATACACCACGAAAAGCGAATCCGCATCCAATCCATAGAAATAAGCATCCCGACGCCGATCCTCCGGATGGAACATCTTATTCACCCTTTCCCGGTAGATCTCGACGAGATAATTGCCAAATGTTGGGGTAGGTGCGTACCTTGATTCCGTTCGCACGGGAAAACCGGTATATTCCTCGGCACAATAAGCATTGTATTTCCCATAATATTCTTGAGGGCCTCGATAAATCTCCCAAATCGTTTCATTCCCATTCCTGAGCATTTCATTCTGGCAAAGTGCCTCCGGATCCGATGCCAACGTGTAATTACCCGCTTTCCCCTCGATAATCATCGAACAATATTTCTCGGCCTCCGCCCAATACTCGGGCACACTCTCGATCTCTGCCCGCCAAGCGTAAATATGCGCCAACAAGGCTGCCGCGGCTCCCTTGCTCGCATATTGTTTCGTCGTGCGGGCATTCCCGTTTCCATCCTTTAACTCGTCGAAAACCGGCAAATCCAAAGCCTTCAATGCGCACACCGTCGCCACCTCCAGCACCTCGTGCACGGAACTCTTGCCCAACTTGCTATAATCGTTATAATCTTTCCGGATAGGAGCCTCACCCCATCTCCGTGCCAAGTTAAAATAAAGAAGTCCTTTCGCGAAATACGCCTGTAACACGTAAGGGGTCACATCCACATCTGCCGGGAAACGATGGGCGTTTTCTATAATCACGTCGGCACTATTTATCGCCGTGAAAGAAGCCGCCCAAGACATCTCAATCGTTGATGGTGAAAATTCCCTATAAGGCGCATAACTATTAGAAACCGTGTCGGCGATCCACCCGATATACAATTGATTGACATTATCCCCCGTTGCGGCATCCCGAAGGGCTACTTCCAAACTCGTCAATAACGCTTCGGCATCTTTCACCGAATTAAAAAAACTGTTAAATGTCACGTCACTCTCGGGTGTCATGTCAATCATACCCGTGCACCCGGTTATCCACACCGTCAACGTGATGATAATTCCGCATATTATCTTTTTCATCTTGATTAAAATTTAAGCGTTAAACCTAACGTCCATTTACGAGGTAACGGGTAAGCCTTACCTTCATCTATTCCCGTGTAAATATTTACTACCTCGGGGTTACCTCCCGAGTAATTACTCAAGTAAAATAAATTTTCCCCGGTAGCAAAGAAACGCATCTCCTTGAAAAACGTCTTTTTCAACAGATTTTGAGGCAAATCATACCCCAGCGTCAACTGCTTCAAACTCACGGAATGCACATTCTCAATATTCGAGCGAACCATATACTGATAAGTCTTACCCACACGGATATAATTCGCATCTCGATTCGAGGGACTCCAGAACGTGTAATCTCTCATATCCGCAAAAAGCGGTCCGGTACTCGCGATCGTCCCTTTCGTCGCATTGATAATGTGTCGCCCGATAGAATAATTAAACAGCACATTCAAACTCAATCCCTTCCATGTCACCTCGTTCACCCATCCCCCGTGAGCCACGGGAAGCGGGGAAGCTGCCGGATATCTATCGTCAAGTGAGATACTTTGATCTGCATTCAAATCTTTCAATTTCTGGGTACCCAGCAACCCACTATAATGCCTATCCGTCGATATCCCACCCAGATAAATTTCCGACCCGTCCAATTTATAATACACGGGCACCTCGTCCTCTGATTGGTAAAAACCACTATCATCATACACGTAAATCTGGTACAACGGCCGACCGATCACCAATCCTTCCTTATCCTGCTTGTCATACGACTTGCGGAAACGGTTCCAGTTCTTCGAGATATTAAACTTCGTCCGCCATTTCACCGCACTCTCCCGCATCACGTCATAACTAAATTCCAGCTCCAATCCCTCGTTAGAAACCTCCATGACATTATCCACGTAAGTATCATACGAGTATATATCTCCCGGCATCGGTATTTCGTATATCAAAGAAGAGGACAGTTTATAATAATAATCCAACTTCATGTTCAACCGATACTCGAACATATCCAAATCCAAACCGATATCATACTGTTCCGACTTTTCCCATGTCAAATTCGGGCTGACGGGAGTGGCAACCCCCATACCCGTGTTCCCTTGGAAAAATGCATTCAAACTAGACAATAAACCGTAAGACAAATACTCGTACCCGAACACCTGCCCGGAGGTTCCGTAACTTGCCCGTACCTTACCCCAGTTCAACCAACCACTCAAGCGATTCTTCAAGAAAGACTCTTCCGAGAAAGCCCATCCCAATGCGATGGACGGGAAATTCGCCCACCTGTTATTCTCCCCGAAAGTAGACGAACCGTCCCTCCGGAAAGCGAACTCCATCAAATAACGCTGCTTGTAATTATAACCCAATCGACCGAAGAAACTCACCAAAGCCTTCTCCCTGAAATAAGAACTGTACGAGGTCGTGGACTGCACGTTAGGATAATCCTCCGAACCGTAATCATAGATCGGGGGATTTCTCTCCGGGTTATAATAATAGATAAAATCGCTCGCTCCACGCTTACCGTGTCCCCCGATCCCGTAAACCTGTGTTTTATTCGCCGAATATCCCAAGAGCATCTCCAAATTATGAGCCTCCTTGAACGACTTCTTGTACGTCAACAACTCTTCCGTGTTCAACGACACGTTCCGCACGACCTGTCCCAACGATTTATTCTCATTTGTATTCGGGTTCAAATAACTCGGCTCGAATTTATTCAAATTCGCTTGCGAATAATCCACGTTCGCTGATGCGGAGAATTGCAACCCGTCCAAAATATAATACGTCAACACCACGTTCGCCATCACCCGGTAATCATCGCTACGCACTGTCACTCCCTTCACCAATTTCAACCATTGATCGACCACATCACCGGTAGACGATTCTATGGTCTTCTGCGAGGTCGGATCCACCGACATTCCCTCGTAACGCCCATTGCTCATCCCACCCGTGTTCACGCTCTTGTCCATGTAAGCCAAGTACAAGCGCGTATCCACTTGGAACTGCTTCACCGGACGGGAAACCATATTAGAAATCAAATTCACGCGGGAATATTTACTATTGATCATAATACCCGTCTCGTCATAATACCCGGCACCCACCAGATACTGGAACTTCTCGGTCCCTCCCGTCGACTGGATATTCACGTTCGTCACCTTTCCCGTGCGAAAAGCGTACTTGAACCAATTTGTCGAATTATTATAAAAGGGATTCAAACTATCTTGCAAATAAGGGATTGTTGTGGTATAGCGTTTCCCGCTACTCCAGAACGAATCGTACGTTCCCCACGTCCCGAAAGCCTCCTCGTAAGAATTCGGGTACAATATCTTATTCTCCCCCCAGTCAGGCATTTGCAAATTCCGCTTCCACAAAATCTCTCTCCAACGCTCCATCCGACCTCCCGTCTGCACGGGATATTCCATCAACTGGGAAATCGTGTACGAGGCATTGGCAGAGAAAGAAGACGTTCCCATCCGCCCTTTCTTCGTTGTGATCAAAATTACGCCATTACTGGCCCGAGAACCATATATCGAGGCTGCCGCCGCATCTTTCAATACCTCCACCGACTCTATCGTCGAGGGATCCAAATCTGCCAGCGTGTTCGTTCCCGTCACCGGGGATATAAACGAGTGCATCGGGATACCATCCACCACGTAAAGCGGTTGCCCACTATTTCCAGCGGCATCCCGTCCCTGAGAATCCCCACTGACAAACAAAGAGTTGTATCCCCGAATAGCCACCACAGCGGCACTCCCCGGAGCCCCGGACTGGTTCACGATATTCATCCCCGCCACGCGTCCTTGCAACATACTGATGATACTCGCTGCCGGCAATTCCTTCATCTCCTCAGCCTTCACGGAAGATATTGCGCTGATATTCTCCCGCTTGTTCTGCGAACCGTACGCCCGAACAACCACCTCGTCCAAGCCAGACACGTCCTCCTCCATCACAATCCGCAACGTGTCGGTTTTCTCGGTGAAAGCCACCTGTTGTTTCTTAAAACCGACAAACGAAAATTCCAACGCCCCCTTTTCCAGCGGCAAATCCATGGCGAACCATCCTTTTTCATTCGTCGCCGTTCCCACGGCCACTCCCGTTACTTTCACTGTCACTCCCGGCAGCGGTTGTTTCTTCACGTCATACACAAATCCCTTCACCCGAACGTTTTTCGTTTGCTGCTGTTCGCCTTTTTGTTCCTTAACGATCACCAAGTTTCCCTCGATCAAATAAATAAAAGGACTTCCTTGGAAACACAGATCTAAAATTTCCTCCACCTCCGCATTTTTCATATCCAGCGAGATAGCATTTACCCGCTTCACCGCGTCACTATCATACACGAAAGTGTAATCACTATTCTGACGGATATACCGGAATACCTCCACTAGAGAAGCATTTTTCATGGAAATATCCATCTTCTTCTGCTGTGAATACACGTTTGATGCATTCAAATGCATCGTACAGACAAATAATAAAACAATCCACGTCTTCATAATAATAAGCATTCTAGGTAATTTCCTTCGACAGAAATTACTGTTTCTCCATTTTTTTTTCATACTTTTGTTGATAACGTTAAACAATATTCTCCATTGCCATGGAGTTTGATTAGCAAAAAGCGGAATGTATGCCAGTACATTCTGCTTTTTTATTCTTCCACGATTACGGTTTGACCATTAATTTTAAATTTCACTCGTCCGTTTTTTTCTATCTTCGACAGCACTGCCGCTATATTATCATAGCGCTCGATCTCCAACGAAAAATGAGCTTCTTTTGCTGATGCGTTGGCAAAAAATATTTCGACATCATACCAACGTGCCAACTTATCCATGATATCTTCCAAAGAAGTCTCGGAAAAATAACACACACCCTCTATCCAACGCACCACCTCGGCTGCATCCACTTCACGAACGACCAATTGTCCTCCGTCAGCAATCACTTGCTGATTCGGTGACATGACATATTCTTGTTTGCCATTCGACACGTTTACCCGCCCCTCTACCAAAGTAGTCGTTATCACCTCATCCGTCGGGTAAGCCTCCACGTTAAAGAACGTACCCAACACCTCTACCGATATCCCTTGTGTCTTCACGATAAAAGGTTGCCGCTCATTTTTCGCCACTTTAAAACAAACCTCCCCTTCCATTTGCACCTCCCGAAAGTCCCCGCTAAAATGTACCGGGTAAACCAACTTCGATTCCGAATTCATCCACACCCGCGTACCGTCAGACAACAACAATTCGTACTCCCCTCCCCGGGGAACGATCAACGTATTGTATTTCACTCGAGCCGGACTTGCGAGTGAATCTTTTTTCATTTCATACTTCAACCCGCTCCCGGAAGTCGTTACACTCGCCCCTTCCGATACGGCAATGATTTGGGAAGTCGTATCAGTAATATTTACCGCTCTCCCGTCATCCAAAATCAGTCTTGCCTTGTACTCTTTGATATTATTCTCCACGGATTGAACCAACTGCATGGGAACTTTTGTATCCCGTAATTGCAAAGCCCCCACGACCACACACGCCCCAACCACCACGGCAGCGGCAGAATACCACCACCAACGTATAGAACTCTTCCGGGGCAATCTCTGTTGAAAGACTTTCCATTCCGCCTCCGCGTCCAATTCTCTCCCCCGTCGTACATCTTCCTTCAGCCGTTTCTCGATGCGAATCATCTCTTCCCGATGTTCCTCGGATGCCTCTATCCATTCCTCCAAAGCCGCAACTTCTTCTCCTGTAAGCGTACCGGAAACCTTTCGGGCTATCAATCGGGCAATTTTATAACGTTCGGTCAACTGATCCATAAACTTTTATTTTAATTTCTCTTATAACGACCGACTTTTTAAAGTGGGTGAATAAAATCACAAAAAAATTATACATTTGTGAGCGTAAAAACACAAGTAGTGGATAAAATGTTGACTAATCGTAACAATTTCAAGTTCTTCTTCCAAGAATATTTTGAACCGGTATTTCAATTTGCCCGAAAATACACGGAAGACGAAGACATTGCCCGTGATATCGCCCAAGATGCGTTTATCCGATTATACGAGAGGCGTGCAGACTTCGACGCCATGGAGAAAGCTAAATCCTTTGTTTACATCACTGCACGCAACCTTTGTTTGGATCACTTGAAACACAGAAAGATCGAGCATCAATACGCCCAAATCATAAAAACCGAAGAAGAGGAAGCAGAAGAACAGTTCTACCTCGAAGAGGTCACCTATCAAGAAACTCTACGCATCCTACGTGCCGCCATTGACCAACTTCCCCCGCAAACACGGGAAGTCATTCTCGTCAGCCTTGACGGCAAAAATAACAACGAAATAGCCGAAACTCTTGGTATTTCTGTCAACTCGGTAAAAACCCTAAAGAAAAACGCCTATAAATCACTACGGGAAATCCTCGGCAAACATTATTTACTTATCCTGCTCCTGCTTTTTGAAAACTACTCTTAATTTCCCCTATTGATTAACAAAACACGTTGTCATTTCCAGAAATCAAATGCAACAATTCCAGAAAATGACAACGCATCCACATAAATAAGCCACCAAGGACTAATCACATTCTATTTCAAAACTCCCGAAATGCCCTGACATAGAATATTGCTTCCTGAGGAAGAAGATTAGCATCGACATAACAAGTACCATACCAATAATTATTCGTCATTGAACATCCCGCATTCCTCACATTATCAGTCATAGACAGTGTAGATGAAGCATAATAATAATCATTCCAACTATTCCAATCTATGTTTACCGGGGACGAATTAGCGACAGAAGAATTCCTAATTGCTTGATTAAATTGCGCCCATGTATCCGGATTACTAATTAATCGTGCGAATTTTTTTACCACGTTATGAGCTGGAAGCACCCAACCGGTTACCCCATCCACGTTCTTATCATTACACCATTTCATAGCGGGATAATTCTTTAAATCAGGATCTACCGCCAAAACTGCATTCAAATTAGCTTGAGCATTATCTCTATCGTATGCGCTCGGGAAGTAAGTGCCCATAGGAGCTGTTCCCCAAGCCAATTCAACTTCATCCATGGAAACAATCCACCCGTGTGTTCCCGTTTCGTCCACGTCGATAACAATTCCCTGTATTCCATGGCGGTCATAAAAATCGAGCACTTTAAATGTTGGCAGATCTTCGACAGCCTCGCCCAAGATTGGAGATTGTCCCTCTTTCCAAGGAGAAATATCCTTTATCCGAACATGACACTCTCCCTCGTCAATCACGACCTCCATGACAATCTGTTTACCGGATTCAAAAACCAACTCCTTGTCCGCATTCCAAACACAAGAATAATTACCGAGCGTAAAGATATCCAAAAATTGTTCTCCGACATGTATCGTCTGGGGCACGATAATAACCTCCCGGGCCATTTCATACCCGCTCGGTATATCTTGAAGCTCCCGGGCGACAACATTACCTTTTGCTCCTACCGGAGATACGGTTCCCGTTCCCAAATCTATATTGGCAGCGGTTTGAGTATTGCAAACGGATAGTTGCCCACCTATCAAACTCCCGGGCATGGAAGTATTACTTTTCACGTGCAAGATTATTTTACTCATCAAGTGGTGAAATGACAACAAAAGCGGTTCACTCGTGTAAGTTGCCGCATGTTTCGTCCATAAAAAATCACTTTGTCGATTCCCATCCGGAGTCAACGAAACAGTATCTTGCCGCAAGTTAAGCTGAAAAGGATAAGCATGAGGCGCATCTTGAGCCTCCCGGTCATACGGAGCGTAAGCGTACACGTTAATTGTTGAACGATTGTTCCAAGTGGCACGAGGTTCGGCAACCAAACCTCCCGCACTTTGAGAAAAACGCATGTTATGTACCCCATCGGCATTAGCCAATTTTCCAGAAACATCGGTAGTTGATAACCAAATACCTACTTCCTGCCCTCCTTGAAACCGATAAGCAGTTTCCTCCGCCGTCATCCCGTCTATCAAGGCTGACAGATGAAGTTCGGCTCCTGAAGTATCATTACCCGTGCTATCATCATCATTACATCCTTCCACGAACCACAAACAGAATAACATGGAAAGCCATATATAATATTGTCGTTTCATTTTATTATCTGAACTTTACTTACAACCCTTATTTCACTTCAATTTCAAATTCCTGCAAACAAGCCGGTTCCAATTTTATCCCGGGAGAACGATATATACACGTGACACCGTCAAATTCACATTGCAAAAACGCACACCCTTCTTCCACTTGCTGAGGAGGAAGTATTGCTTTATACAACATTTGCTCCGAATCGGCACAATACAACGCCACGCTTCCCATCGTCAAGGGAAACAGTTCCCCTGTCCCTAAATTAAGTTGCATATTAGTCGCTATCTCACTAGCGGTTACCTTCACAGGGGAACCCACGATTCTATCTCCCACCAGTTTCACCTCAACCAAAGAAAATACATGCTCAAATTGAAGCTCCACGTCACCTTCGCTCAATCCTCGGGTATTTGCCGCACGCAAGACATCCGATTCCTCAACAGCCACCTCCGAGTTTTGTTTCGAATGTACACGAACATTTATTGCAGCAGGGTCAAAAGCCTCTCTTTGATACGGGTAATAAGCATAAAAATCAAGGGGTGCATTATCTTGACTCCAAAGTACCTTATCTATCGGGGAAGCCGGTTGCCAACCGTCCTCCGTTTTTACCCATTTAGCATTATGCGCTTGATTACCTGTTTGAGCGGGTATCGCCGAAATCCCGCCCTCCGTACGTTTTACCGCGTAAATCCCGATAGAATCTCCCACGGCGAACACCTCTTTGCTGGAACGGGCAAGCGCTGAAGCCTGAACTTTAAAATGAATTTCCCGAGGTGTACTTTCCACCTCCGCATCTATCGTATGTACACATGCCGCCCCGACCACCGACAGACACAAGACAATTAACCATCTTACATTCATAATTCCACGATTTAAATTCCCTCTAATTCTTCCAATACTTTCTTAGTTACAGCCTCAGAGGGACGACTCATATTATTATCAATCACTTTTCCTTCCCTATCAAGCAATATAAAACGAGGAATCCCCTTTATTTTATAGTCAATCGCTATCTGAGCACTCGGTCCTCCCCATAATTGGATGCCTCCCAATTTCTCCTGTTCCACCATTTTAATCCAATTCCGTTTCCGTTCATCCATAGAAATACTCACGAAATGAATATTTTTACCATGAAATTCTTCTTCCAATTTTTTCAAGAAAGGAATCTCTGCCCGACAAGGTCCACACCACGTTGCCCATACATCAATGTAAATATACTTTCCTTTCAAATCATCCAAACTGACTGTATTTCCTTCCACATCCTCATAAACCGCACCACTGGAAACAACGTGTTGCCCTTTTTTCAATTTATTCCACATGGCATACACCTTTTCAAGCTCCTGCCTATATTCCGGTTTAGACACATATTTATCATAAGCCGTTTGGAAACCCATCAAAGAATCACCTCTTGTGCTTTCGACATACACGAGAGCCATATTTTGCACCATATCTTCCAAGATTCGAGGACTCTTAAAATATTGTGTCAATACCCTCAACCGCTCCTGTATTATCGATTCCCAAGAAGCTCCAAAATCGGTAAATGCCAACATAGCTACAGCTGACTTCACATACTTTCTATAAGCAGAAACTTGCCACGCTTTTTCATCATCAATTAATTGTCGAGCTATGTATTCTTTTACAATAGGAGTTTCTCCTCCCTTAAAAACAGCACTTGTTTTATTTCCCCCTTCCCAAAAATGTTGAATCGGATAACTCGTTACGCCTTCCAGCACTTGATAACGGGCACGCATTAACTCTTTTTCTTCAAATTGTTTATTCAATTTATACTTGTGAATTGTTTTCTTATTTTGTTTTAGAAGTTGCTCTATTTTCCGAAGATAAGTCGTTTCATCTAAAAGAAAATCTTTATCCTCCATAGAGCCCAGTTTACACGTGTTCAAATAAGTATTAATATCTGCGTTCTCTCCTTCAAAACGAAGATCCAAATGTATGGCGATAAACTCTCCTTTTTCATTCGGGACCACGCTTATCATCAGATCTTTTCCCGGTTCTAAATAGAGAGTATTAGCACTAAGATCAATACTCAAAGTGAAATAAGCAGCTTCTTTTAATGATAAGGATATCACACTTTTCCGAGACGAATCGTAAGTCAGCACTTCATTAAAATTCGGACCGGACAAACTAACCTTCGGCCTCTGAAAATATTGGCTCAAATCAATTGTCAATTTGGTTTCTTGTGCGAACAAACGAGAAGAACAAGTAACAAGTAGCAAAATCAATATAAGTAAAAATGTTTTCATAGTATTATTTTTTATATTTAATCTTTAATCATTATTTCCGATCCTCTAACTTTCCGGTAAAAGCGAATTTAGATTTATACATCCAGCGAGAAGGACAACGCTCTAAATGCAAACGAACGCGAGCAACTTGATCAACCGTAATGGAATTCTTGTAACTGTAACTATCCATCACATTATACGAGGTAAAGTATAACGTATTTTTATCCGTGCTATTTCCCTTGCTATTATTTTTAAAAACAGAAGAAAAATCATTCCAATAATAAGGAGTGTCCGAACAATAATCAGTATCGCCATTCACGAAATTCGTTTCCCCGTACGCTTCCACACCCCGAGTCGTAAGCAATCCTAAATATTGAGCCATCGCCGTTGAAATTTCAAAATAATCGGCGGATTGCAACGGATTCAAGAAATGAGACATGTTGACAAAGAAACCAATATCCGTGGGACGCTCTGGAAAAGTTGCCGACAAGGCTCCGGCATTCAATCCGGGAATAGGATTTTCAGGCTGATCTATCACGTTAGGTCCTCTCACGATAAAAGACGACCCTCTAGGATCATTAATTAACCAAATATTCAAATAGTTCCGGTAATCATACATTAACGTGCTCCCCTTAGACATAACATAAATCTGATAATCATCGCTTTCTTTAAAAACGACAGAACTCTCGATCTCGTAATAATGTATCCCCGGATTCTCTAATTTAACCCCGTTATTATCATATTCCGCCAATCTAAAAATAATTCTGGCATTCCCCCCGTTAGGGTCAGTCGTGGCTTCACCATTAAAAACGTCATTCAATCGCTTTACATTTTTCTCCACAGTTTCCGGGGTAATATCAATAGGTGCTATACTCGGATTTTTAGCAGGATGCAAAACATGAAAGATCACGGGGATTTCTATTTCCTCGTACTTCTCCCGCGGTAAGGGCCTTACCCGAATTTCCACTTCTTCGCTCGTCAATTCCCCCGCTTCCACGCGAAAACGAATCGTACGTTCCCGCGTATCGGTAGTGGAAAAACTAAAATCGGAATACTCATTCCCGGAATCATCCAGCAAACGAAACAATCCTGTCGGCAAAAGATCTGCCGGAATCAACGAAGTATCCCGAACAATTCCCGGTATGTAAATCGCACTATCCCCCTCGTAAGTTGGTGTATAATCAGGTAATTCCAATATATTGTAAGCCTCCGCATAAAACTTCATCGTGGCTTTTCCGTCCGGCAGCAAAGTATTGTGGTCAGCACGCAACCGAACCAGTTTAATATTTCCTTCCGTAACGGGATTTTCAAAAAAGAAATCGTCATCCTTTTCACATCCCCCGATAAACAAGGAAATCAGTATCAAATAAAATATCTTTTTCATAAACGACCTATTATAAATTTTCACTAGTTGAAATTCGTCCATCCCGGATTCTGACTGATATCATTATAATCCAATTCGATATCGGTGGGAATGGGCAAAGCATAACGATAATCATTCGCGTCAAGGGTATACTCTTTAGTCCCGCTACTTTCCTTATCAAACCCCGAACGAGTACAACTAATCCCTAAACGTTTCATATCCAACCAACGCGAACCATTTTCAAAACACAATTCCAAGCGCCGTTCTTTCAACACCTCCGCCAATATATCACCGGTAACAGAAGTATTGTATCCCGGGATGCGAGCCCTCCTAAAGTCCTCAATCATGCGTGCAGCCTCGGACTCTTGCCCCAAACGACATTTCGCTTCAGCGTTTATCAAGAAAAGATCTGCTTTACGATATAACACCAAAATATCACAAACCGGACCATAATAATAAACAACCGGTTTGGAAATACAACGTCTTACTCTACCTTCATCTTCATTCTCTCGGAACCAAGCTTTTCTTCGAATATCCTCAGGTTCGTACATCAACCAAAGCTCCGAACTTACTTGTTGGGCATTGTTAGACCCCCATATACCCGTGCTTTGATTTCCTATACCAAAAAAACGGCTAGTTGCCAATTTCAACGCACAATAAGGATGTTCAACAATATAAGATACACTCTCGCCGGAAAACATATCCATCAATAATTCAGCACGATTCTCCGGGACATAAGAAGCAATCACTTCTCCCGAATATTTCTCGGCCATCTCCCAATCCGTATCTTTTGCCGCGGCAGAACCCGCTCTAAACATATACATCTCGGCCAAACAAGATTTAACAAAGCTCGGAGAATAAAAGAAATTCCATTTTTCCCTTGGCGTAGTATATTCCAAGACTTCCTTCAACTCCCGTTCAATAATCCCATAAATCTCCGTTTGCGTGCGCCTATCTCCCGGTGTCACATTTTCCGAATCCAGATTTAAAGGTACACCCAACTTATTATCCTTATAGGGAGCGAAAAACTGAATCAATTTCAAAATATTCCAAGCACGAATTACCCGAGCCTCACCCCCTATCGTTTCCCTCTCGGCTTGAGTTGCCGTCACTTTATCCAAATCATCAAGTATCGCGTTCATAAACCCGATAGAAACATAACAATTTTGCCAGAGAGAAGAAGCCAAACTAGTTCCTTTCCAATCGATATCCTGATAATAATATGTCATACACCTGTCATTTATATCCGAATGCTCTTTAAAAGCGAGCATATCCATATTATCCTCGTAAAGAGCCAATTGAATATTGACATCATTAAATATAGGCAAGGATAACGGCGCAGAATTACCATAGGAAGTCTTCAACAACGTGGAATAAGTCGTTGCCGCCCAATACGACAACAATTCCGCTTTCACGTCTTCCACGTTAGACACGATTTTTTGATTCTTAGGTATAAGATTCAGGTAATCCTTGCAAGCGGTCATCATGAAACCGATCAGACACAAGGATAACATACTTATTCTTTTCACGCGTAATTTCATAATCTCTATATTTAAAAACCGACACTCAATGAAAGCATATATTTTCTGGAATTAGGATAAGTAAATCCCCCAAAGTTTTCCGGGTCCAATCCTTTATATTTCGATATCGTAAATATATCCCGAATATTCAAGTTCACCCGACAAGAAGAGAGCAACAACTTCTTGCAGATTTTGGAAGAAAGAAAATACCCCAGAGAAATCTCCGTACACTTCAGAAAATCTCCACTTTCCAATTTTCTATCATACCAATCGGTTTGTAATGAAGCAACGTTTCCCGTTGTGCTATACCCCGGCATATCAGTTATATCTCCGGGTTTCCTCCAACGATTGAACTCTTGCTTCAACACGTTTTGAGAAGCCGATGAAAAACTACCCCCGTTAGCCACGGAATAATAAGCCGATGTTATTTTATGCCCTGCCATAAAAGTAAACCGGGTACTCAACGTCCATTGTTGCCAATTCAAAGCCGTCCCGAATCCCCCGGATATCGGCGGATAACTATCACCTAAAGTCTTTTTAATACGCCGCTTATCCTTCTCGTTTAACGAATCATCCATATCCAGCACCCAAGTCCCGTCTTCTCTTTGGAAGCCAATCGGGTTTTCACGATTCGAATTATCCACCAAAGCCAACGTGTGTCCGGTCAACGGGTCAATACCGGCAAACCGGTAGCCAATCCACGAATTGGTTGAAGTCCCTTCCACCGGTTCCGTACGCCCGTACCCTTTAGGAACATCCTGCACGTTTTTATAAAACGACTCTATTATTCTACTCTTGTTATTCGCGAAATTAAGAGATGTCGTCCACGTGAAATCCCGCTTACGAATATTCACCGTGTGCAAACTAACTTCCACGCCATAATTTCGAACGGAAGAACTATTATACCGAATCGTACTAATCCCCACCGATACAGGTAATGTTTTAGAATCCAACAAATCGCGAGTCACGTTATTATAATAATTCACCGTTGCCCGAATCCTGTTCCTGAAAAATGCCATATCCACGCCAAAACTGCGGTCCTGCTTCTTCTGCCACTTAATAGAAGGATTCTTGGGAGAAATGTAAGAAGGGATATCCATATCAAGAAACTTCGAAGACATCAAATAAGAAAGCACGTTAAACGGTAACGCCGTTTTATCGATACTCCCCGTGTACCCGTAAGAAACACGAAACGCCAATTCGTTAATCCACCCGAACCTCGTCATAAAATCCTCTTTATGAAGATTATATTTCAAACTGGCATTCCACAAGGGAGAAAATCGATTCTTAGTTCCTATAACGTCAGCTCCATCCATCCTAGCACTGGCAGAAAAAACATAACGGTCTTTAAAACTATACCCCAGTGACGCAAAAAAAGACACTCTACGATTACGCCCTTCACTCTGGTCCATCAAATTTTTAATCATTTGCTGCACGTAAGCAATCTTATCCGCCCCTATTTCCGGTATATTCGTCAACCCCTTCTCGGGATCATACTCCGGGAAACGCACAGAATTACTATAACCCGAGGCCTCAGACATCTCATATCCCAAGAACAAATTCAAAAAATGATTCTCCTTAAACCCCTGTATATACTCCAAGCGATTGGACCAAGTATAACTATGATTTCTGACATTCCTATGTCGAAGCGAACCGTTGTTCAAGTTATCGGGCAATTCACTGAATAAAGTACGCATCCAAGCGTTATTTTGTGCAACGTAAGTTCCCGGTTTATACACCACCTCCGTGTTATCAAAATAAGTATTAATAGAACCCGTGGTGATAAATTTCAGATTATCCAATATCTTGACCTCAATATCCAAAGAAACATTATTACTCAAAGCGTTCGTGCACGAGGTATTATTATAAAGTTCGTTCAGGATATTAAAATCAGATTTATAACCGTCTTTCAAAGAACTCAATTGATAAGAATAAGAGCGGTCGTACTCCATATTTCCCTCCTCGTCGTAAGGACGTTCATAAGGATTGGCAAAAGTCGCATAATGCAATATATTCACCCCGGCATCCGCGTCTTTATCTTTTCTAATATTAGAAGAAAGATTCAAGGAAAAATACAGCCGTTTATTAAAATCGCGGGACAATCGCAACATCGCGTTCCAGTTACTGTAATCATTGGAAGGGATTAACCCTTGACGTTGTTGCACGCTCAAACTCGCGTAATACTTCAACTTCTCGTTCCCACCCGAAAACGAGATATTATGATTGTGAGAAAAAGGCGTCCGAAATATCACATCGTACCAATTCGTGTTAATCTTACTCAAACGAGTGATTTCCTCTTCAGCCTCTTCACGGGAAATTTTTCCCATATCCGCATTTTTCAACAACATGATTACTCTTCCCCCCACCGCTTGATTAGGAAAATCCTCGTACACGCTACGTTCAAAAGCAATCTTCTCTTTCGAATTCATTAAATCCAATTTAGACTTTGGAGCCGCCTCTATTGAGAAACTCGAAGTTACGCGAATCATCGGGACTTCTTCTCTCCCCTGCTTCCGCTTCACCACTATCACCCCGTTAGCTGCCTGAGAACCGTAAATAGCAGTAGCGGCAGCATCCTTCAACACCGTGATGCTCTCGATATCCTCAGGAATCAAATCATTCAAGTTACCGTAAAAAGGAACCCCATCGACAATCCAAGTCGGATTCATATCACCGTATAAAGAATTTAATCCCCGGATACGAATCTCGGGTAATGCTCCCGGCTTCCCGGACGTGTTACGAGTACTGATTCCCGCCAAAGAGCCCCTCAAAACATCCCCGACCGAAACGTACCCTTTATTAGCTATATCTTTTGCCGTGACAACCTCCACCGCCCCCGTCATTCGAGTCTTATTAATAGTTTGATAACCTGTCACGACAACTTCCTCCACTTCCGAAACATCCTCCTCCATCACCACGTTAATCGTATCCTGTCCCGAGTACTTTATCTCTTGTGTTTTCATCCCGACAAAAGAAAATACCAAAGACAACTTTTCCATTTCCGGGAGCTTCAACACATACTTTCCTTTAACATCCGTCGTCGTGCCCACAGACAATCCTTTGACACAGACAGTCACCCCGGGCAAAGGTTCTTTTTTATCATCCGTCACCCGTCCCACTATCCGAAGCTCTTTCTTTTCCGGTTCTCTCAAGTTCTGGATAACAATCACATCCCCTTTAAACGTGTACGACAAACCGGTATTTTTCAAGCACATACCCAAAATATCCCGTACCATAGTTTGCCGCACATCCACGGAAACCTTCCGAACGGATTGTACATCTTCCGACTTGTAAATAAACATGTAATCGGTCAACTGTTCTATACTCCTGAACACCTGACTCAATGTTACATCGGACAATTTCAAATCGATACGCGCCTCCTGCCCGCGAACCGTCGCGTGACAAGTGCAGAATCCCCAAAGCATAAATAATGCAAGTGTCCTCATTTTTCTTAGCAATTGTTGAATTTTTCGTTTTTTTCCCATAGCTTTGTTTAGCTTATTATTAAATTAATACAGATGTTAGCTGAGGGGCTAACAGGTAAGGGGATGTGAGGGCATCTCCTTATTTTATTGACTCACGTAAATCGTCTTATCCGCGTAAGTGAAACGAATCCCTTTCGTTGTCTGGAGATATTCCAATATCGTCTTCACCTCCGCATACCGGTTGGAATGAAGATAAAAGCGGACATCTTTCAGCGAGGGGCGAGTGTACACCACTTTAAAATCATACCAACGGGACAATTGCCGGAAAATATCTTCCAGACGTTCGTCGTTAGCGATAAACTTGCCTTCTTTCCAAGCGAGGGTTTCCCGGACATCGGCTTGTTTCGTTTCTAATTTCCCGGAAACACGGTCGAATATCGATTGACGTGAGGGCGTCAACGTGATATCCTTACCCACTTCCGGAAATTCCTGTCTAATCTTCCCGGTGACGAGAGTGGTAATCACCATGCTTTCGTCATCGTAAGCCTTTATATTAAAACTCGTCCCGAGTACCTGCAAATCCATGGATTCCGTGTTCACGATAAAAGGGGCCTCCGCATCATGCTCCACCTCGAAATAGGCCTCCCCGTTCAAGTAAACCCTTCGTTCCCCATTTGAAAAAGTTTCGGGATACTTCAACGAACTTCCCGCATTCAGCCACACCCGGCTACCGTCAGCCAAGACGAGATTAAACTCGCATCCCCGGGGTACAACAAGAGTATTGTACTCCACCTGTCCGGCAATCGAATCCGACTTCGCCACGTACTCCAATCTCCCGGAGTCAGCCAGTTGAATATCTACCCTCCGGGTGGAACGAATGATCTCCGTGTTTCGGGGAGAAATAGGTATCTCCTTGCCATCAGCCAGTTTCAGTATCGGCACGTTTGCGGCGGGAACAGAAACGACAGTCAAAGCAGCGGGTTCCGGCGACCGTTGTTGCCAATTCCAAACCGTCAACCCGGAAACCAGAATCACGGCAATCACGGCGGCATACCTTACAATTCCTATCCGCAAGCGATGGCGGCGCACCCGCCCCACAACCTGTTTTCGAGCCTCATCATTATCTATCGCTTCCCACCGTTTCGCCCAACGGACCAAATGAAACTCTTTCACCCGTTCCGCGAAAATTCGTTGAGCGTCCATATCCCCGGCAAGCCACTCGTTGAACTCCCGTTCTTCCGCCTTGCTTAATTCTCCCGAAAGATACTCCCGGATTCGCATTTCTTTTTCATCCTTATTCATCGTGTCGTATTCGTCTACTCATTTTATAAGACAAACACAAGAATCAAAAAATGGGTGAATCAATTTTGAAAGTTTTTTTAGAAATTATTTCTCTCCAAGATAAAAAATAGCAATAAAGAATCAGGAAATTGCTGCCGCAATTGTTTCAAACCACCGCTTAACAGCGTCTTCACGGTATTCACGGACACCCCCAACTCTTCAGCCGTTTCCTTGTATTTTTTTCCTTCAACGACAATCGACATGACCACCATTCGGGTCTTTCGCGGCAATCTCTCTATCGCTTGGCGAATAGCCTCGATCAATTCCAAAGAAACGGCCGTCGCTTCCTCCTCGATGGCATCATACTTCAATAATTCCGCTTGCGCGAACTCCTTCTGGTCCCGAATCCTGTTCAAACAAGCGTTTTTCACGCTCCGGAACAAATAAGTACTCAAAGCCTCCGGCGTCAACTGCCGGTAAGCGTTATTCTTGATAAACTGGTAAAATACCTCCTGCACGATATCCTCCGGAAAACTGCAATCATCAAGCATCGAGCCGGAAAATAGCACCAACGGCTTATAATAGCGTTGAAATAGCAATTTCCCGCCCTCATTCATATTCCTCTGAAAGGCAGTTAATATTTCCGAATCGGACACACCCATTTCATCCAATTTTCCATTTAATAATACAAAGATAAAAATTAATCGTTCAATCGCGCTATCGACAAGAGCAGAATTCTTGAAACAAAAATTCCCGATACACGATTTATTCCACGATAAACGTGTACCCGTATATTTCGTCACTCACGTTAAGATATCACGAACTCTGGATTAAATTACATTCATGAAAACAAACCAACAGAATTTGTTTCCTAAACGACTTTTCAAAAAAGTAATGGTATCTCTCCTGTATGCCTTCACCGCTTTCGCTTGAATAGCAAGCACTTCAGCTATTTCCTCGTTCTTTTTTCCCTGTAAGTGTAACTCGAACACCTCTCGGCTACGATCCGGTAATTCCTGTATAGCCAGAAATAGTTCCCGGTAAATTTCTTCCCGCATCAAATTATACTCCCTTTCTTTCTCTTCATTGGATTCCCGACAAATATAAAACATTCTCCATAACAAACAAAATGCTTGTACACCTCCTCCAATTCAGACATGGGAAAAGTGAAATAAGCTGAATAATTATAATTTTTCATGTATCTACTTTATACTTTCTTTATATCATCTCCTATTCAACTCCCATTCAACTCCTATTCATCTCCTATTATAAAGGTTGTTGAATAGAATTTTAATTGAAATTAAATAAAATTTGATACATGCTAAATATATGGTATTATCACTATAAATAGTAATAAGATTACTGAATAGTCCATTAATTCTACTCGAACGCACACGGTACTCGAAAAGAAAAAGCCCGCCTTTCCAGACGGGCTTTTATTACAAACCATTAAAACAACATCTATTTATTCTTCAACGTCTTGGCAATCTTCGCCGCTAAAGCCTGATAATGAAGTCTATCCTCTCCTGTCGAGGTCGCAACTTTACTGTTGATCAACTTTTGTGCTTTAAAAGCCAGATCGATCAAATAAACAGAAGAATTATCCAACGCTTTCACATCTACCTTTTGCAAGAACCCATAACCGGGAGTACCGAATTGCTCTTGCCTTAATTGAGAAGCGATATAACCGGCTCCATTCTCTGACTCTATTTCCCGGAGTTTATTCTCGAACAAACGAACCATTCCACTAGGATCAAGATCATAAGCTAAAATCTCGTCGATACTCGGCGCGTAAGCCGTGTTCAAACCGAACAACCCGCCGGATTGTTTTTGGTCGGCCAAAGGAGCAAGCACCAAATCCACGAGCGTACTTTGCAATAGTTTGTCACCATCCGTCAGTTTCGTGCCCTTTATAGCACTTTCAAAAGCACCGTTATACAAATCGTTCAAGAACTCCTTCACGGTATAGGGATTAGAAGCGATATGCGCGGAAAGTAAAACGTTATCCTTCAATCTTGTCAAATTCCCGGCCAATTTTGTTCTTAATAAAGTAGTCATATCCACTCCCATGGGGAATTTTTTGAGCAAAGGAGATTTACTTAACCAATCCGCGTTCCTGTATTCATTCAAAAGCCAAGCCAAAGAAGCCTTTTGCACATCTTTCGGCACAGACACGTAACGTTCGCCGGGAGTACCTTCCTTGATCTCCGTCAAATAGATACCACCCACGTTATAAGAGACATTCGTGATATAGCGGAAATACTGGTTGGCGATCTGATTGTACAAACCGGAACGGTGGCTGTAATCCGGATCGTTATCAATCCATTGTTCCAGATTAGGCAAAATATATTTCAAATTCTTAATCCCGTAAGTACTTGCCTTGATCGGGTCGTCACCCAAATCCTCTTCAATAGCACTCGGGTCATAGCGGGATAAAATCTGTTGCCTTCCGTAACGATAAATAGGATCGCCTGCCTTCTCGTCTACCCAACTTTCCAGAATAGCTTGCTCTTCCCACATATCTTTCGCTTGAGGGAGATATTGATAATTCCATTTGATCGTGAAATAGTCGTAAACACCCAAATCCGGGGGTGTCAACTTCACGCCTTCATCCCCGGGTTGCGCCACGTAATTGAAACGGGCGTAATCCATAATGGACGGGGTTGTCCCGTATCGCTGAGTGAACGATACTGAGCGTAACGAATCCACCGCGTAAGCAGCGGAAGATGCCATATTATGCATGAAACCGAGCGTGTGACCGATCTCGTGTGCCACGATGTATATCATCGACTCTTCCATGATGTCTTCCGGCATTTTTTTCGCCCGTATTCTGGGATCAACCTGTGCCGTCTGCACGAAACGCCAGTTGTTCACCAAACGAATCACGTCATTATAAATCAACACCGTGGCATTTATAATCTCTCCCGTGGAAGGATCTACCCAAGAGGGACCCATCGCGTTCTCCGTAGTTGACGGCAAATAACGGATACAAGTGTACTTGATATTGTCCGGATCAAATTCGGGATCGTTCTTAGGGAAATCACGTACTTGCATCACGTTCTTGAACCCGATCGCCTCGAAAGCTTTATTCCAGCTCAAGATAGCTTTCTTCACCGGACTGATCCACTCCGCCGGGAAAGCATCGTCCACGTACCACACGATAGGTTTCACCGGCTCCACCAACTCTCCCCGTTGATAAGCGGCCACGTCTTTCGGCTCCAAACGCCAACGATTCGCCAACGAGTATTTTTGGATTCCGTCCTCTCTCGTGGAAACATGATACTTGCTCGTGTTGAAAACACTTACTCGTGAATCTGAAACGCGGGGACGCATTTTGTCTTCAGGCAGGAGAACTAAAGAACGGGTTACCTTGCCCGTGACCGGAAGATTGTCCAGTAGCGTGAAAAACAAAATCTTAATCGAAACTTTGTATGTCATATAAGATTTAACGACCAGATTATCATCGAAACTCTTGATTTCATCCAATCCGGAAGCTTCCTTGCGGAAATCACCTGTCACGCTAAGCATTCCCATGCGCGGCAAAAACGAAAAGTCCTTCACATCCGTGGTAAATAATTCCGTCATATCAACCACCACTGCCGACCGGTCGTTATTATAAGTTTCGATCTTGTAACTTGCCACGATAGCATCGGCATAACTCCGGTTCACGGCATTTTGCAACGCCTCGTTGCCGGGATCAATCGTCGCGGATGTCGTGATATTCTTTAAATAAATACAACTGTCACCCATCACGAAACGCACGTGTAAAGGATCATTCTGTTTATACCCGACATCCCCGAACATGGCATCGGAAGTCTCGGTCAACGTCGAAGCCAACAACATTTCCCGCCCCAGATATTTCAAGGGGATCTCGAAATAAAGTTTGCCGTTCAGTTTATGCATCGTGATAAAATTACTCTTTGCCATCACCTTGCCCGGTTTATTCAGCAATTTGTCATAATCCGTCTGCACGGGAGTTGCTTCTTTTTTCTCCACAGCAGCTTTCTTCTTTTTACGGGAAGACGCCAAAGCCTCTTGGCTAACGGGTAGCACGAATACGGCTACCAACAATACTAACATCCATTTTTTCATAAAAATCATCTTAAAAATAAAATTCATATATAATTGAAAAACATACAATTCTCTCTTAAATGTCGGTAGTTACCCTACCGACATTTATCGTGAAATGAAAAAAACACATGATCAGAGTTCCGGTCCCCGCGCTATCGCTTCCAGATCTACATTATACTTCTCTTTCATGTAATCGAGTACCTCCAAGCGTTTTTTCTGTATCAACGGGTAATCCGCGGGAGGATATATAGACAAGAACTCCTCTTCCGTGTAACGGAAGCCCAAGAAAACATAAGTCAAAAAGTTCAAGGTCGGGTTCGTGTAACTAATCCCCCAAATACTTCCGAAGTTATAAATATCTCCTGACAATGTCCCAAGGAAACCTCTTTTCAAATAATAATCCGCATCACTGGTATTCCACGTGTTTATATCCTTCGTGTAATTGAATCCATCATGAAAACTGGCAGGAATGACCACTTTCCCCCGATCTATGGCAGACTCTAAAAACTGTTTCATAATTCTTATCCGGTGCTCCCTCAACTTTTCCCAAGTAGCGGGAAATTCAGTCACGCTCGGGTTATAAATAGAATTTGCCCAAAAATCCAACCCTCCGGTGAAATTCGTTACAGCTTCCGTTGATATCCCTCCCGACCAACCGACGGTTTCTGTCCTGTAATCATGAATAAGAAAATAATACATAGGCAAAACGGAACGAGACAAATCCGTCGGCAAATAATCAAAAATATGTTCCTTCATGAATTTCACGTGATTTTTAGCCTGTTCATCCGTCAATGACTCTCCCGAATAACTCGTTTGCCCGGAAATAGCCCAAGCCCGACTGAAATCCAAAGGAGAGAATCCCTTGTAAATCAAGTACACGTCATGTTTCTCTTTCATCTCTTCAGCAATCTCATCCCATTCATTCGTACCCTGCGGGAACTGGTAACGCAGTACGACATCAGCTTCTCTCGGGACAATCGCATCTTCATCGTTACATGAAGCGAATAATCCCCAAGCCAATAATATTAATACGATATATCTCATAACTTTCTTTTATTATATCCGACATTATCTTGGATTAGCCAATTTATTTTGGATCAACGCTCTATTTTGGTTCATCACGACTTGCGGTATAGGCAACGTGTAGCCGGGATCCTTCTCCTGCAACACGTACTCGACAGGCGTTTCCCCCGCGTTCCACACGTGCTTGATGGACGGCATTCCATAACGGCGCAAGTCGAACCAACGATGAAACTCAAAACACAGTTCCAACCTCCGTTCTTGCCGAATTTTATCCACGAGGTCTTTTCCGGTTAACCCGGAAACTTCTTTACCCGGGGTATCGGTAGTAAAACGCTTTGCCCGCAAATCATTCAACACTTTCAGCGCAGTCGCTTCATCCCCGTCCAAAGCTGCCGCTTCAGTCAAATTCAGGTAAGCCTCCGGCAAACGGAACGCTTGCGAAAAAGAGGTTGATTCGAGCGAATGAGCAAATGAGGTCGTATTTTTCCCGAAAGGCAGAAATATATCAGCATAATTCTGTTCCCGGAATATATAGTATTCTTTGCGTAAATCCCCCTCTTTAAAACCGGCAATCAATTCCGGGGACGCATTAAAAATACTAAACCTATAACTCAATTGTACCCCAAGATAAGCATCAACGTCCGCCACCTTGCCGAATAACCAAATCACATCGGACGCATTCTCGTTTATAAACGGATAATAAGACAGAGAACCCGGTATTTCCAACGTATTGAGGTCTATTAATGAAAATTCCCAATCGTCAATCACTTTCTTGGCATATTTAGCCGCCTCTTTCCAATTCTCCATGTAAAGGTACACCCTTGATTTCAGCAATTGCACCATCGGCAAATTTACACGCAAATCTTTCTTGTATTGCAATTCTTTGGGTAAAGTCTGGTAAAGTTCCTCCGCATCACCCAAATCTTCCAATACTTGTTTATAAACTTCTTCCACCGTATTCCGGGCAATATCACTTTGTTCCACGCCACTATTCAATTTTAACGGGATACCGAGTGCCTTCGGGTTATAATTATAAGGCTCCCCAAAAATATTTACCAAATTGAAAAAATAGAACCCTCTTAAAGCATACGCTTGAGCTTGTACCAATGTTTTTTCATTATACGTACCGTTCACTTTATCTATATAATCCAGTACCCCATTTACCCCCAAGATAAATCTATAATGGGATTCCCATATATCTTTATAAAGCGAATAAACCTTATTAAGTTCCTCGAACATATCGGGATGCCATGAATATAAATATTTGATAGCATTTGCTTTAGGTTCATCATAACTTGATATCGTTCCCGTTTGGGACGTATAAGTAATATCATCATCCAGCAAGTTGAGCCCGGCACTCAGAACGGTATACGTACCAAGCGGTCGAGGGTAACCGACACCCAATAACATCTCGTCCAAAGAAACGATATCCTTGGGAATATACAAGGTGTCGGATTTGGGTTCCAAAAAATTATCACAACCCGCCAAACCGAGAATAACGATTATTAATAATAAATTCTTTTTCATCTTGTTCATTCATTAAAATCCTACATTAATACCCAAAGAATAAGTCTGCGGAATCACACTTTGCACTCCATTAGTCATCAATTCCGGATCATAACCGTCAAAACGTTTATTGGCGATCACGAACACGTTGTTCACGGTTGCACTTAAGGCAAGCGTTTTAATTCCCACACGTTTGCATAAATCCAACGGCATATTCCAAGTCAAATTAATCTGACGACAACGCAAGAAAGAAGCATCCACCACCAAAGCATCCGAATTTCCCCAAATCGAGTACCAATTCAATTCCGTTTTATCCGGGAGCATTATTTTCGGGTCTATAATTCCGCGAGTCAAAGCCGGTATATTCGTCTTCGTTTCATCACCCGGTTTTTTCCAACGCTTCAACAAATCACGACTTAAATTCGAGTAAGGTTCCGGAACTTTTCCACTCAAAAACGAACCATAGGGATTCGGAAGACGTTTCTTACCACCCAGTATAAGAGCGAAATCGGAACTCAACACGAAGCTCTTGTAACGTATTCCCAGATTCAAACCTCCCGTGAAATAAGGATCTTTCTGCCCGGACCAAACCATGAACTTGGTCGGATCCATATTAGCATCCCGTTCCTCCTCCGGAACATCCATATAATTAAACACCGGACGACCGTCCTCATCGCTTAACCCCTTAAATGAAAACGACCAGAAACTTCCCACGGGGTATCCTTTCTTTGCCAACTCCGTGGTTTTCGCGTTAAGTAACTCGTAATACTTCGGGTTTTCCTTTGTTGCCGATTTTGCTTTATTCCAGTTTTTCGATGAATTCAAACTGACACTTACAGCAAAGTCTTTTGTCCGGACAGGCGTGAAAGCGACCGTAAATTCCAATCCTTTATTATCTATCAATCCCCCGTTAAGTTCCAAAGAAGTTTTCCCGTATTCATAAGCGACATCCTGCATCACGATAGCATTCGACGAACGAGTATAATACTCGGCAGTCACGTTAAACATCCTGAAAAGTTCCAGATCAAGCCCCAGATTCCACGAAGTCGTACGCTCCCAAGACAAATGAGGATTCGGCAGATCGGCAACCGACGACCAATATTGCTGGTAAGTATTATCAATACTTTCTCTATTCAGAATCAAGTCCATCGATTTATTTGAAAGAGCATTTCCCTGTATACCATAAGTAACACGGAAAGCCGCATTATTCAACCAATCGAGAGTCGACGCCATAAAAGGCTCTTCGGTAACCCGCCACAGCAAACCAAATGAATAAGTCGGGTCCAAACGCTTTTTCACATCTTGCCCGAACCGGTTTGACATATCATTACGAATATTGGCATTCAACACGTAGCGGTTCTTGTAAGAATATGCCAATGTCCCGAACCATGAAAAATAATTGTCGGTCTGATCGCTTTTATTCCAAGAGGGACGACCGTAAACGGAATATATATCCTCCAGCGGTCCCAAGGGCTTTTGGGCTACATAAGGAGCGTTTATCGGCACTAATTTATCAAAATCCGTGGGACGAGCCAATTTATATCCCCGCTCGGGCATATATCCCCATACCATGTTTTCAAGAGTCATGTTACGATTAGAACGCACCTCCATCCCCAACATCACGTTCAAACGATGATCCGTGTCAAACGTTTTCGAGTATAACAATTTATTCTGCACGTTGTAAGAAGCCTGCGTAATCTCGTTCGTGTACAAAGACCCCCCGTAAGGTAGCATGGCTGCTTTGAACTCCGGATCGCCTGTCCCCTTGGAACCATAATCATACCCCCTGTATTCCTTGGCAATGTAATAGGTACGTTCCAACGCCTCAACTTCACTATTTTTGGTATAATGGTTGTATCCGCCGGTAAATTGGTAAGTCAGCCCGCTAATAATCTCCCATTTGAAATCAACAGACGAAGCTATCGTGAAATTACGTACCTTGGAACCACTGTTATCCCGCTCGTTAATAATATTATATCCTAACGATTCCACGTTCCCGTTATACGTGTAACTTGCCCGTTGCTGGTAAAACAAAAGATCCCCGTGTGCATCGTAAGCCGGAATGGCACGGCTAGTGGAAAGAGCGTAATCCATCGGATTCACGCCAGGCCCAAAACCATTCGTGAGCACTGATGTCCCGTTAGCCGTAACATCCAAGGTGATATTATTCCGCAATTTCGCGTTAAAAGCAATTCTTCCGGTATACCTCTCGTTATCGTTCCCGGTCTCTTGACCGTTCTCTTTAGTATACCCCATAGACGCGTTATAAGTAAATTTCTCCGAACCCCCGGAAACACTGACACTGTGCTGATGACTAAAAGCATTGCGGGTAAGCAGCTTCAACCAATTCGTGTTCACGCTTTCCAGCTCCTGTTTGCGTTTCAAGAAATCAGTTCGTGAAATATCCTTTTCTAAAAACATCCGGTACAACCCCTCGTAAACATCCATCTGTTTTATGGGCTTATACGTATAGAAAGAACCTTCCTCTATGGTTTCGTCAGCAAACGTCACCCGTTCTTGAGAATTCATTAAATTAAATCGATCGTATGTGGGACGAGCCGTAAACGAAAAATTCCCCGAGTAATTCACCGTCATGCGATCGGCTTTCCCTCGTTTCGTGGTAATCACGATAACACCGTTGGAAGCCTTCGACCCGTAAATTGCCGTGGCGGATGCATCCTTCAACACCGTGATCGTTTCGATATCCTGCGGGTTCAACCATGAAATCTGGTTACCGATAATCGTGGATAAATCCTGCGTCATCACGGCTGTTGCTGTCAATTTAATCGGGTCAGCCTGAATAATACCGTCTACCACCCACAAAGGATCGGTATTTCCCAATAACGTGGAAGCTCCCCGAATCTGAATCTTTGGACTCGTTCCCACGCGACTGCTCGTGTTCATCACGATCATACCTGCTACACGCCCCTGCAACATCTGATCGAGAGAAGAATAGTTCGGCATCATAATATCATCCGCTTTCACCGAATTATAAGCCCCCACCATATACCGGCGGTTGATACTCTGATAGCCGGTAACGACAATTTCTTCCATCGTGTTCAACACCTCTTTCATCACCACGTTGATTGTGTCTTTCCCTTGATACTTCATCTCCACGGTTTCCATACCTACAAAAGAGAAAACCAAAGAAAATTCATCCAAATTAGGAATCTGAAGGCGATATTTCCCGTCTTTATCCGTGGCGGTACCTATCGACAAGCCTTTCACCATTACCGTAACACCCGGTAGCGGGGCTTTCTTAACGTCTGTCACCAAACCGACTACCCGCACGCTCTTCTGTTGAACAACGGCAGTTTTTTTCACCAGCATCACCACGTCCTTGTCATACTTGAACGTGAGGGAAGAGCCGGCAAGCACATCCGCCAACACGTCTTTAACCTTCTTGTTCTCGACATCCACGTCGACCGTGGGAATCTCGTTCATCTGCTCCGCGTTGTACAAAAAACGCAATCCCGTCTGCTTGTGAATAGCATCGAACAACTCGTACAAGCTGACCTTTGTTAATTTTAACGTCACGTTCTGTTCCTGTCCCAAACCTTCCGCGGCAACAGAAAACACGAAAAACATGACAAAGAAGACTGTTAATCTCATGATTTTCCAATTTTTTTCGCGCACTCGACCCAAAAAGAGGCACGATGTTCTCTTTTTTTTCATACTTTTGTATAAGAATTTTTGTGTTAAACATGATAACCGCATCCCCCAAGATGTTGTTATCGGATTATTACAATCCGGAGAGTCGCCAAACTCTCCGTTTTTTTTATTTAGCACTAACTATCACTATTCTATCTTTCACGCTGAAACGTGCGTCCGAGGTATTCTCCAAGAAAAACAACAATTCCTGAATATCGGCATACCGCTGCATATTCCCGAAGAAACGCAAATCCTTAAGCGATTCGTTCTGGAAGAACACGTTCACGTCATACCAACGTGCAGCCTTTTCCATGATCGACTCCAACCGCTCGTTCACGAACACCACATCCTGACTCTTCCAAGCAATATAAGGATACACGTCGACCTCCTTCACTTCTGCTTTCCCGGTCGCCTCGTTTGCCACTCCCAGTTGGTTCGGTTTCAACCGTACCTCTCCCGCGGTACGATTCGCCTTAAAACCGACCGAACCTTTCACCAGTACCGCTTGGATTTCATTATTCTTGTAAGTATTCAAGTTAAACTCCGTGCCGTACACTTTCAGTTGGTACTCTCCGGAACGAACCATGAAAGGCTTTTTCGTATCTTTCTTCACGCTAAAATAAGCCTCTCCTTTCAAACGTACTTCCCGCTTATCGGCAGTAAACTTCACCGGGTACTCCAACTCCGAATCGGCATTCAACCACACCTCCGTTCCGTCTGCCAGAATCACGAAAAACTCTCCTCCTCTCGGCACGATAATCTTGTTATATATCACTTGGTTTGCCGTTCCCGCCTGTCCCGTGTTGTACTCGATTCCTTTACCGTCCTTCATCTTCACAACAGAACCATCCTGTTCCAGAATCGCGTTTTTATTGTCCGCCAAATCAATGACTTCACCGGAAGAAAGTACAAGACTCGCTCGCGGGAACCCATGACAGATCACCTCATTCCGGGCAATCGACTTTTTTTCGGGCAAAGGTTTATTCATCAAGTACACTCCACCCAACGCCACAATGATCGCTATCGAAGCAACCGCACCGTACCATACCCGACGCACTTTCGTCCCGTTTATCCGGCGTAACATCAACTTCTTCCCTTTCACGGCATCCACCAGTTGTTCCTTCCCAGCCCACCGGATATGCAAGCAATCCTTCACCAACCTATCGAACTCTTCTCTGTTCTCGGGGGCAGCATCCAACCATCGCTCTACAACAGCACTCTGCGCATCATCCAACTCCCCGTTGAAATAATCCAGCAACAACGTTTCCTTTTCCAGACCCAATAAATCTTTTTCCATAGTCCAATTTGTTTTCACACATAATACCGGAAAACTTCAAAAAGGTCTAATGGACTTGTGATTTTTTTTCAAAATTATTTTTTATCGTACAGGCTCAGTCCCCTTATCTCCAGCGACAATAGAAAAGCAAAAAGCCCGAGAACAACTCTTTATTCAACCGCTCCCGCAACTTCTTCACGGAGTTCCCCAGCAATGTTTTCACCGTGGAAACGGAAATCCCGTACCGTTCCGCCACTTCACGATACTTCAGTCCTTCCAAGAAAACACAATTCATTATTTCCCGGCTCCGTTCCGGTAATAACGCCATTTCTTCCAACACTCTCGACACGAGCTGGTCATGCCGTTCATTATACTCTTCGAAAACCAGCTCCACGTGATCCAATACCGAGGCATTCCGAAAAACATCCCGCTTTTCAATCCGCTTGAAACAACGGTTACGCACGGACACGTGAAGAAAAGAAGACAACGTCTCCGGCTTGAATCTCAGATAAACCTTATCTTTCCAAATAGAAACAAATAAATCCTGCACCACGTCCTCCGCCAGATTCATATCCCGCAAAAAAGTATCCGCCCAAACCACCAAAGGTTTATAGTACGCATCAAATAACAGCTCCATTCCCTTTTGGTTCATGGAAGACAACATGACACATATCTCTTGATCCTTTTTTCTCCCGGAATTATTCACTCGCTTTATTTCTAATAATTAACTACTCTTTCATCTCAAATCCATATTGACAAAATTAGAAGAAATTATCATACCACCAAAAAGGAATGCTTAAAAATCCATTCTAAGACTTTTAAGCATTCCAAAAGAAGTGAGCATCTCACTGGCTGTCACAAGCACTTATTTCAACAACCGCTCTTGTATAATCTTCTCGTATTTCTCGGGATCTGCCCCGATTTCAACAATAGGCTTTCCGTTCACGGGCAAAAAGAACAAGGTCGGCAACGCGTTTATATTAAATTTATTGCACAACTCTTTTTCCTTGTCGGCATTCACTTTCAAGAAAATCACTTGGTCTTTATATTTTTCCGCCAATTGCTCCATCACGGGCAATAATTTCATGCAGGGACCGCACCACGAAGCCCAGAAATCAATTACAACCGGCTTGTCGCCCTTGTACGTGAACTCCGTCCCGTTCTTGTAATCATGAATGTTCTCCCGGAAATAGATGCCCGTGATCTCGTTCAGTTTCCCGGGTTCCAGCTTGACTTTTTTCTCCGTCTCCTCATCTTTCACTTCCACGAGGTCAAAAGTTTGGAAATAAATTGTCTGGCGAGTGAAATCCACCGAGAGAATCCCGTGTTTCAATATACCCGCACCCACCACGGAACGTAGAAGAGAACCATTCACGGGGATTACCGTTTCTTGCAAAGATTCCCGTACAAAATCACATCGTGATGCCACCTTAGCGGGACTAGATACCGGAGTTCTGCCGTACCCGTTATACACGGGAACCGCATTTCCCGACGCCCCCTTCAGACGAGCAAAATCAGCCTCGTTCAATTCCACCAATCCCGAGTTCCAAGTATCCAATATACAAGAGAAAGTCATGCCGTCTATCGTTACCGGACATTCCATCCCGACGCCTTGTAACAGTTTGGCATTCGCACGATGATCCAATTTCATGTAAACGGGACGATAAGGCTGTGACATCGTTATCTTTTCCCGACGGGAATCAATGGTTAAAACCACCCCCCGGAAAAGAGCCCCTCCCATGACACCGGCAACGCCCAACTCCCGCAGATAAGGTTCATCTTCCAGTATAAAAGCCCCAAGCTCATTAGCGAAAGCGCTATTCCCGAAAGAAATCGAATGAATCGACACGACCTTGGACGTCGGTACTTTTTTGAACTGGAACGTACTGTACGGGAGTTTTCCATTGCTACCCGGGTCGATATTCAACTTCTCCACGTACTCCGGCAATATTGCCGGATGTCCTGCCAAGTCTAACACGAAATCGGCATCCATACCGTTCACGACACACGTTATAATGATTTTCCCGTCTACCACCCGGTAATCTCTTACCTCGGAAACGTTATTTTTAACCTGCGCCCACGATACCACGGGGAGCAAGACCACCAAAAGCCACACGAATAATTTACTTTTCATCTCTTGTTTCGATTTTAATAAATAATTACTTTCTCCCCCTCTCGAGTTTGAATCGTCAATTTTGTTTTCTTTTTTGCCTTCAATTCCGGGATTCCGTTAAGGATGCTCTCGCAAAAATCATATTTCCCGACAGGTTTCCCGTTAATTTTAAGCACCTTGTCGCCCATCTCCACGACATCTTTCATATCTCCCCACACGGCTGCAACCACCAGATCACCGTCTTTCACCTGCAATCCCACGTTATGAGGTTTCTCCTCCAACTCATTCTCCGGCTTATAGGATTCAAAATAAAAACGGGCACGGGGATAATCTATCGTCACCTTACCGTAATCCAGTAATTTGACGCCTAACAACGTGTAAGGAGGCGTGGCAGTTTCCGCTATCACGTTCTTGAATTTAGTCCCCGCCACGGATAACAACGGGAAGTTCACTCGCCGTGAATCACGCTCCGCGGCTATTCCCCCCACGCCGATAGAACCCACGCTACGCCCCTCGGACAAAAATTCATAAGCGGAGCCGGATGGCAATACCTCGAAATCGGATTCCTTCAATGAAAGAAATCTCGGGCAACCCGTGTCAAACAGGCAAATAATGTTGTGTCCGCTTCCCACTTGAAGTGATATGACAGGCATTCTCGCTTGCATGAAACGAGCCATTTTCCGAAGCGACACGATAGACTCTTTCTCGGCGGTGGTGATGGTCACGGTCTTCTTTTGCCCGTCGATCACCACGATTGATTGCGCCAACAAATCGCTCCCTATCAAACCGTCGATCGGAAAACAAGCCAAAGGCGACGGTTCCGGCAGTTTCATCGCCGGCACATTCTTGAAACGAAACACGTTATCGGGGGTTTCTATACTATCGATCTGCACAAGCGGGTAAAATGACTTGCGTCCGTTCGCGTCGGTCACTTCCAAGGAATCCGTCACTGCCAGCCCGTACTCCCGACAAAATTCACCCGTCAAGGTAGTTCGGGATGCCCCCGTGTCGAAAATAAACGAACGTAGAGTCCCGTTCAATTTCATCTCCACAACCATCTTGCCCCCGACCATCCGGTAGGGCAATTCTGCCTTGTATTGCTGCGCGATCGCCGGAAAAACGCTCACGCAAAGCAAGCATAAAATGATGATCTTGTATCTCATAGCTTATTTGCTTAATTTATCAGCGGCTTTCACGGCTTCCAAAGCATTCACGATACCACCGGAAAGGCACAATTGTTCAAAAAGATACAGGTCTACAGCATTCTTCCCTCCTCTCGTGACGTTCTTTTCCAATTCCACGCCCTTCCGGGAGGTCACCGTCTGTAACAATATATCACGAATCTGGCTACCCGTCAATTTCGGATAATACGTCTTAATCAAAGCCGCAACACCCGCTACCATGGCGGAAGCCATCGGCACGCCATTCCCGTACTGGTAGATATCTCCCGTGCAAGCGGACAATACTTTTATCCCCGGGGCGTAAATATCCAACTCCTTCGCCCCGAAATTCGAATTCGCGGACGGCATTCCTTCTTTGTCGGACATTCCCACCGTCATCAGGTTGGTCAATTCTTTTCCGCCATCCATCCAACGATTCGGGAAAAACGTTTCCTCGCTCATGTCACGGGACATCTCGTGCACGGGGACGATAACCAATACCCCTTTTTGTTCTGCATAGCGAATCGCCTCGCTTATCCATTGTTTTTGCACCTCCGGGTACAACGAGTTCTGTTGCGGCAACACCACGACAGAAGCCCCGTGCTCCACGGCATAACGAATCGCTAAAGCCATGTCTTTCAAGTAAGGTTCTCCCGCACCGGCTTCTACCACCAAGGTCATAATTCTCGCTTGTTCAGCGATGGGATTGTTGCGTCCTTCCACATCCCGTTGTCCGGCAATCACCCCCGCGATCATCGTCCCGATAGCGGCATCCGCGGTCAACAACACGTTATTCCCGTACGCGCGATCATTTATATCCAGATAATTGTCACCCACGATCGCTTGACGCCCGTCATTACCGTATCTCGCTACCGCCTGCTCATATTTCTTTTTTTGATCCGCAAGATAAGTCTCCGACAAAAAAGCATCGCGATTACGCTCCCACTCGTCATTTTTCATCATATGAGCCCTCATTTGCAACGCCGCGATCATTATTCCCCGGCTTGTGGGATCCTCTGCTGTTTTAGGCGAGCACATCTTCACGACATCTTCGACCGTGAATCCTGTCTTTTTTAGGGAAACCGCCCGTACCTCCCGGTCGAACAGCCCCATGTAATACCGGGAATTATACACTGAATTTATGGCTCCATAAGCCTGCAACAACCGGGACTCCCCCCGAACCACGGAATTGAAGTAATTATATTCTTCCATATTCTCGGGTGCAGCACACTCCTCTCTTTTCCCATTGGCAAAGGTGTAAAATTTACCCCCGTCTTTCATGATATCCCCGTACTTGTCTTTCAGGCGCAAGAACTCGCGTTCTCCCTCCCGGTTCACGGACGGCATCACCTGCCCGTCTTTGCCCCCGATGAAATTCCAGCCGTTCACGTCGTCCACGTACCCGTTTTTATCGTTATCCTTCCCGTCGGCTTTCTCTTTCGGATTCTTCCAAATATTCGCTTTCAACGCCTCGTGTTCCGTGTCGATACCCGTACCGATAAGCGCCACGATAGGTTTTGCTTTCGCTTTCTTTCCTTTCAAAAATTCATACGCCTCGTTTACACCAACGCCGTACACACCGTCTTTTTCAAAAGAACAATTATACCAGTCCCTATTCGACTGTTTTTGCTCTTCCACCTTTGAATTTTGTTTCACCAATTGAGCCTTTGCCGCACTACCAATAGCGACCAATACACTCATCATCAAGATTGTAAAATACTTTTTCATCATTACAGTTTTTTATTTTTTATACAAAACGAACCCTGTTCCAATTGAAAATTGAAAATGCAGAATTGGAAATCCCCTAATCCTTCAATCTAAAATTTAAAATCTAAAATTGATACGTCTTTCTCGCTTTTTCTATTGCCTTTTTCACCTCGTCGCCCCGCAAGTCACGGGCTATGATCTTACCCTCTTTATCGATTAGAACGATAAAAGGAATCTGATAAAAACCGTAGGCATCCTGAATTACATTTTGCTTGTTCCCTTTCGTGAATCCTTCCCGGTTCCACAAGGTCACCCAAGGCAGTTTATCCTCCTCGACCATCCTACGCCAATCTTTTTCCCGGTTGTCCATGGATATCGTGATAACGACAAGATCATCCCCTTTCATAGAGTCGTACTCTTTAACCAACTTTCTCGCTTCCGTGCGACATCCCCCGCACCAAGAGGCAGAGAAATCCAACAGTACCAATTTCCCCTTGAAATCACTTAAGCTCACGTCATTCCCGTCCAAACCCACGAAAGTAAAATTGTAAGCCTGCTGCCCCAAAGCGAATTTCCGGCGACGTGCCACCTCATCCACGAGGTATTTCACTACCCGCGATTCCCTCTCGTTCTCGGGAATCATATCCAATATCTGCCTGTAAGACTCGTAATCCAGATCAAAGAATCCCTTGTTCAAATACATCAACGAAACTCGTACCACGGGATCCAGTGTCGAATCGTTTTTCACGGGATTCTGGATCTCCTCCCGCCTAGAGCCCGAAGCCCTGAATTTAGCCATAATATCCATATATTGCATATACAGATCAATCCCGTCGAACTCTATGGAACTCTCTTCCGGTCGGTCCTCATTCAAAAATCCTTTCAATATTATAGGACTATCCGTGAGGATCATCATTTCCGAGTAACTTCCGAAATGGACGTTATACAAATCTTTCTTGATACGTACCGGTTTGGTTTTGAATTCCTCTCCACTCTTCACCGAACACTCGACAATCGTATTCCCCGACAAATCGGTCACCTTGATTGTCAACGGACGTAGCGTCCGCAGTTTCCCCTTCAGGGAAAACTGCGCGGAAACGCTAAACGTCAATAACATAAATAAAGTAGATACGAATAATTTCATCATATTAATCTTCTTTCAAAGCCGCCATTCGAGTAATATCCCAATCGTATTTATCTTTCATGTATTTCACCGTGAAATCATAGTACCGGATGATCAACGGGTACTTGTCTTCCGGGTACTTGATCAATACCGAATCACGGGTGTAGCGCATACCCAATTTCAAATAATTAGAGAAATTGGTTTTGGCATCCATGGTCAGC
Organism: uncultured Butyricimonas sp.; assembly: GCF_959596855.1. Lineage (NCBI taxonomy): Bacteria > Pseudomonadati > Bacteroidota > Bacteroidia > Bacteroidales > Odoribacteraceae > Butyricimonas > uncultured Butyricimonas sp. Next base: position 88,605 of record NZ_CAUFYA010000001.1, read on the forward strand.
GTTGTCTGGAGAGGTGTGAAATCGTAAGCCGTCACGAGCATACTCCCGGGATAACCGAGTTTCATATAATAATTCTCGGCATTCACCGAAGTGCTGAATTTTATCGAATAATCGAAAGCTCCTCCCGTTTGAAAATCTGCCGGAATCGCGATCGTACCTTTATCCACCATCTTGGTCAAAATGTTTTGCAGAATAACGGTACGCCGTGCCTTACATTCCCAAGGAGTTCGAGGCAAGTCGTAAGGTTGAAAAAATTTAATAATCATACCGTTCCCGTAATCTTTATAGGCTATATTCTCCTCTTTCGCCCGGAAAGAAAACGCCCAATAATCCAAACCATCCCAAAGACAGGGCTTAGGCGCATACCCGATAGCTCCGGCAAACACCTGACGGAAATCATCAACCATATAGATATAATTGGGTAACACCCCCCTACACAATTCCGGTTTCAAGAAACCAAATACATGATTCTTGAAAAAATCGGTATAAAATATCGCGTACTCGTCACTCAAGGGTTCCCCGTAATATTTTATCGTGAACGTCCCGGACCAAGCTTGATTCAAATCCAAGGTATCGAAAGCCGTGTAAATGGGAATCGTTCCGAAGGTATTCGCGATTTCCAACAAATCTTGATCCCAAGCGTTATTCCCTTGAGGAAATTCAAAACGACTAATACTCGAAGCATCCTCAGAACGGGGATACAATTTATCCTCATCGTTACAAGCAACTAACGTTGCCAACAAGAATATCAAACTAAAGGCATACTTGTATTTCATGGTTCCTCGTTTTATTGTAATGTTTTCTCGGTTGTTAATTTATTCTGAGTCAGGGCGGAATTACGCTCTATCACGTTTACAGGGATCGGCAAGGTGTAGGCGGCATCACCCTCCTCCATCACGTACTTGCCTAAATTTACCCCCAACTCCACCCAGCGACGCTCGAAACGAGGCATCCCGTAACGACGCAAATCAAACCAGCGGTGTCCCTCGAAACAGAGTTCCCGACGACGTTCTTCCCGGATAAAATCCAACAACTCCTCGCCGGAATAATTTACCTCGTAATCCGTATCCGCCGCGTATCGCTTCTCACGTAAATCATTTATCATTTTCAAAGCCAAAGATTCGTCCGTGTCATAGACGGCTTCCGCGAGTATCAAATAAGCCTCCGACAAACGAAGTGACATACCGAATTCCGTTTTAGCTTTTACTTTATTATTATATTGCATCCCGCACTTGCTCCACGGGAGATAGTGCCCGGCAACCGGCTTCAGTTGCTCCGGTTTCGCACTCATCGGTCCGCGTAACTCTTCCACGAGATAGAGTGTCTTCCGCAAATCTTCTTCATCTTTATAACAAGCAATCAGATCACGGGAAACATTCACGTAATAGCCATAGGTGGTTCCATCTTCCATTCTTTCCGACCCCCCGATGATCCCGGTAAAATCCCCCGAATTCCCGTACACCCAAATGGTTTCCGGGTTATCCAATGACACGTAATTGGGATAAGAAGCATCTTCCCCTGCCGTGATGGTTGTTTTCTTCACGAACGATTTCAAGTCATACAACTCGAACCCCCAATCCCCGATCACTTTCTTCGCGTATCGGGCAGCCCCTTCCATATCCTCCATGTGCAGGCATACGCGGGCATGGAGTAATTGCACAGCCGGTAAATTTATACGGTAACCCGCCGCATTCTGTTGATCCATCGGCAAGAGCAGGAAATTCTCTTCCGCAGCATTCAAATCCTTCACGATCTGCTCGTACACCTTGGCAACCGTTTCCCTTCTCTCGAAACTACTTAACAAATTACTCGTTAATTTCAAAGGCACCCCGTCGGCATTCTTATCGTGATTGTACGGTTCCCCGAAAAGGTTTACCAGATTGAAATAATAGAACGCACGCAAAGCATAAGCCTGCGCGGCCACGTAAGCCTTCTCCTCTGTCGAGCCCTTCACGTCGTCCAGATAATCCAAGGCGGCATTCGCTCCCAAAATATACTGGTAATACTTGTTCCATTCCGAAACGGAAGTTTGCGAAGGGTATAACTCAAACATATGAGGATTCCATGAATAGATGTATTGCAAACCGACAATCCCCTGAGTAGAGGTCTGCAAAATACAGTCTTCACTCATCTCGATATCATCGTCAAAAGCATGGTGAAGATTGAACAACCCCTCGGAAGTTGCTAACGGGTAAGCATCTCCCAACAGCATCTCGTTCAAAGCATTGACGTTTTTGGGCACGTATTCACTAGGAGAATCCGGTTCCAAAAAGCTCGAACAAGCACATAAACTCGTGAGCAAAATTATATTGAATAATATCTTTTTCATATATCAAATCATTTAAAAACCAACATTAATTCCTACCGAATAGGTCTTGGGCATCACTCGATTGGGCATCTCCGGGTCAAAACCGTTGTAGCGCTTGGAAGCAATGACAAACAAGTTATTCACGGAAGCCGTCACCGTCAAACTATTTAACCCGATCCGTTGTGCCATCTCGTTGTTCAATCTCCAACTCAAATTTAATCCCCGGCAACGCAAGAATGACCGCGGTACCGTCAACGCGTCCGAATTAGCATAAGCGGTAAACAAATTATACCTGGAATTTACCGGTATTTCCATCGTGTAATTCTTACCTCCAATCACGAATCCCGGGATACTCGTGTGCGCCTCGTCACCCGGTTGTTTCCAGCGTTTCAGCAAGTCCCGGTTAAGATTATTTTCCGCATTCGGCATATAAATCCCCGTATCCAAATCACGATAGGGAGAACTCAAACGGGCAACACCCCCTAACAACAGCGAAAATGAAGTTGCCAACGTGAAAGAACGATAACGAATATTCAAATTTACCCCTCCCGTGAAATAAGGGTCTTTCTGACCGGAGTATTTCAAAAAACTGGTCATGTCCCCGTTGTACTCCTCTTTCGACATGATACGATTGAACATCGCGCGACCGTTTTCAGGATTCAACCCGGCAAAGTCAAACGACCACATACTTCCTAACGGATAGCCCTTTTTCAAAATCCTTTCAGTAGTTCCGTTCAAAAATTGAGCCAAATCGGCAACTTCTTTATCGACTTTCCCCCCGGAGTTCCAGTTCTTGGAAGAGTTCACGCTCATGTTAATACCGAAATTCTTCGTGTTCACCGGAACGAAAGAAACCGTAAACTCGATACCTTCGTTATAGATTATCCCACCATTGACAGACATGGCATCTCTACCGTTCTCGAAAGGAATGTCCTTGGAGATAATCGCGTTGGAACGCCGGATGTAGTAATCGATGTTGGCATTCACTTTACCGAAGAACTGCAAATCCAACCCGAAATTCCACGAGTGCGTGCGTTCCCAAGAGAGGTTCGGGTTAGGAATAGAATTGATGGACGAATAATACTCGTTGAATATCCCCAATACCCCATTCTGGTCCAATATTAAATCCGGACTGAGATTCGTCAAAGCATTTCCCTGAATCCCCCAAGTCGCTTTCAAATTCACGTTTGTCAATACCCGTTGGTTCCGCATAAATTCCTCCTCAGTCATCCTCCATGATAAGCCAAAAGAATAAGTCGGGTCGAATCGTTTATTCGTGTTCTGCCCAAAACGATTGGAGGCGTCATTACGCACGTTGAAATTAAAAACATACCTGTTTTTCAACGAATAAGCCAAGGTCGCAAAAACAGAGAAGAAATTATCCGTCTTTTCGCTCAAGGTACTTCTACCGTTGTATAAATCTTCCAATATCCCGTAACCCGTCAAAGAGGCACCTCCCCCCACGGGAACAAAATCTTCCGGCAGAGTAGGACGTACCGTCAAATTGCCCCGGTCTGGCACATACCCGTAACGTGTGTTTTGATCGTTTTTGTTTTTCGTGGAACGGGCTTCTATCGCCACCATGGCATTCAAGCGGTGATTCTCGTTAAACGATTTCGAGAACATCAATTTATTCTGGACGTTATACGAGGTTACCGTGGCAGCAGAACTGAACAGCGTTCCCCCGAAAGGCAGAAGAGCCGCACTAAACCACGGGTGTTCGGCACTCACGGAACCATAATCATAACCCCGATACGTCGAGGCGATTGCCGTAGAACGCTCCAACGCCCATGACTAGCTGTTCGTCGTGTTGTACGAGTACCCACCGGTAAACTGATAGGTCAACCAACTCAATAATTTCCATTGAAAATCAAAACTCAACTTCAAACTACCCGTGTTGACTTCCGAACCCGTGTTTTCCAATTCATTAAGCACGTTGTAACCGATAGATTCTATTTCTTTATTGTACTTGTATTCCAGTCTTTTCCGGTAATAGGAATAACTTCCGTCTTCCTCGAATGCCGCGATGGAACGGCTTGTCGTCAAAGCATAGTTCAAGGGGTCTACCCCGTTGAACCCTTTGTTTGTTCCGGTTGTACCATTCAAGGTCAAGTTCACACGAATATTATCACTCATATTCAAGGTCACTGCTGCCCGTGCAGTCAGACGCTCAGAACTATTTCCTTTCTCCTGCCCGTCATTTGAATTATAACCCACGGAAAGAGCGTAATTCACCTTATCCGACGCCCCGGTAACACTCACGTTATGATTGTGCCCAAAAGAAGTCCGGGTTAACAAATCCAACCAATCCGTGTTCACCGTTTCCAAGTAATTACGTGTTTTAATAAATTCATCCGACGTCATTTCCCCGCTCTGGAACATCTTCAAGGCTCCCTCGTAAGTATTAATTTGTTTTATCGGCTCAAATTTATACCTCAATCCGGCGGCGAAAGCATCCTCGCTGAATTGCACTCGTTCCTGCGAATTCATCAAATTGAAATTCTTGTATCTCGGGCGAGGGGCTATCGAGAAATTACCGGCGTAATTGATAGACATACGTCCCGTCTTTCCTTTCTTCGTCGTGATTACAATCACACCATTGGAAGCCCGGGAACCGTAAATAGCCGTGGCAGAAGCATCTTTCAACACAGTAATGGTTTCAATATCATTCGGATTCAACCAAGACACCTGATTCCCAATTATTTCCTTCATATCCAAAGTCATATTGGAACTGGCATTAAGGGAAATCGGGTCGTCCTGAATAATCCCGTCCACCACCCAAATGGGATCTTGATTTCCCAATAACGTGGAAGTACCGCGTATCTGAATTTTAGGAGTAGTACCCGCACGGGTACTGGAACTCAATACCATCATACCCGGCACCTGTCCCTGCAACATCTGGTCGATAGTGGCATAAGCAGGCATCATGATATCTTCCGCTTTCACCGTGGTATAGGAACCCACCATATCTCTCCGGTTCACGTTCTGGTAACCGGTACTGACCACGGTTACCTCGTCCATCTCGTTCACGGTTTCCCTCAACACCACGTTGATCGTGTCCTGCCCCGTGTATTTCACCTCTTTAGATTCCATCCCGATGAAAGAGAATATCAATGTCAGATCTTTCACCTCCGGCAATCTCAACACGTATTTTCCGTTCCGGTCTGTCGCCGTCCCTATGGTCAACCCCTTCACCATGACGGTTACTCCCGGCATGGGATTCTTTTGCTCATCGGTCACCTGCCCGACAATCTTAATTTCCTTCTTTTGTTGCACCATCGGAAGTTTACGGATCACTATCACTTGATCTACGATCTCGTAATCAAAACCGTTTTGCCGCAACACCTGATCCAGCACTTCCCGCAAGGTTACGTCCTTCAACTCTACATTTTTCACTTTTGTATTCCCTAGAATCTCCTTCCGGTACACGAACTCGTAATCCGTGTTCTCCTTGAGATATTCCAACACGTTTTCCAGCATTTCATCATGAAACACCACGTTCAATTTCTGCTCCTGCGCGTACCCCATGGCACTCGCTGTCCCGAACGTCAATAGCAGAACAAAAAACTTCAATGTCATAACTAACAGAATTTTTCGCAATCTTCCTTCCGGAAGACTACACGTTGTACTCTTTTTTTTCATACATTTGTAAAGCATTACAGTTAAACATGCATCTGCGACCAACAGATGTTTTGTAATAGGGGAATCGACCAAATTCCCCTTTTTTATTTATATCACTGGTATACAGTCACCGTTTGTCCCAATACCTTGAATTTCACTTCACCCGTTCGTTCCAGAATATCCAGAATTGACTCGAAGGAAGCATACCGTGGAATCTTTCCCTTAAAAGTAATATCCTTGGCGGCTTGATTCTGGTAGAAGACGCTGAAATCATACCAACGAGTCAGCTTGGACATAATCTCTTCCAGTGTCTTATCCTCCAACACGAACATCCCGTTCCGCCAACTCACGATATCCCCCGTGTTCACCTTCCGGGTATATACATTCTGTTTCCCGACCACGGACTGCATACCGGGGGTTAATTCCAGACTCTTCCCATCGGTATCTACTTTTACTTTTCCCTCCACCAACGTCGTGTAAACGTATTCTCCGTCGGGATAAGCATCCACGTTAAACTCCGTTCCCAGCACCTCCACTACTTGACCCTTTGTTTTCACCCGAAACGGGCGTGCAGCGTCTTTCGACACCTTGAAGAATCCCTCGCCCTCCAACTCTACCACTCGTTCCTTGCCCCCGAAAGCAACCGGGTATTTCAATTTCGACTCCGCGTTCAACCACACTTGAGTACCGTCAGCCAGTATCAAATCGAACTCCGCCCCCTTCGGTACATTCAACGTGTTGAAGGCCAATGCCTGCTTACTAATGGCATCTTCTGCCAGATAAGCCAACGTCGAACCACCCGTTCTTGCCACGGTCACCCCTTCTTCCTTAAACCCGGCGGCAACACTATCCAACAGCACGACCGAACCGTCATTCAACTTCAGCGTCGGGCGCTGGGCGGAAATCAAGGCTATAGAGGGCATAGCGTCACGTTTCTCTTCCCGTTCACCCTTGAACAAGTAGAAACTGCCAACGACCAATAACACTACGGCGGCAGCCACACCAAAGCGCAATATCCTTAAACGCAATCCGGCACGGCGTTCCCGGTCGATTCTTTTCTGCATGGCATTCTTTGCCCGAATACCATTTATCTTTTTGTATTTAGCGTATTCTCCCGAAAAGAAATCACCTCTCTGCCAACGAAGAAACAACTCCTCGTTCTCGGGAGAGTTCTCCTTCCACACCTCCAACTCCCGCATCTCCTCGTCCGTGATTTGTCCGGCACGCTGGCGAGCCAACAATTTCGCTATCCGGTATTCGATTTTATTATCACGCATCATCATCGATTCTTTAAATTTACCCCTATAACGCAACCTCCCCCGAATGGGGTAATAGAAAAAGCATCTTTTTTCAAAAAAAATTATAAACCTCTAATTACAAGGAAAGAAATAAGAAAGAAAATAACGTAGATTCTAGTTTTTCTCTCAGAAAATCAAGGGCACTCGCTTTGTATTTCTTGACCGAACTATCAGATAATCCCAACTTCTCGGCAATCTCCACGTTTTTCAACCCCTCGATAAAACTCATCTCGAACACCATTCTCGCTTTCTCCGGCAACTCTTCTATCGCGTTGTACAAAATCGTCTGCGCCTCCTGATCGATTACCGAATTTTGGAAAAACGCTTCATTCTCCAATTGCGATACATAACGCTCCTTTGCAGAATTTTTACGGTGAATACTAATAATCTCGTTCTTTATCGAAGTATATAAAAATGACTTGAACGTGTACACGGAGTCAAATTTTGTCCGTCGCTGCCAAGCGCTGAAAATGGCATTCTGCACGCAATCCTCCGCCAGAAATTCACTCTCCCCTCCCAAATATTTCACGGCATAGAGAATCAGCCCGGGATATACCTCCCGGTACAACAAATCCAACTTCCCTTTCCGGAAATCAATCAATATCTGCTCTTCCCAATTCACTGCCATAATTTATATTGCAAGTATAAGCAAAAAATCACGGCTGTAGAAATTACAGTCGTGATTTTATCCTCCTAAATGACAATATTCGTTACATTGATTTCATAGACATAACATGATAACATATTTATACACCGAAGGGTGTAGCATAGATATTTTATACCTTGCCACACCCTTTACACACTACCAGCTTCCTCATTCAGACGCCATCATGAAAATCACGCACCATATTATGTTTTTCACTAACGTTCATACGTTCTCCCCCACAATCATCATAACCCTTGCAAACTCTGTTTGATAATCTCTTGCATTTGTTGCATCTGCATTTGGTCTTCTATTTCAGCACTGACCAAGTAAGCTTGATTGAAACATTGTTTCGCTTTCTCCGGATTATCGGTCTTCTGAAAACACTGACCTAACATAACCAGTAGCCGGGCACGAAACATGGCTTCCATATCCATCTCCAATGCCTTTGTAATCCACGGGATACATTTCGTGTAGGCATTTTGTGACATTTCTCCCTTGTACACAATAGCTAAATCCTCCAAAGCCTGCGTGTAATCCACCAAGGTTACCTGCTCTCCTTTACCCGTGAAATACTTGTCCATATTCTCAAAAAATGCCATCTCGTTGTGACGGTACAGATTATACGTGGCATCCGCCAACAAGGTCATCGCATCCAACACGGACAACGTACCGAACGAAAAACCGGAATATACCTCTTTCAAATCCCCGTTCACACGGCTCAACCGCTCCTTGTATGCCAGATTTCCTCTCCGGCACAGGCGGATAATATATCCGTTATTCATGCCGATAATATAGGAAGCAACGGCATCCTTACCGACAACAGTAACAAATTTCGGGTAGTTCGCCACCACAAAGTCAAAAATAGGATCTTCTTTATCCGTCTGCGGGTGAAACATGGTCAACAACGCGAAATCCGTCTCGTTAATCATGTTTTCCAGCTTCTTATTCTTTAAATATTCCGGGAAAAGGCTCTCGACACGGGTAGCCCATTTCTGCCGTTCGTAGCCGTTCCGAGTCATCATGAAAACAGGGACATTCAACAACAACTGTTGTTGCACGTCAATGTCCTTTTTATTCTTCTTGTATTTCTCGTACAATTGTTCAAAACTCAATTCCTCTCCTGCGGCTATTTTAGCTTCTCGTATCAACATATCGGGAGCGACAGCCCCCCGTACCCGCCGGATCTCTTTTTCATCTTTGGCTCTGACAAACACGAGAGTAGGCAAAGCCGTCACATCGTATTTTTTGGCAATCTCTTTATTCTCTTTCGCATCCGCATCTACCTGCACGCACACGAAACGGGAGTTAAAATAATCTCCTACTTCCGGGAGCGTAAAGACTTCCGCCGCCATTTGCTTGCAGGGGGCACACCAGTCCGCATAAAAATCGACAAACAAATCTTTATTCTCTTTTTTTGCCTTCTCCAAAGCCTCTTGAAAAGTACCTTTAAACAATTCCATTTGGGCAGCAACCTCCCCTGATGCTCCCCCTATCAGGAACACCATTAAAATAAATATCTTTCTCATACTATTATGCTTTATTACTTTCGGTCTATGCGAAGGCATAGACCGAAGCTGATTACTCTACATCTCCCCCTTCATCAATTTCATCCATAACCAGAAAGGTAAAAACATCTTCCAACACTTTTGTTCTTCCCTCATTCTTGATTTCCAGCGTTATCGTATACGCACCGACAGGCACATCCACGTCTATACCGACATAAATCCGACCGCCTCCCATAACACCCGCATAAGTCATAAACTTGGCGGCATTCTCCATGTTAGCACTCTTCACCCCGACAATCGAATACTGCAAAGGTTCGGTTCCCTTCACCCCCTGTATGCGTGACGAGGTCCATGGAAGTTTAAATTCGATACGATCCTGATAATCGGAAATTTTCTTCGCCATAATAGCCGGATCTTCCATTCCCAATCCTTCCGCTATTTCTTTCAATTCTTCGTTAATCTCATCCTGTTCATCCTGTATCGGATATACCTGCTCCCATACCTCATCAAAGAATATATCCAATTCCTCTAGTTTGGCATTAATTTCCTCTTCTCTATCCGGAGTGGGAGGATTCTCATAATCATACAACTCGTCAAGCAGAGCATCATATTCTTTTTGAGGTGCTTTCATTGACTCTCTCAGTACATCAAGTTGCTTCTCCAGCTCCACCAATTTTTCGTGTTGCTCCACCGTCTGCTCCTTAAAGGCATCCAAAATCCCTTGTAATCTTACGATTTCTTTTTTTACATTGATTATAGGCAAAGTATCGGGAGTATATCCGGCAATATCCGTGTACAAGTATCCGACCGTGATATCTTGGCAAGCAAAAAACAAACCGGAACACCCCAACAGTAATAATATTATTATTGTCTTCATCATCGTTCTGTTTTAAAAATCCCTTAACAAAAATTCATATCCCATCGCCTGCACCACGCCGTTATTTGTCTGTATATCTGTTGATCCTACAATCCAATTCTCCGCCGTGGACAACCGTTTAGCCATATTAAGCGAGGCATAGCCGGCATGTTGTACTCCCCCGTAATCTCCTCTCACTACCCACAGGAAAAGTTCCGACAACATAGTAGGCACCACAATCCCGTCGATCTCCTCGTATTCTTTCTTACTCTTACCATCAATCAACTTACGATTACCATCGGGGACATCATCCAGCATCAATCGCTTCGTCACAATCAGGCTTTTCAATAGAGGCACACACACGGACGCCGGAATATCCGTTACCCGATGCCAGTACTCGCTATCGTCCACCTCTTCTCCCGCGAGCTTATCTTCATCCAATTTCCGGTTGTAATCGAGCATATAGCGCACGATTGTATTATTCGTGATACCGAAAAAAGTAATCTGTTTGTACTCTCCCGTGCCCTCGAACAGCGGTTTCAACCCGGCGTGATCGATCATAATCATCGTCGAATCCCAGTTATACCGATCCGTTTTAAAGTACTCCCACATAGAGCAGTCATGAACGCCGTTTGCCAAACCGCTATCTATATAATTATATTTGGTGCATGAACATATCCCGATCATCCCCAAGAGCATCACCCCTCTCAATAGTTTATTTATTTTTGCTGCCATAACCAATAAGTATTTTGTTTCATGAATGGATTTTTCTTATCTGCACTATGCATATAAACCGGCAAATAAAGAGCCCCGTTCTTTACCTCCTCGTCGGTCAATGTCTTGTAGTTCCCTTTCAATTCATCCCGGAAATAACCGTTCCGCACAATATCGTAATAGCGTTGTCCTTCCCCGAAAAGCTCCCGCTCCCGTTCATGGAATATCTCCTTCAATAAGCGTTTTTTCTCCGTGGAACCGTTATACCCTCTCAATCCGGCACGATCGCGTACCCGGTTCAAATCCCCGACAGCCTCCGCCATTCCCAACTGAGCCCGGCACTCTGCCCGCAACAGAATCAAATCTGCCAAACGCCAGACGACACGATTCCCGTCCATAGCGATCAACTTAGACCCACCTTGAGTCACATTGGGGTTTTTAGAATAAGTTTCATCCCGCCATTTATTGATAAAAGCATAGCTGGAAACGTACTCCACTTCATACTTTTCACCGGTTTCCGGATCCTCCTTCTCGATAAGCAAGGTTTCTCCCAACTTATACCAAAACTCCTTTCTTCGGTCGTCCGCGGCCTCGTACATCGCCTCCACGGCACGAACCGTAATCCTTGGCATACTTCTAGCCGATGCTATTGTACTCGGATCGGTCACGCCATAAGGATAATGTACCAAACACAACCCGGGATAACGCATCTCCAGAGAACTACTATTATACCAATTATCATCCACGTCATTCACTTCTATTGCGAGAATAACTTCCTTCGTACCCCGTCCCTTGCCAAAAGTATTCTTGACAAGCGAGGCTATATCATCTTCCAAGCCGTAAGTTCCCACTTTCCCGTCGATCACGAGTGAAGCTTCCGCTTCCGCTTTTCTCCAGTACTCCTCTTTCCCGTAAAGCCCCCCCATCCACGCGTAAATATTCGCCAACAAGGTATGTACTGTTCCCAGACTGGCATACTGCCGGGAAGTTATCGCCCGTCCGTTGGCATCCGTCAAATGCTCGTACGTCGGCAAAACCCGCTTTGCAGCCTCCGCCCAACGAATAGCCTCCGCCAGAACCGAATCTACCGGACTTTTGGGTTGAACGGTCGGATCTTCCGAACCGGGAGCAATTGGAGCTTCCCCCCAGTCTTGAGCTAAACGGAAATACATCAACGCTTTCACAAAATCGGCTTGGGCAATCCAGAAATCAGCCCGTTCTTTCGAAATGTTTTCAAAACGGGAACGGTTTTCTCTTAACATATTTGCCAGACTGATCGCCCTGTAATGAGCTTTCCAATTTATCTCAGATTTATCCAAAAAAGATGCCGGGTTCAATTCCTGAAATCCCGCCGCGGTAGTATTCGGTCTGTCTATCTGCAAACCGGCATACCCGAACGCGGAAACACGGGGAATGGCACACACCAATTTTTCACTCTGAAATATCGAGATCAAAATTCTCTCCAGATCTTTTTCATTCTTGAAATAATTCCGGTAGGTAACAGACACCTCCGACTCCACATCCAGCCAGTCATCACACGAGAAAAGCGGCAGGAACAATATGAGAAACAATATTTTTTTCATGATTCTTCTCCTTAAAAGTTTATGGTTAATCCAATGGTAAACTTACGAGGCAACGGGTATCCCGATAATAAATCCACTCCCTCCGTTATATTGACAATCTCAGGTTCCGGACCGCTATAATTCGTAAGCAGGAACAAGTTTTCGGCAGTTAAAAAAACACGCGCACCGGATAACCCTATTTTCTTGGCAAAACGTTCGTGCAGGTTGTACCCCAAGGTCAACTGTTTCAAACGAAGCATATTGACATTCTCGATATCACAATCATAATTCCCGGTAAATTGATCATTCAGATCATACGAGATCAACCGAGGATAATCCGGATTTTTACTATTCGGTCCCGTCCACGCATTAATCCTATTCACATCGACAAACATAGGTCGCATCTCGCCCGGATCAACATTCAGGGAACGATCATCATATAATTTCAATATATGCCTCCCGAGAGAATATACAAAGAAAATATTCAAATCAAATCGTTTCCACCTGAGCTCGTTGGCAAATCCGCCATGAGCGAGAGGCAAGGGACTGGCAGCATAATACTTATCGCTCTCTGTAATCCTCCCGTCCCCGTTCAAATCAACCAATCGTCGGGTCCCGGGGAAGAATATATCTTCTATCCTTGAACCGCTGAGAGGCTGGGGTCTCGAATTAGACTGATAATAATAAGGCACCTCGTCCATACTGTTATAAAATCCGTCCGTTTTATAAGTTCTGATATTGTATAAAGACTTCCCGATAATATTATTATCAAAATCGTAACCGTCATTGCTTTTCTCAAAACGGTTCCAGTTCCGGGAAGCGTTCAGTTTAGCCCTCCACGACACGGCGGATTCCCTCAGAATATCCACGGTCAACTCCATCTCGATTCCTTCATTCGACACCCCAAGGGCATTTTGCCACTGAAAATACTGATAATTCAAATCACCGCCTAAATCCATCCGTTGCAATTGTCCCTTCGTGTAACGATAGTAATAATCACAGGTCAATTTCACCCGGTAATCGAACAGACTGATATCCAACCCGAAATCATATTGATCCGTTTTCTCCCAACTCAATTTACGATTCAATAATCCGCCATCCATATCAGGTCCCATGCCGGCCTGTCCAAAAAAAGACCCACCGGTATTCCCCATTAATCCGTGCGCGAGATAACGTTGTGAAAACTTTTGCCCCGAACGTCCCCAACTTACGCGGAGTTTCCCGAAACTCAACCAGTAGAGATTTTTCAGGAAAGATTCATCCGAGAAAACCCAGCCGACAGCCACGGAAGGAAATGTAGCCCACCGCACGTCCTCACCGAATACCGACGATCCATCCCGGCGAAGCGTGGTCTCGAACATATATTTCTCCTTGTAATTATACCGCAAACGTCCGAAATAACTATTCATCCGCTCTTCTTCCAAACTCGACTCGTATTCAAATGCAGATCCCCCCTCGGGATTTGTTTCCCTGTCGGATTCTTTATTATTGTTTATCAATCCGTTACCCTCTCCCCATTCTCCTTTAGCGTAATGAACGAAATCATTAGGTCCGCCCTGCGCCGATCCCTTATTATTGTATGTTTGATCTTTCTGGAAAGAAAGTCCCAACAAAAAATCAAAATTATGATCGTTCTTTACCGTGAAATTGTACGATAATAAGTTCTCGTTAATTAATGACAAATTACGTCCGATAGTACCGTTTGTAACAGACCTGTGGAAATCCTTGTCAGCTGTACTCGGAGAAAAGTTGTTCTGATTCTGCTGATTGTAATCCACGCCACCGGAAACCCGCAAATGCAGGTTACGAATAATCTCATAATCCAATACCAAATTATAACGCAATGAATAACTTTGGTTTTTTTCTATATCCGCGTTCAATTCATCAAGTATGTATTTACTCACGTAATCATTGCCCGGCTTCAAAGACGATTCCGTCGCCACGTTGACACTAATCCCTTCCACTTTCTGTCCCTCGCCACCTCCACCCCGGCTTCTCTGGCTATAGGTCAATGACAACTGGTTATCCAATTGGATACGTTTGGAAGGATACGCTGTCAGGTTCGTGATCACGTTCACCCGTTCAAAATCAGTCCCTAATACAATACCCTCTTCCTTGTAATACCCGGCACCGATCATATAACGCATCGTTTCACTTCCTCCCATGGCCTGCAAGTTGGCATTTAACACCTTTGCCGTCCGAAAAGCATACTTCCACCAGTCTGTCGAATTATTGTAAAATTTATTCAAACTATCTTGTATCATAGCAGCTTTATACCCCTTGTCGGGAGTCCCGAAAAACCAGTCGTATACCGGATAATTGTTATCCTTGGTATAGTTATAAACCTCTTCATAGGAAGTTGGGATCACCCAAGTTTGATCAGCTTTCTGGTAAGGTTTTATCGTGTTCTTCAATGCCTGCATGGCATAGCGACGTGTCATATTTCCGCCCGTCTGCACGGGTGTCTTGGGTAACCAAGAGGCAGAATAGGAAGCATTCGCCGTGAATTGCGCTTTACCGGCACGTCCTTTTTTCGTGGTTATCAGAATAACCCCGTTACCGGCACGAGAACCGTAAATAGCGGCAGAGGCGGCATCTTTTAACACCTCTATGGATTCGATCATGGACGGGTCCAAGTCGGAAAGCGTGTTCGAGCCGGTAATCGGGGAAGTAAATGCCTGCATCGGCACCCCGTCCACCACGTAAAGCGGCGTCCCGTAGCTCCGGTCAGCACTCTCTTCTGCCGTTCCTCCTTTGGTAAAAAAAGAGTTATACCCCCGGATAGCCACGATAGCCCCTCCGCCACCGGGAGCACCGGACATATTATTCACTTCGACTCCCGCCATGTGTCCCTGTAACAGGCTTTCCAAGCTATGCGTGGGCAATTCCTTGATATCTTCCGCTTTCACGGAAGAAATTGCACTGATCACAGTCCGTTTTTTCTGGGAGCCATAAGCAACCACCTGCACTTCATTCAAGCCGGTAACTTCCTCCTGTAAAACAATCCGAATAGAATCCGTTTTTTCCGTGAATTCGAAGCTTCGGGATTTGTACCCTACGAAAGAAAATTCCAGCTTCCCGCTCTTGATTGGCAAAAGCAAGACAAATTTCCCGTTCTGATTCGTCGCCGTACCTACCGATGTATTAGCCAATCGGACGGTCACACCGGGTAATATTTCTCCCTTTTGATCAACCACAATACCTCTCACTTCCTTTTTTACCGGTTGTTCGGATTTATCCGCGGCAACTCCCGCTTTCAAGGAAAGTACAATAGTCTTGTCCGATATGGAATAAGTCCACACGGTTTTACGCAAACAACTATCCAAAACGGTCGTGAGCGGTTGCTCGTTCATCGATAAGGTAATTCCACTCACTTCCCGGGCTTGATTGCCTACAAAAAGATAGCGGTAGCCTGTCTGTCGCTTGATTTCGTCCAAAACGGACACCAAAGAAGCATTTTTCACGTTAATTGTCACCTTTTGGGCGGAAGCCACGGTAGCACTTAACGATAGAATCGCGCAAAAAAGAAGCATAATCATCTTTCGCGAAGACAAAAATCTTTTCATTTTTCCCCTCGCTGGGGAAAGTCGATTTTTTTTCATAGATTTGTCAAATTGGGTTAAACACTAAATTATACTCTGGATAACCTATATGATTCGGGAAACGGTCAGGTTTCCCGAATTTTTACAGTTCCTCTTTTTCCTTGGATAATATTTCTATTTTATCGTCATAATAGACCACTTTAATCTCATTCGTCAATTGCAGTATATTCAAAAATTCCTGTATCGATTCGTACCGTCTTAGCGAACCGAACAAACTTTCGTTTTGCAGTTTTTCGTCTATCACGACCTCGATATCGTACCACCGGGACAATTTTCGACCGATACCGACAAAGGATTCTCCGTCAAAAATAAATTCTCCTTTCCGCCACCCGGTATACACTTCGGTACATACCTCCCGCACGGATAAGGTCGAATCCCCAAGGGCAAACACGGCTTGCTGCCCCGGAACGAGCAATTCGTCCCGCGCTCCCGTGTGAACCTGCACTTTTCCCTCTTCCAGAGTTACCTGTACCGTCGGTTCGTCGGAATAAGACATCACGTCGAACGAGGTTCCCAGCACACGTACATCCACCTGCTCCGTTCTCACGATAAAAGGCACGCCCGATTTGGCCACCTCGAAATAAGCCTGTCCTTTCAAGCTGACCACACGGCTGTCCCCGGAAAACGCCACGGGATAGGACAATTCGCTCTCCGCGTTCATCCATACCCGAGTCCCGTCGGCAAGCACCAATTTATACTCGCATCCCTTGGGGATTACCAACTTGTGGATTAAAGGAGCCTCTACTTCCCGGACATTTTCCCGATAGCTTAACTCCTCCTTTTTCGTGTTGCTCACGATCACCCCTTGATTTTCAAAAGTAACTGCCGTCGCTAAATCAACCCGTCCCGTATCTCCCACGACAAGATAAGCCCCCGTATGTTCGCCGCCAATTGCCACCATTTCCTGCATCACAACAGGTTCCGACCGATTCACCCACGAAACAATAATTAACCCGGCAGCAACAGCCGCGGCCCCACTCCATCCGATCCTCCGGATACGTCTTACCCGGCGCACCTTTCTCTTGGAATTTACCTTTTCCAACGCTTGTTTGATATCGATACCCTCGAATTCACTCCATCGTTTTTCAAGTTCACTGCCGTCCAATCGCCCCCTCAACTCTTCCCGCACGTCCTTTTCTTCTATATATTTCTCCCATTCTTCCGAACCGGACCAGAGTTCACGAGCCACCTTATGGGCTAAATTGATATATCTTCGTAAATCTTTCATTCGTCATTCATTTATATCCATAACGACTAACGAATCCGAAGTGACTAAACAGACTCTGATTTTAACATTTTTAAATCTTTCCCGTGCGGTTATTCTCTACAATCCAATACGCATGAACCACGGTTTGAATAACATCACCGGAGTAAAACACCATTCAATACCGGATAATATGGAAGAACTATCTTTATCGGAATATTTAAATCCATTTCAAGGGCATTTCATATATACAAACCTATACCAAAAAACAATTACTCCACCACATTTTTTTATCCTGATAGGTGTTTCATGGGGGTAGAATAGAAGTATGATAGAAGTATCTCCCAATCAACACTCGGCAAGCCACCAAGTATATACCCGTTACGTTACTGACTTGGGTAGGTTTACCTATAATGTTCCAAGGGAACTCATTAAAGCAGTCTAAAGACAACCAATAAAAAGATTCGTGAAGGAAGCGTGTTTTTTAATAACGAGATACCCCGTTGCTTCTGAGCCCGCACGGTACTGGGCTCAATACCTAACTGCCGGGCTATTTCCGTGCTATTATAACCGAAAAGCGAGAGGCGCATCACTTTTGCACATTCGGCGGGTAATAATTCTATTTCCCGTTTTAAAATAGATAAAGTTTCCGTTTCAATGATCGATGCCAGTATCGATTCTTGCGATACCTCTGTCCCCACATTCTCTTGTTGATGTTTCTCTACGATTTTCAAATGCTTGATGTAATCCAGACAACGATTACGCACGATAACATAAAGATATGAACTCAACTCTTCTTCATCCTCAACGGGAATCCCTTTCTCGAACAACATGACAAATACATCCTGCACTACATCCTCTGCCGCTTCCATGTCCTTCAGCACACGGGACGCAAAAAACGCCAATTCCCGATAATACTTTTCGAAGACCCGTGTACATATTTTATCTCTATTCTTTTCCCGATCCAGAAGCATATTTGAAACATTTCGCAACAAATATACAATACAATTTCAAATATTAAAATTATATTTCTCACTGTATTGGTAATTATCACATCCATTTCGCTAAAACGATTCATATTTTCACTCCAGCGTTTTTAGTATTTTCAGTTGGTCGCATGTTCCGTACGTGTCGTAAACATACCAATTCATATTCTTGATAATGTACTCTTTCCCTAATCCGTCAAATCGATCGTCTGAAGACTGAAATTCAACTAGTTTTATTGTTTCACAGGTTTGCTTTTGCAAGTTATTGCAGAGGTCTTTCATCATGTTTTTCGGGAGAGAATCTAACATTTGAAATATATTGTCCGTCATTTCGAACCCAACAGTGAAAACACATCCTTCTTGATTGATATAAAGTAGAATAGCAAAATTTGCCGAGGATAAACACTTCTTTATTGATGTTTTTATCTCGGTCGGTACAACATTGTACCAGACACTGTCCTGCCAATTGAAAATAGACTCTCTTGTTTCGTTGGATATAAAACGAGTATTGATTCTACCCGGAGATTTACTCTCGAAATTTTGAAATTTCTTTTCAAAATCGGGAAGTTGTAATCTCCAATAATATATTTTCCCTGTTATATAAGAACTTGCTTTTATAGGTACAACTTCTAAACCGTTAATCACTCTTGACGGCAAAGTATCTACAATGACAGGATTTTTATCAACCTGAGCTTCAGCCAACGTGGCACATAAGAGACTGCTCAATAGTGTTTGAATTACTTTTTTCATAATTCATAGATTTTTAATTAATAATTCTAATTTGTAACCCGCGGGTACAAGCCAATCTTTATATTTTGCCAACAGATAAGGGGCATACTCGTCGTATTTTATTTTATACTAAAAGCTGACAATTATACGGCCTCGTCGGGTTTCCGTTTGCTGATAGTTCAAAATTTCATATTTAACACTTCGCACATGTTGTATATAATTTTTAGGTGGGAACGAACCCGGAAAAGGATTATCATATATCATGCAAGAGATTATAGAATCTCCGCACACTTGAAAATATTCCGGGATATACAGGTTTGCACCCTCTTCTCCAGCAAAAGCCTGAGGTGTTAAATCAATTCTGTATTCCCGACTATCTATTTTTGCACGGAGAGCTTCTTCAATCTCCTTTTTCGACAAGTTTTCATGTAACGAGGCACATGACGATAAGCAGATTAACGTACTTATTACCAAAAACAGGAGTAAGTTTTTTTCATAATCGCTATTTTAAGAAGTTAAAATAAAAAGCCGCCTCAAGGATGAGAACTGAGACGGCTTCGAGTTTAAACCACTCTTCTTTGAACCTATTCTTTCTTCTTTTTCAGCATCTCGTCAATCTTTTTTTCGAGGTCTCTGCCGCGAAGGTTTTTAGCCACGATACGGTTTTCCTCATCGAGGATAAAGGTGCAGGGGATGCCTTTCACGCAGTATTCGGCGGCGATTTCGGAACGTTGTCCTTTCAAGTCGGACACGTTTTTCCAGTTACAGCCGTCTTGACCGATAGCAGCCAACCAAGCCTGTTTGTTGTCATCAATTGAAACACTGATGATTTCCAAACCTTTCGGGCGGAAGCGTTTGTAAATTTTTATCAGATTCACATTTTCTCGTCGACAAGGACCGCACCAAGATGCCCAGAAATCAATGACTTTCACTTTCGCATTTGTCTCGTGCAAAGAAAGTACGCCACCATCGGACAACGCCGCACTGAAATTAGGGGCTATGGCTCCTATCGCTATCTTCTGTATTTTTTCCAGTTCGGTAGCGATTTGTTTGCCGAAAGGTGTAGCCTTAGCCTTCTCTCCCAGTATCTCGTAACGCTCTGCCAGTTTCGTCTCATCAAGGGTTTGCGGCAACTTGGCAGCTATCACGTAAGCAGCGACATACGTGTCATTGTATTTTTTTAATAGAGCCAATTCTTCAGCTTCCATTCGTGCGGCAATTTTCTTGAACTCTTGTTCTAGTTTCTGCGCTTGTGCCGGATTTGCCCGTGCTTGTGCTTGCAATTGCTGTCCGCTTTGCGCCAGATATTTGTCCAAATCGTTGAATTCTTTCCATATTTTCTGCGCTTCACCGCCACCCTCAACGATCAGCTCATTGGAGCCCACAGCAATCGTATAGTTCGCATTCTCCAGCATCAAAGCTGCTAATATTGCATTTTTTTTAGTTGGCATCAAGTATGCTAATGTCACCTCCGGCATTCTGCCTGTAAACTCAAAAACCCCGTTCGCAACCGTGGCCTCGCCTATGTCGACCATCCCATTTTCCGTGCTGGCAACCAGTAGTAATTTTCCGTTGACGGAGTTGTCCAACCGTCCCTCGATCTTGTAGCTATCACCTTGTGCCATACTCACGATAACACAACTTAATAACAAGCATACAGTAAATAAAATCTTTTTCATTTTCTCATTTAGATTTAAAAGAGGTGACCGAAAAGTCCGTATTTTATTCAGGATGACAAGCGGGGACTTTTCAGACAACCTCTATGTTAATGATTTAATTATTTCTGTTCCCGTTGTCTCGGGAGTTTTAGTACAGGTTCTTTTTCCGTTTTCGGGTTTGCCTTATCGATTACCAAACCGTCCACGATCATCCCGGCGGGATAGATCATTGAGGCGGGAGATGAGTTAGGCAAGTAGTTCATTACCTCCTCCTTTGAGGATATCGCAACTAGTTTCAATAACTTGGTCAAATCCGGCATACGGAAGCCCGTTGTACGAACCCGTGTCTCTTTTCCATCTTTGAGATCAACGCGGTAAACCACGAGTGCCGACCCAGAAATCCCTCTCACGATGTAAGCGCACGATTGTCCGGCTTCTTTAGCTGTCTTAAGCAACAATTTTTTCATTCTCTCATGAGTCATTGTTTTTTCCGCCTGCACGTGAATAGTACCCGTTCCGGTCGCTAGCGTAGGGCTTTGCGGTGACATCATGAAACGGGAACTACCGGTTGTTTCCGGGGCTTTCAATGTCGGGATACGACCGTTCAGCATCTTTTTGAACACACCTTTCTCGACAAGTACCATTTCTGCTTCCGGAGTCACACCGTCACCATCAATCTCGTAATAGCCATATAACGGCACGCCGTTATACTCTTTCATGGTCGTGTAATTTTTTACAGTCAGACGATTGTCCATGATTTTTTGCCCGAATTGATCTGCCAACCCACCTCTCGTCGGGGAAAGCGAACGGGCGGCGACTAATCCGCCACGATACAGGAGGTTGTTTGCCAGAATAGTTGCCACGGCTCCTCCCTCGAACATGATCGGACCATTGTAGTACTCTGCCACCGGCGGTGCCGCTTTCAATTGAAGTAATCCTTCGGCAAACTCTCTCACCCGTTCTTTCAACTTCTCGACGGAAGGAATTTCCGCCGGAGTCAATAGTGAAAGAGAGAATGAATCACCTAGATTCGAGCCATCATCTCCTCGTGTTTCGGCAGAAACTGTCACGTTCACGTATCCCCCGGGTTCCTTCAACTGTACCCCTTCAGTAGTTAGCCGGTACATATCTATCTCCGTTCCGTTGATTACCACACTGGAATTGTAAATATCCTTGTACTCGTTAAATACTGCCGATGCTTCAACCACGAGTTGTTTCAAAACAGCTTGGTCAATGTCATATTTCATTCGACGTTCCTGCAAGCGGGTCACAGCCGGTAATGGTTGCATATCCGCCAAAGCCGCTTCTTCTGGTGAAAGGGGATTTTGTTGCAGGTAATTCGCTTTCTGTGCCATCATGCCCAGCGAATATTTGTACATCATATCCGACGACTCCCAAAAACCTCGTCGTATCACGTCATAATCCACTTCCGACGGTAATTGTGCCGGGGCAATTTGTTCCGAGTACTGCACGTCACTGTTGTTCTGGTAATCCCCAAGCATTAACTGTGTGCCACCATTCATTTTCCATGGTGAAACACTCAAATGCAATAACCCTCCCAATGAGCCTACCGCTTGAAAATGACGGTAACGAGCTACCGTGTATGAGATGTAATAGGGTTTCGAACCACCCGGCAACACAAGGGCAGCGTTATTACGATCCAGTTCGGAACGCATGGCCGCGAAAATCGTTTCGTCCGTGTTACCGATAACTTTATTTTCCGGTTTCGGTGAAGGTAAAACCGGGGCTATATCACGTGCTTGTGCACGACGTTGTGTTTCTATCTGGCTCACGAATATCGTGGGTGATATTGCCGTCACGGGTACCCAACCTGATTCCGCACCACAAACGCCCGTGAAGACTTTTGGATTGTTACCGGCCGCCGTGATATTAGAAAACATTGACAAGGGTGTTCCGATCATGTCCACACCCCGCACCAGTTGATCCGGACGACCATCCACGAACACCCGGTACACTTCCAAGGGAGTCACGTTGAACGAGTTCAAACTTCCACCCTCGCCCGTGTACGTGAAACCGCTTGTCACGGTACGGAAATAATAACCGTATTCCTTTCCTTGTTTTTTAGCTTCAGCCGTTAGCATGGCACGCAATTCGTCTTCCGTGTAGGGGCGTGTCGTTTCGATGATCAGATTGGATTGTCGAGACACGGGATCACCTCCCCCGGAAGTACGTCCGTGACCATTGCTCTCGGGAAAACCATCCAGCGGAACCCGACTCATCAAAAATTCTTTCAACACACCATTCACCACGTTGTCCACCCGGCGCCCTTTCACGCCCTCGTCATCGTACACGTAGTGACCGTAAAGATCCGTATCGACATAAGATTTGAGTAACGGATCGCTGTAAACTTGAAATTCAGCGGGTAAGACTTGTTCACCTACCATTTTCTTGAACGTCTGCCCACCCGATTTCAAACGGTGACCTTCCAAACGGTGACCGAAAATCTCGTGAAAGAATACGCCGCTTGCAGGTCCCGATAGGATTGCAGGACCCGTGTACGGGTCAGCTACCGGTGCGTCACGCAAAGCCAGTAATCGTTTGATCATATCCTGTGCGTCAACAATCATCCGATCATTATCCGGCAATTCGTCAGGCGTGTACGCGAAATAATCCATGTTCAGCGGCAACTCCATTCCATCATCAGCTTTCAGTGATGCCATCAACATCACCCGAGTAGCTACCCGGTTCTGCACCACTACGCTTCCCTCGCTGTTCACGAAATAGGTACGTAAAACTTGAAAATTAAAACTAGCAGATCCTTGGCGCAACTCGGGACAAGTCTTGAACACGGCGGAAACCTCATCCATTCGCTGTTCCCAAGCCCGTTTGATATCCATCTTTTGTTTTCCGGCAGCCACGGGAGCCTCGTAATAATGTTCCACCGGAGTCTTGGAAAAACACGGTGCTTTATCCTCGTCCGCCACGCTTACCGCGGCTTTCATCTTTGTTTGGTCATACATACTCCGGGCAAACTCGTAACGTTTCAACGTCTCCCGCCAGATCGCTTCCCGAATGGCATCCGCATCGTCGTTCAAAGGTAGAATTACTCCTTGTGCGCCTTGTGCGTTAGCCCCGGAAACACCGCCCTGCATGTTATACTTGAAGTTATCCAGTTCCGGGCTTCCCAAGCGAATTTGCGGCACCAGTGTCCGCATACGGTTTTCATTTGCCGATACCACAGCCCCGAACGAACTTACAACTGTAATGGTGTAGTCGTCCATCGCCCTCATATTCATATAGTAGGGTGCGTTCTCTTGCTTTTTTAACTCCTCCATGTTGTACTTCAACTCCTGCTTCATCAATTGCAGGAGGCGCTCCTCCTGCTCTTGACCGAATACCCCGGAGAAAACCAATAACAGTACCCCACTAAAAAAGAGCCTGATTAAGTAATTGATTTTAAACATACTTTTTTAGTCGTATTTGATACACGGTCGCTCTCGCAACCGTGTATATATGATTATTTATAGATAACAACATCTCCTAACTTACACTTGGTCGTACCTCCTGCATTCACTCCGTCACGCAAGGTAAATTTGATATATTTTACCAATCGGCTACCCCCGGCATCGGAAATCGGTAATAGAGTCACCTCTCCCGAACCACGTCCCAAAATATTGGTCTCTAAAAATGTGACATTTTTCCAAATGACGCCATCGGTAGAAGTCTGCATGGTGATCGCAGAAGGAATTACATATGCTGCTTCCTTGTCCGCTTGCGGGTTATAATTCGGCTGTGCTACTTTTATCCCTTTGATCTCTGTTTCCGTCATGAATTCCATCATCATTTCATAGGTGCGTACAGATGTAAAAGAAGTTGTTTCCCACACGGTAGAGAAGTTGTCATCTAACAAATAATCCAAGTCCGCATAAGGATCAACGGGTGTGCATAAAATTCTGTTTCCATCGTTAAACATCCTTAACTCTTCCTTTTTTACGGTGTTTAATCGAGGTAACACAGGATACCCTTTGATATCCATATAATCTATATATTGGCTACCCAAATAATGTGCATTATAACCAGGACCGTAAGAATCGATCCTCATACCCAATATTTCGTTTGCCTTGTTCAATACCAGCATACTTTTTTTCAGAGGCCCCAGTAATTTACTCATGTCATACGGTGTATTGGGAAAGCGCTGTAAGTAACGATTTTTGCCGAATATGATTCTTTGCAGCTTCGGGCAATAAAGTACATCTTCAAAAGTTTCGATATCGTAATCGAACTCCAGTTCTGTCACATTATTGATAAACTCCTCAAACTTCTCTTCCTTTTCTTTTGTAGTCGTTGAGTAGCCATAACGCTGTTCTATCGCACTAACGAATCCCGCACTGTAAATCTTCTTTCGACTTACCGCAAACGGGTCGAAGTCGATCACATCTGGACAGTCCGCCACTTTCCCTTTGCGGAGTACATAGACCGTATCGGCAGGATTCATACTCACGTCATCAATCGTGATAAGAGTATTACTTGTTGCTTCACGGAACGTATAGTACTGAGTTTCTCCGTTTGTATCCTTGTATTTCAATTTCAACTCCTCGATATTCTCGTTCCAATGGTCGGAAAAGAAAATCATTTTATTTTTCAAGAAATAAGATTTCACGACACCCCTCGTGAAGGCAAGCATAATCTCGTGCTGCCTCGTGTAAGGACGTCCGTAGGTTGTTTCTCTTAACGACTCGTTCCCTGCCTTATCCATAGCGCAAACATCGAACCGATATGTCCCGTCCGCCAAATTCTTTAACTCGAAAGAATCGGATGTTTTCGGAAGTAATACCGAATCTTTAAGGTCTTCGAATGACCATATTACTTTTATTTTATCGATCGTGGCATCTGTACCATTTATCCAATCCACGACCAAACCTTCCCATCTGGGAGTAGCATGGACTTCCGTGCACATTGCCACGTAATGGATCTTTCCGTCTCCGGAAAAGTCACTATACGTATCCTCCAAGCTTTCGCTGCAACCGATCAGCAATGCCGCCGCCGCAAATAAGTTTATTATGTGTTTTCTCTTTCTCATGGTTTAGTTCTTTTTTACATAAACTTCTAGTTCGTGCAACGTGAAATACTTTTCCTTATTTCGATCTATTTCCGGATTCCTCCCCTTGAACGTATCATTTACTATAATTTTCAGATAGCGATAAGTTTGGGCGCGTGCAGGGAATACAACATCCACATAGACCGGATCTTTCTGGGCAAGTTCATTTACGTCTTGCGGGGCAAATTCCAGTTGCGATGTGAGATTCGACCATTTGTTTTTACCTGTAGCCAAAGAATCCTGATGCAATTTACCCAAGTACTCCCACTTGCCGGAATTCGGATCCGGAGATTCATTATTACCATACACCACCACCTTACAAGGCACTTTGTCTTCGTAAGAACCTAACCATACTTCTCCCAACGCGAACCCCGGAGTGGCATTAATTGCTCGTAGCGGGTAGAGGCAGTACATCCGGATCCAAGCCGGTATTTTCTGTTCTCTCATATCAAGTATGATAGGCTTTCCATAAGCCTGAGGACCTGCCAGATAGGTTGCATATACTTCCGTACACGGTTGACTTATCGGATTTTGGGAAGCCGAGGCGATCAAACGCTCTTCTCCTTTTAACTCCCCGTCGAACAAATATTTCACTCCTGTTTTCGCTTTTTCATTTTCCACGGAAGGTCCCTTGAAATCATCTGCCGTCATCGGCCATTTTTCAGTCTGATAAGCATCTATATCCGGATAGATTTCCTGTCTTACCCGATAGCCCTGAAAATCCTCCGTACGGATAACCACCGTGTTCTTCGCTCTTTCCTGCTGCACGACAAAATTCAACGTGTCTCCTGCCCGAACAATCGGGAAACTCTTTATTAAAATCGTGTCTTGCTGATTTGTTACGGGATTGGTTCCCAAATAAAAAACATGAGCCATTCCGGTTACAACCGAGGGACTTTTATAGATTACCCGGAAACCGTTCCATGAAGAATATACTTCAATATCGTTAAAAAATGCCCAAGGTGCGCTATCCAGCGTGTTGAACTTATATTCTAAGGGCTCGGATTCTACATTGTTCTGGTTGACAAAAGTGATGCTGGCACTTGCCTCTTGTGCTCTGGTAAAACCATCCAGCAGGAGTGAATCGCCACTGTAACCACAGGCTTTCAATACCTTATTCCCCTGTGCATCCAAATACCGAATGTTCATGGCAAAGATATCTCTATTATTCGGTAGAGTATAGTGCATCATCGCTCCGCCCGCCACAGGCATAAACTTAAGTTCCAAGCCTTCCGTTGATGTCTCGAAAATGACATTATCATCATTACAGGAAACAAAACCCAGTAACAGGAAGAATAATATCCATTTATGTTTTTTCATCGTCTGATATTTTAAAATGTATTGTGACTGTTCTTTTACCACCCCGGATTCTGTACCATTCCGGAGATTAAAATCTCTTCGGCATCAATCGGTTCGAAGTAGTCCCGGGGTGCCACGAATTTATTTTTGCTCCATACGACAACCGGTCCGTTCTCATTGTTATAGAATGATTGATATGTTGTTCCGAGGATATTCCAGCCGTATTGTTTCTGATTCATCTCCTGAGGTGCGATCAGCCAACGGCGAATATTCCAATAACGGTGTCCCTCGAACGCAAATTCAATATTACATTCCTGACGAATGATATCACGCATACCGACTTGTGATTCCACTTTCGTGGGGTTGTTGGAGTAACTCCTCCAAGCCTCCCGTACCGGTAGGATTCCTGCCCGTTTGCGTACTTCATCAAGCGGATTGTACACCCGATCATCCGGTGTCTCCAGATACTCGTTCCAAGCTTCAGCCTGCATAAGGTAAACCTCGGCAAGACGAATGATCGCGGCTGTTTCTATTCCCTGTAAGTTATTCGCATAACCTTGGGTGGGAAACCACGAGAAAAGGTGTTTTTTCAACCAGTAACCATTGATGTTCTGCCAAGTATTACTAACGATAATATCTGCTTGCGTACCCCAAGGCTCTTCATTTTTATGTGCTTGCACGAGTAAGTTATAATCATCTTGCAGCGTGTTATTTCCCCGTTGCCAGTACATCCGGTCGCCAGCAATACTGGCATAAAAACGAGCTTCCCGTTTCAAGTGAAGATTTACTACTGACGTATTCAACGGGATCACATTTTCGTAAAGCTGACTACTCTCGGAACCCAATTTGTAGCGATTTCCATAAGCCCAGTCATTGTCGGCATCAATCGGTAACCCGTGTTCCGTGTAATACATCTCCACCATCTTCATCGAGGGAGAGAGACAGCCGAGTGCACTACCTTCGAAGTTTTTATTATCGCCGACCAACCTCGGTAAAGTAAATGTATGAAATCCAGAAACATATTTCCATTCTAACAGATATTCTTGATTGTCAAAACGAGAGAATGTGGTATTCTCGATGTCATACATAGTGTTTAACAACTTTGTTTTTTTTGCACTATACCCGGAAGATAATTTTCGATCTCCCTGCAAACATATCTCGATTGCTTTGTCTGCAGCTTCGGCAGCCAACAACCATTTGTTCCGATCATAAGTTTTGTTAAAAAGCAGTTCTCCGTTCTTGTTCTTAAAATCGGAATAGAACACGTTCCCGTTAAAAAGAGGAGATGCGGCATAAAGCAGCACTTTGGCTTTCAGCGCATATAATGCTTCTAGACAGAACGTGTGTCCGTTGTTGGATAATCGCTGGTAATGCATAGGCATATATTTCATCGCCTCCTCCAGTAAATTGACGATTTCCTTGAAACAAGTATCCACGGGTTGACGCGGCAGTTGATACTTCGATACATCTAAATCTACCGGCATATTTTGGGGAATCAGACAAATAGGACCGTAACGACGTACCAATTCAAAATAGACAAACGCCTTCACCGCTTTCACGTCTGCTTTCCACCAGTTGCGATCGTCTTCATCAATATTATAAGTATGATCTATATTCTCGAGAAAAGTATTGCAGTTCCGAATAATAATATACATTCTATACCACAGGGAACCATAAGGTTTTTGTGACATTTGCAGCCCGTCAGCCACTTTCAATCCGTCAAGACCATACATATCCGAATTATATAAAGCCAAGCAGGTCACGTACTCGTCGGCACCCATATAGGAAATATTTGAACGAATATCCGTCATTACGGTATTCAAATCACTGTAAATCCCTTTCCACCATGCCTCTGCTTTTGTCCGTTGCTCGAAAATCGACTCCACCGTTTCGATGTCCTTTTCCGGTACCATATCGAGATAGTCACATCCGGGGAGGAGGAGAACAGCACAAAATATAGATAATAAATATTTTTTCATTGTTACATTTATTTAAATTAGAAACTTACGTTCAAGCCAACCGACCAAGTGCGTTGAATCGGGTAGTTAAAACCGCTGTCTCCCAATTCCACGTCCCAAATCTTGAAATTCGTGATCAAGAAAGGATTATTAACACGAGCATAGATTTTCACGCTTTGCATTTTCAATTTTTGCATCACCTTCTGTGGGAAATTATAGGCCAAATCGATAGAAGTACAACGCAGGAAGCTACATTCTTGCATAAAATAAGTCGATTTCCGCTCTTCAGCACCACTTTTCCAGTCTTCCTGAGGATTATGTACCTCGATGGATTGCGTGGAAAGACGCGGCCAGAAAGGACGTTCTTGCATATTATTTGTACTCCAGTGATCGTCATAAATAGCTTTCAACATCGCCCGATTCTTCACGAACGGGCTGATTTTCTGCGGGTCCACGAAGAAAGCCCGTTTTCCTGAGCCTTGAAAAGAGAAGTTGAACTCGATGTTTTTGAAAACAAAAAGCCCGCCAAACCCGTAAATAACACGAGGTGTACTGGGAAAACCAATGTAAGTGGCATCATTCACGTCTATCACGCCATCGCCATTCAAATCACGATAGCGAATATCTCCCGGCATCACATCTCCACCCTGCCGGGGAGAATTTGCAATTTCTGCCTCGTCACGGAAAAGACCTTCGGCTATGTAACCCACCTTTTGGGATAATTCATGACCTTTTTTCCGTTGCCATGCCGGTTTGTCGGTAGCCTCTTCAATTTCTTTAAATACAGCCTTATTGTAAGTGAACGTACCGTTCAGTATCATCCAGAAGTCTTGGGAAAACATATGTTGCACCTTACCCGCAAGGTCTATTCCCCGGGAACGGGATTTACCCACGTTCCCGATTTGCATCATCTCCAAACCGGTAGACGAAGGCATCGTGTAACGGTAGTCAAGAATATTGTGGCGTACCTCCTGATAGATATCTGCGTTAATATCCACGATCCCGCCGAAAAACTTAGCTTCTATACCGAAGTTGATTTGCTCGGCAATTTCCCACGTGATTTTATCGTTAGGATAAGCCGTGATTTTATATTTTTTCATCTGTTGTCCACCCGGAGAAGGATCCATAACGTTTTCCGTTTTTATTAAAGGTAAATGGGTGAAATGCGGATCATTAATAACCCCATCATTTCCGACCTTACCCCACGAAAGACGGAATTTCAAGAAAGAAAGCCAATGGGCTGTATGGTTCGCCAACAAGCTCTCTTTTGATGCGATCCAAGCTCCGCCGACCGAGGGGAAGAAGCCGAATCGATGATTCTTGGCAAAACGCTCGGAACCGTTATAACCGAAACTGGCTTCTAGGAAATATTTACTTTTAAACCCGTAGGTACCACGCATGGATAATCCCAAATTCCGACGAGGAATACCGTCCAGTACGGTCTGTGTCTGAGAGGTTGAATTCTCTTGCGCATTTAATACCGCTGTCAAACTGGTCTGGTGTTCTCCCCAAGCTGCCACGTGCAACCCCTGTATCTCGTAAGTCATCTGCGTGGATTGAGAACCACCACTTTGTTGTCCGTCTTTCTCCAATGTTCTTGATGCATTAAGCGAGTTTATCGCGTTTAGCTTATGCACACCGGTTTCAAAATCATAACTGGCTAAAGCATACCTATAAGGATCGGTAACATAAGCGTTGACATAGTATCCCTCCTGATTCAGCGAAACGGAAGCCCGTAATTCCAATCCTTTGAGAATGGGTGAAAGATTATGAATATACTCCGCCCGAGCTACCGCCGAGTAACGACGGCGATCTTTGTATCCCTTATGAAGTTCCATATAGGGATTAGCCGTATTCTGGTCTACGGCTCCGAAACGAAGATGCGGCCAGGCAAATGTAGCATCTCCCGGGTAAGTCGGAGCAAAATCCACAGGCGAAGCGTTGAAAGCCATACCGTAAGCCTGTGTTACATCTGCATAAGGACCGTGATATTTATCCAGATTGGCTGAGGAGTTAATGTTCAGGCGAATCCCAGCACTTAAGTCTATATTCAGGTTCGCGCGGAAAGAGAATGTACTATTTTCGATATTACATTTAAACTGGTTCAAACGGTCGGTTTTCAACATCCCCTCATCCCGGACGTAATTAACAGAAGCATAGTATTGAACCTGACGAGAACCACCCCGAAGATTTAGGCCTGCCCGATGATTAATGGAATAGTCGTGAAACATGATATCATACCAATCATTGGCGGGATATACCCAAGAAGGATAAAGAGGAGAACCTGTACGTTCGATGCGCTCCACACTATACTGGGGGGTTGCTTCAGGATCACGAGACAGTAATGCCCGATTGTACATTTTCATATAAGTAGTGGGATCCACCAC
This sequence comes from uncultured Butyricimonas sp., assembly GCF_959596855.1. Taxonomy (NCBI): domain Bacteria; kingdom Pseudomonadati; phylum Bacteroidota; class Bacteroidia; order Bacteroidales; family Odoribacteraceae; genus Butyricimonas; species uncultured Butyricimonas sp. The sequence continues at coordinate 119,997 of NZ_CAUFYA010000001.1, forward strand.
CTCAATTTTCCTCGTTGGCATACTTACAACAGCTTCGTAACGGAAAGAGGTATAGACACTACCTTCCTGCCCTCTTTTAGTCGTCACAAGGATAACCCCGTTAGCTCCTCGAGCACCGTACATCGCCGTGGCAGAGGCATCTTTCATCACGCTGAAACTTTCTATATCCTCCGGAACCATACGAGAAAGATCCAATTTTGAAGATTCCACTCCATCGATTAATATAAGAGGATCAATGTTAGCACTCGTTTGGAATGAAGTAATACCCCGAATGTAGAATTTGGTATTCATCTCTTCTTCCGTCAGAGCCCCGGGAAGTCCTCCCGTCTGCCACCCGATCATTCCGGCGATTTTTCCAGCAAATTGAGATGTCAAATCACTACTTGAAGATTTTAAGTTTCTTGCATCAACAGTAGTAATTGCAGAGACCACACTTTCTTTTTTCTGCTCGCCGAAAGCCACGACGGTTACTTCCTCGAGATTCTCTTCCGTGGGAATTAATCGAATGTTGACTTTATCTTTCCCCTTTATTTCTACGACTCCTGTTTTATAACCGATAAAAGAAACCCGCAATACATCTGTTGCTCTTGCCGAAATAGAATAACGTCCATCGGCATCCGAGGATACTCCTTGAGTGGTTCCTTGAATAAGCACTGTTGCACCCGCGATCGGATTTCCTTTTTCATCCACGATTTTACCACTGACTTTAATCAGATTCACAACAGGTTTTTGCCTCAAAATAATCACAATACGATTACTTTCAATGATATAATCGTAAGGACTATTACCTAACAAAATATCCAAAGCATTTTCTACCGTTTCATCTTTCACCTCTAAAGAGAAAGGACGATTTTTATCTATTTTGTCATTACTTTGGAAACCATAATCTATTCCCGTCTGCCGATTAATCTCAGCAAGAATTTTCTCTAAAGTGGCATTTTTCATAGAAATGGTCACTTTTTTCTGGATATTGTCAAATATATGATTCGTAGCCCCGCACATACTCAATGGTATGGAACTAAACGTAGCAAGCATAAAAAAAATGCACAATACGTATTTTTTAGGCGATAAGCATACCGCTCTTGATTTTTTTTGCATAAATTTGTAATACTATTTGATTAAAAAGTAAATATCATTTAGTAACACATTGCGATCGCTAAAGGTCCAATTTTATGTAATCGCAATTTGCTCTAAGATTATCCCGCCTTGCGGGATATCTTTTTGGATTTTCTGTTATCTCTTTATAATGTAATGCCCCCTTTCTTTTACGAATTTACAATTTGTCATCAACTCGATAAACGAAATCACTTCATTGATCGGAGTTTTCTTGTTCAGATTCATGGTTACTTCAATTATTGTAATATCGACCTGTGGTTCAAATTCAACTCCATACCACGCAGAGATATCTTCCAATACTAAATTCAATTTTTTATCTTGATATTTAAATACCCCGTCCATCCATGCCGTAGCGTATCGGGTATCCACTTGCCGCACTTCAACATGACCGGAGCCGGAATCATAAGAAACTTGTTCACCCGGCGTAATTCGGATCTCATTTCTGTTAGGTGATTGGAACCCTATATTACCTTCAACCAACACCGCTTCGAGCGTATTCAATCGAGTTGTTTTAACATTGAATCGTGTTCCATAAACCCGAATTTTCGAACCGGATACATTTACCTCGAACGGTTTTTCCGACTTCGTAACATCAAAAAATGCTTCTCCGGAAAGCTCCACTTCACGCCGTTCCCCGATAAACTCGACCGGATATTTCAAACGACTTCCTGCATTCAACATTACCCGAGTTCCGTCGGCAAGCGTAACATTGTACATATATCCGGCAGGAATCACAAGTGCGTTGTACTCCACCCCCCGGGTATTATTCACCATCGAGTCATAAGCGATATGATTCTCTTCCACCCGAATATTCGACCCATTAATTGTTTCCCCTACATTTTCTTTCTGCAAGTTCACACTATTACCGCCGGAAAGAATCAACGTGGGAACAGCAACTTTATTTTCAACCTTCACGACCTTGGTCACCTTCACAGCTTCAACCAACTTATGTTCCGGCTCATTTATCCACAACAAAGTAAAAATTATCCCAAACAGAATCACTGCTGCTGCAGAACTCGTACCCCAAATCAAGCGACGACGCAACTTCATCCGGCGGAGACGTCTGTCAAAGCGAAGTCCGGCAGCCTCCACTTCTTTGTCTGAGGGGATTTTTATCGTATCTATGATTTTTTCTATATCTTTTTCAGTTTTCATAGCTTATGCTTTTACGTATATATAAATCGAAACATGAAAAACTACCGTGAAAAACTATTCTTTTTGAAAAAAAAATTACATTTGCAAAAATAGAAGGTATATGACGTTTCATTCAGACTATTCGGATGATCAACTTTTAAAATTATTTAATCAACGGGATGCACGTGTGTTCGGGATTGTTTATCGTATGATATACAGGGAACTATATCTATACGCTACTAGTTTGTTTGAATCTCTCAACATCCCGTCCGAAGATATTATCCAAGATGTCATGGCCGATATATGGAAGCGAAGTTCTGTTCAATTTCCCACGCTGGCATACATTAAGACATTCTGTTTTATCGCCCTGAAAAACGCATACAAGAATAAATTAAAACATTTGGGACATCAGCAACGTTTCGAATTGGAGTGTAAAGTAGAATATGAATTCTCGGACGATATGGAACGTGTGGAACTGTACAAAACCCTGTACGATTCCCTTCAAATCCTGCCCGAAGATTACGCCACAGTGATTCGTATGTATCTCGAAGGTTGGAAACCGGAAGAGATTGCATCAAAACTGGGTATCGCTCTCCAAACCGTCTATAATAAACGGCGGGAAGCGGTCATCATCCTACGAAAACACATGGTGGATAACAATCTATGAACCGAACAAATCCCTGCAAATATCTCCTATTCGGGACACGAATTTCACGTTTATATGTGCCGGAGTTTTGACAAGCGCCTTTTTATTCCCCGACGGCACGAATATCTGTTGGAACCCCAATTTCTCGGCTTCCAATACCCGTTGCTCGATACGACTAACGGCACGTATTTCACCCGAAAGCCCGACTTCCCCGGCAAATACCGTGTCCGACGGTATCGGGGCGTCAATATTCGAGGAAAGTACAGCCATAACCACGCCGAGATCCAAGGCAGGGTCACTCACCCGAATACCTCCCGCGATATTCAGAAAAACATCCTTTGCCGCCAAACGGAATCCTACCCGTTTTTCAAGCACCGCCAACAACATATTCAAACGACGAGTGTCAAAGCCCGTTGCAGACCTCTGGGGCGTCCCGTAAGCAGCCGTGCTTACCAATGCCTGCACTTCCAACAAAATCGTTCTGACGCCTTCCATCGTGGCGGCAACCGCCACCCCGCTTAAATTCTGGTCATGATTGGAAAGGAGCAACTCGGAAGGATTTGCTACCTGACGTAAACCGGATTGCAGCATCTCGTATATCCCGATCTCGGACGTCGAACCGAAACGGTTCTTCATGGAACGCAGGATGCGATACATGTGTTGTTGGTCACCCTCGAACTGTAACACGGTATCCACCATATGTTCCAAAATCTTGGGACCGGCCAGCTGACCGTCTTTCGTGATATGTCCGATCAATATCGTGGTAATTGTATTTTCTTTGGAGAAACGCAACAATACATTCGTGCATTCCCGTATTTGTGAAAGACTTCCCGGGATAGCATCCACCGTTTCGGTAGACAATGTCTGAATGGAATCGATAATCAACAGTTTCGGTTCCAGTGCACGGGAATGTTCCAGCACCGCTTCCAGTGAATTACCGGAAAGAAACAAACAATCGTCATTCTCCGCACCCAAACGTTGTGCCCGCATCTTGATCTGGGATACACTTTCCTCCCCCGACACGTAAAGCACCTTCCCGTTATGATTATGCAAGGCAAATTGCAAGATAAGAGTGGATTTCCCGATGCCCGGCTCTCCGCCCAACAAAATCATAGATCCCGGTACAATTCCGCCTCCCAACACCCGGTTCAATTCCCCGTCGCCCGTATCCATCCGTTCGTCGGCATTGGTTTTCACCTCCGATAACCTCAACGGGCGGGAAGAACTGTTCCCGATAATAGAAGCCGCCCGTTTCCCCTTCACGGCAACTTCCACTTCCTCCACAAAACTATTCCACTCTCCACAAGTGGCACATTTCCCTACCCACTTGGATTCTTTCGCCCCGCAATTCTGGCAAACGTAAACGGTCTTAGATTTCACCATAACAATTGAAAATTGAAAATTGAAAATTGAAAATGATTAGTTTTCAACGTTCAATTTTGTTGTTTTTACTATACTTGCTGTAAGCCGGATTAATTCACGGCTCTCCCCTATGATAGAATCAAACTCTGACTCGGTTAAATAATCTGTTTCTTTCAGCAATAGAAGCCAATATTCCGTTTCATTGGCCTCTTTTAAAGCTATATTCACTTTATTAATGAAATCTGCTTTAGACTGCGCGTGTTCACTCTCTCTAATCAACGCTCCAATCGACGTCCCACTCCTAAGCAACTGTTTCGACAACACAAACTCCTTACGCTCTGCACATAAAAACTTGTACAAATTAACTATCCGTACCGCAAATCGGAAAGACTTCCCCGCAACAATATTTTCCTCTTTCATTTTCAATTTTCAACTTTCAATTTTCAATTGTATCAGTCAAAAATTTCATCCACGAAATCGGATTCAGTGACCACCTCGTCACCCTCATCATCACAATCAAGGACTTTATTCACGCCATTCGGTTTTTCGAAATCTCGTTGCGGAACGGCAAGCGATTTATCGGCATATACTTTTTGCATAAATAATGCCCAAATCGGGAGAGCCATACTGGCTCCTTGACCATTCGCCAAGTTCTGGAAATGGATGGAACGGTCTTCAGCTCCAACCCACACTCCCCCGGCAAGATCGGGAGTGATTCCGATAAACCAACCGTCGGAGTGATTCTGTGTCGTTCCGGTCTTCCCACCGATCGGATTGGTAAATTTATAACGATAGCGTAACCGAATACCGGTTCCTTCATCAATAACACCTTTCAAAAGATTTGCCATCAAATAAGCCGTATTCTCCGTGATTACCTCTCGGGATTCGGGCTGGAACGTCGCCAATAAATTACCGTACTTATCCTCTATCTTGGTCACCATTATCGGCGAATTGTACACTCCTTTATTCGCGTACACGGAAAAAGCGGAAACCATCTCTTTCACGGAAACTTCCGAAGAACCCAAGAATATAGCAGGCACCGGATCTATAAAACTGTTAATACCCATTCTATGAGCCATCTGTACCACTGCCTCCGGGGTAAATTGCTTCAATACCCAACCGGAAATATTATTTACCGAGTTCGCCAACCCCCATTTCAAAGTAACCATCTCACCCTCACGCTTATTTGTCGAATTGCGGGGCGTCCATGTAGTCCCGTCCGGCAACACGAAAGTTTGCTGCACGTTCAACACTTTCTGACAGGGCTCCAATCCCTCCTGCATCGCCAAGGTGTAAAGAATCGGCTTAATAGTAGATCCGATCTGCCGTTTACCCGTGCTCACCATATCATACTGGAAATAATGATAATTAGGACCTCCCACGTACGCCTTGATATGTCCGGTAGCGGGTTCCATTGCCATAAATCCGGCACGGAAGAACGATTTATAATGTTTCAGAGAATCCAACGGACTCATTGTCGTGTCACGCACTCCATTCCACGTGAAAACAGACATGGCTATCGGTTTAGCGAACTCTTTCTTGATTTCGGCAAAACTCTTGCCAGCCTTGTTCATGGAGCGATAGCGCTCCGTGCGCCGGATAGAAGTATTCAAAATTTCATTAATCGCTTCCTTTGTCAGGTCATTGGAGAAAGGCGGATTCGCTTTATGCTTTCTTTCCGCCATAAAAGTCGGTTGCAACGTTCCCCCTAAATGCTCGGTCACCGCCTCCTCCGCGTACTTTTGCATCCGGGAATCCAGAGTCGTGTAAATCTTCAACCCATCAGTATAAATATTATAACGGGAACCGTCGGATTTCAGATTCTTGTTACACCACCCGTAAAGCGGGTCCCTCTCCCATGCCAGCGAATCAACGGCATATTGATCTTTATTCCATTTGTAATTCTTCTTTTCCGGTTTATTAGCTGTCAGGTACAAACGCATATATTCCCGGAAATAAGTAGCGATACCCTCTTTATGGTCTTCTTTATGAAAATCCAGTCCCAACGGCAAATTCTTTAAAGAATCGCATTCCATTTCGGAAATCTTGTCATATTTCAACATCTGACTCAACACCACGTTCCGGCGCCCCAACGTTTTATCCGGTCGACGCACGGGATTGAAAAGTGAAGGATTTTTCGCCATACCCACCAACATGGCCGATTGCTCTACCCGTAATGAATCGGGAGAAGTGGAGAAATAAATATTTGCCGCGGAGTTAATACCTACCGCCAAATTCAAAAAGTCAAATTTATTGAGATACATGGTGATGATTTCCTCTTTCGTGTAGCTCTTTTCCAACTTCACGGCAATCACCCATTCCCGGAATTTACGGACAGCCAACTCCACGAAGCTTTGGTTTGCCTCTCTGGGGAATAACATCTTTGCCAGCTGTTGGGTAATCGTGCTACCTCCCCCGGCTGCCGAATTACCTGTCGCCATTCCTTTTGCCACCCGGAACAGACCGCGCACGTCAATACCGCTATGTTCATAAAAACGTACGTCCTCCGTGGCTATCAACGCATCAATCACGCTCTGGGGAATATCTTTATATTCCATGTAACGACGGTTCTCGCTACCCTCGAAATATTTCCCTATGATTTTCCCGTCAGCAGAATACACCTCTGTCGCAAAACTATTATTCGGATTTTCCAACTCCTCGAACGTGGGCATAAAACCTAATTTCCCGTCGGAAACCAAGTAAAAAAAGAAAAATATTCCTCCCACGAATATCACGAACAACCCCCAAAAAATGACAAAGTCTTTCCAATATTTCTTTAATATCTGCATCCTGTTAAATATTTATTACCTATTTTCATTCCACTATCCACTCCCCGATATTTCGAGTTTTATTGTCAAAATTAATTCCTATCCGGAACAACTGCCGGGAATCAGCCTCGAACGGGCGAGCGTAATGCTTCTCCTCTATCTGACGCAGAGCCTCCTCCGCCGTTCCGTCCAACTTGAACTCCATCTCGTAAATATAACGGTCTGTCTGCAACACCAAATCAACCCTTCCCTCCGACGTGTGATACTCGACTTTCACGTAAAAGCCCACCAAACGAAAAACAATGAAAAGTACATTCTGATAATGCACTTCCAAATCCCGGATAATCTCGTAAGGCGTATCGGCAAAAAAACTCTGAAGCCTACACAAGAAAGCATTCGGCTTACCAGTTCTGATTTCTTTCACGAATTGTTGAATTTCGAATGGGGATTCCACTTTATTTATTCTCGTGTAGAACGGCATCAAAAACTTGACAAACCCCTCCCCCACTTCACGATTCGGGAATCCAAGAATATAATTTCCAAACTCTTCATCATAATCCTTAATCGTGAGATACCCGCTTTGATAAATCACGGGAATCGGACTCTCGTCCGCGTAGATACTGTTCAGCACCTCCGCGCTCGTTTCCTCCCGGGACATTTGTTCCAAATTATAATGGTTCTTCTGTAACAATTCCACCAGATAAGTCGGGGTCCCCGTTTCAAACCAGTAACTACCGAATTTCATCTTGTAAAAGGTGTTCAACACGCTAAAGGGATTATAAATTCCCTCGGAATTTTCCACGAAATGATACCCGTCATAAGACTCCTTCAACCGGGCGCATACTTCCTCGTACGTCATTTTCTGGGCAGAAGCCAATTCGCGCAAATCAGCCTCGAAATAACGATGAATCTCTTCCCCCGTCATCCCGCATATAGCGACATACCGGTTATCCATGGATATATCATTCAGATTATTGAGGTCACTGAACACGCTGACTTTCCCGAACTTGGTAACACCTGTCAATAAAGCGAACTTGATATCCCCGTCCATGGTTTTCAAAACCCCGTAAAACGGTTTCAACGTATTACGAAATTCCCGTTGCAACCCTTCGTTATTGATGGCCTGCAACATCGGCTTATCGTACTCGTCAACAAGAATTACCACCCGTTGCCCTGTCCGCTCGTGAGCCCGGCGAATAACCCCAGCGAATCGTAACGAGAACGACACCTCCGACGCTTCCCGCCCGTAAAGGTTCTCCCACCGGGTCAAGTTATCATTGAGAATATTGCCCAAGCTCTCGACGGAATCATACTTCTCGATATTCAAATCAAGATGCAGAATAGGATGTTGCAGCCACTCTTTTTCCAACTCCTCCATGGCAAGACCATGAAACACCTCACGTTTTCCTTGAAAATAAGCCTCAATCGTCGAGATAAGCAAACTTTTCCCGAACCGACGCGGACGACTCAAAAAATAGTAACGCCCTGATTTTACCAGCCTATAAATCAACCTTGTTTTGTCCACGTAAAGATACCCGTCTTTCCGCAGGCTCTCAAAATTCTGAATACCGATAGGATATAACCCGTTGCTCATTTCTCTTGCATTTAAACCACAAAGTTAGGCAAAATCAGCGAGATTTAGAACATTATTAAGCAAGACAATAAAGATATTACAATTCACGTTAAGACCTCAATCAGCCCCTTCTCTCGTTCTTCAACCGTTATTCCATCATTGTCCAGCCGTTTCGAAACGACTGAACTCCGATAACCCGACGTGAGAACATCTTCTCCCTTTCCCGTGCTTGACCTTTCCGTATCTTGATATTGTCAGACTTTCAGGCCTTATGGACGAGAGGGTGTGTCGAAACACACCCTACACATTTTCAAATAGTTATTAAAAAACAAGCCTATTCCGTTCCTTTCAAAGCTGCAGCAATACATTCTTCCAACGCTTCTCCCCTTAGGCTTTCAGCTATAATTCGATTGTTTTCATCCAACACGAAAACGTAAGGAATGCCGTGAACTTCATACAGGTCGGAAGCTACGCTACTCCATCCTTTTAAATCAGACAAATGAATCCAGTTTAATTTATCCTCTTGAATCGCTCGTATCCATGCCTCTTTTTTGGTATCAAAAGATACACTTACGATTTCCAATCCCGCGTCTTTATACTTGCGATAAATTTTCCGGACATTAGGATTTTCCGCGCGACAAGGTCCACACCAAGAAGCCCAAAAATCCAGTATTTTTACTTTTGCTTTTATATCATACAAGGAAAGCGAATCTCCTTCGGGAGTTACCATTTTGAAATCGGGAGCGGTTCCCCCGACGATGATTCGTGACTCTTTATCGACATACGGCTTCATTAAAAGCCCCGGAACTGTTTTACGAGCGTTTTCACCCAGCAAAGCATATCTCTCGTGTAGACGTTTTGCCCTGTAAAAAGTTTGCATACGCCCGTACACGACGGCAGCACCGACAAGATTATCGTGTTGACGAACAAAATCACTCTCAACTTCACTATAACGCTCATCCATTTTAGACAATAAACCACGTATTTGCAGTTTACCGAAGTAATCATTGCCGTAAATTTTCTCGTATTCTAATCGCATCGAATCTTTTTGCACCTTTATCTCCAACTCTTTTTTCCGCAGTTCATTCCGTTGCTGTTGCAGAACTCCTCCTCCATCTATGGCATAAGTTGAAACATCCGGTATATTCGCTTCCACTTTGAACTCGCTATTTTCAACAAGTATAGGCACTCGTAACCTCGTGTCCGGAGCCACAATTTCTGCCATAACCGGTTCTTTTACACTTCCTTCAAAGAGAAACGTGCCATCTGCCGACAATACATTTCCCAAGGTATCCCACGTTCCCGTCACTCTCGGGGTAACCAACAATATTCGCCCCTCGTAACCCGTTATCTGTCCCTCAATCACATAACGAGGAGAGGGCTGGCAGGCAGCCAAAATCATACTGCCTAACCAGACTATCCAATTCATTTTCATCAATATTTAATTTTTATCAGGTTCTTTATACGTGATATCCACAATATTTCCCAGTTTATCGTGTTTTTTATGTAGTTCAAACTTGCCTTTCCGCAAATCTTGAGGAGTATCGTAGGTCCGCATGATACCGCATTCCGATTCATCCATACCATCCACCGTGGATCCCACGATTAATCGCCAACCGCGTTTTCTTTGCCATGAATCAGTAGCACCCCAAGAATTATTAGACACTAAAGGTTCAAATTTTATCACTTTTATCTTTTCTCCCGGGAATGTCAATACCGGTATCGCTTCTTCGTCGGGATAAGCAACGTCAAAAGCATAAATCGTGTTATTACTGAGATAATAAATATGATTATAGTTATTACTAAAGGCAAATTGAATCGCGTTTTCCAAGCCGGGACCTTTAATCTCCTCGTAGAACCTTTGTTCGTTTTTCTCATCGTATCCCATGAGAATCCCATAAGCGTAATGCCTCCTCGTGTTCGGATCTTTCAAAACAACCCAATTGAGCCCTTCGCCCAACGAACTAAACGTACTCGCCCCTGCCACAAAATCCCGCCCAGTTCGTGCATCAAACTTTTTATCCCCGGAAAATTCCATCACGGAGGGATAAGTTTCTTTTTGCTTAATATTTACAAACTGACGATTCGTGGCATCATATAGCATCACCGGAACCGGGTCTGAAGCACCCGGGATATAAATCCAGCGATTCATCACCCCGACGAAAGGAGCAGCCTCGAACCGTTCCCCCTTGATAAAATTCACCGGATATCCGAAAAAACCGACCCCGTTAGCGGCAAGCTCGGAATAGACATCTCCGCTTTCTGTAACAAGTGTCCAACGATCTTCTCCTTGGGTACAGCGTTGCGAGAATTTAGCCATCTGAAGATTTACCACCTCCGGAACAATTCCGAAATACCACCTGAAATCGGTATCCTCACCTACATGCATATCGTATTTATCAATCTCGTAAGTCCCTTTCTCCGAAACAAGTAATACGCGAGAATTTTTATTACGGAACCAACAAGGGAGTAACTTCAAAGGTTTCCCCATGGAAAAATCTTGGTTTGCCCAAATATTCTTGGCAATAATATCCTTTGTTTCATCCCTATTGACTACCATATCAAGACGAGCTTCTCCCCCTATGTCACAAAGCACTAACCATCCTTCACTCATCATTGTTGTCAAACGTACAGAAAAACGCTCCCGATAGGCCACTCCCGTTGATTTGTCCGTCACGATATAAAACCCGGCGTAAGTGCCGGCATTCGCCTCGGCTAACCATTCCAAGTTTTTATCTCGACCGATAACAAAATCTTCCCCGTCTTTCACTTCATTAATATCTATTCCACTGGGTATCAATTTCCATTCATACTCGTACTCGGATTCATCCTTTTCTAAAGTAGAAGCTATTTCCGGTTGCAGACGAAGTACATCCGCGAAAGCCATCAGCGTGTAAATCGTATCCCTGCCGATTCCGGCAATGGACAACTCGTTAATCTCGCGATAATCGTAATTCCCCTTGTCATCAAAACAGGAGGAAAATGCCCACCAACCCAATAATATATAAAACAAATATCTTTTCATAACGCTCTTATTTAATATTATTTCTGTGCATCAGGTCCCATTGTCATCGGTTCTCCATCCTCATCCAATTCCGGATGCTCCTGAAGGTATTCATGCAAGTATCTCGCGGCAAATCTCAACTTACCTTCATTCAAGCCGCTTTCCACGAAAGAAGCAACAAAATCCTCACGATCGTACCCCATTTGATCGCAAATAAATATAGCCTTTTTCGTTGAGAATTTACCAAAGAAGTTTTCGCCATAAAGTGACCACCACACGGGGGTTTGAAAACGTTCATCCATGTGTATGACACGTTGATAATCTATCGCTCGCAATGAAGTTACTTGAGCAGTATCAATTAATGTTTGCATACGAGAATACAGGAATCCCAATTCCGGAGTTTCTTCCAGTCGTAACGTAAAACGCCGGGGACGTTCAATAAGATCATCAGCCCGCAACAACTCGATTTCCACCAATGCGTCCGCTTTTCCCGCGAGAATCGCGTATTCTTTTTGCAGAAGACGGAAATCTTCGCCCTCCACGGCACTCAAAGTATCTTGTTCATCCGCGATTACCTGAATCGTGAATTTTCGGTCATAAGCAGCCACATCTCCCAACAAGCACACTCGCAGATTCATATTTTGCGTCTTTATGTCTGAATTCTTCAATCCCCATGGCACCACAATCGTGTCCAACACGGCTTCCGTCGGGTCAAAATAAATCCCACTTGCACCCTCGTATACATCTATTTTTTCCTCGCATGCTCCCAAAAAGATCATGAACAGGATAAGCATATAAATAATTCGTTTCATAACTTAAACTTTAATTATATTTTGTTTCCCCATCTGGAATGGGTAATACATATCTCAACAGATTGATTGTTTTCGTTCCGTACGGATCGTATGCCGATTGAATCTCTGTTTTCATTTTCCGTTTGTAATAGAAAAACAATTGCCCCTCTCCATATAACTCCCTAAGCCATTCCGCTTCCAAAGACTGTTCTACTTGTGTCGAAGAGATCTCACGCAATCCCCGGTTTACCCGCAAGGTATTAAGATAGTCGGTTGCTTCCTCGGGATCTTCTGTCACCTCCGTGGCAATCATATACATCTCGCTTGTTCTTAACATAGGTATCATTTGCTGGTACAATGAATCTTGCCCTTGATAACGGTCATAAAGTGCATAACTCTCTCCATCAAAGTCAAATGTAGCGGAAGACAAAAAATATTTATACCGGTAATCAGCTCCCGAGCCTCCTGCTTTTTGAAAAATTTGTCTTACAACATCGAAACGGGGAATCAATAATGATGATTGCAATTTCAGATTTTGCGCATCAAACAGAGAGGTAAATATTGAATTACGATTCAAGTTTTGCAGTGCGAATAATACCTCGGTTGAAAACATCCTATCGGGAATAGTCCCATCAGTTCCCATCTTCATCGGGTCTACCCACGGGAATAACTTTTCCGATATTTCAATAATTTTCAGCGCGTATTCTTTCGCTTTCTCCGTATCCCCGATATACATGTAAACCCGGGCTAACAAAGCCTGTACGGCATAATAATTAAGACGTAAATTACGATATTGGAAAAAGACATTTCTTGAATCGCCTTGAACTCCATGTGTAATAATGGGATCAATCTCCAACTCTTTCTCCGCATTCAGTAAATCATCTATCACCTTACCCATAAATTTATCGCTCGGCAAAGAAGGGTTTACATCTAACACGAACTCTTCGTAATAAGGAAGTGTTTCCGAGGAAGCCCCGTAAATCGGTCCGAATAAACGGAATAAATCAAAATGCAACATCCCGCGTAAAGCCAATGCTTCACCCCGGCACAAATGATAGTAATCGTCCGATAGAACGGCACGGTTTACCTCGCAATTCTTTATTAACAGATTAGTATTGGCAATCAAGCTATAAACCTTTTGCCAAATAGATTCAATTTTACTCTTGGAATAAGCTCCATCATACTCGTAATTCGCTAAAGAATAGAGACTCTTATTCTCTTCCGGGATAGCGTAACGCTGTGCCAAGATTTCCACGAATTCACATGTTAGTGCCCGACCGTACAAGTTATCGTTGTTCAATTCAACGTAAATACCATTTAACGCTTCTTCAAAACCGGCAATAGTTGAAAAAGCTGTTTTTTCCGATATTCTGTCACTGGGTTTCACATCCAACCAATCGGAACATCCACTACATATTCCAGCTAACAGGAGAAAAACAGATATAAATTTCGTTTTCATAATTGTCAAAAATTAAAAATTAACCGAGATAGCAAACGTAACACTTCTCGCGAACGGATAATCAATACCGCGTTCGTCTTTCAAAGAAGCAATCCGGCAAATATCATTCATGTAGGCACTTAACGACATTCCTGAAAAACCCGTCTTCTTTATCCAATTGTACGGCAATTCGTATCCCAATCGAACGGACTCCAGCACGATATAATTATTTTTCTGCACGAAACGAGATGACATTTGGGTAACATCCGTCAAGGCGATTCCTTTGAATCTGGCCTTGTCCCCCGGTTCTTTCCAACGGTCATACAGCGCGCGTTTGTCTTGATTCTTTTGTAAACCTTCTCTCGAAATATTTTCCACCTTGTTGTACAAAGTAGAGTTGAACGCATCAGCCCCAAAACTATACCTGAAATAAATACTAGCCGAAAGACCTTTAAAATACAAGACATTGCCGAATACCCCCTCCAAATCCGGACGAGTATCACCTACAAGTACTTCATTTTCATAATCGTAAGTAAATGTTCTACGTCCGTCTTTTGTCAAGAAAATTTCTTTTCCCGTGGCAGGGTCAATTCCCTCCGAACGAACTGTCCATAAAGCTGTCGGGCTACCGCCGTCAAAATAACGGGACAAATTTTTCCCGATATTCTCGTTGTTGTATTTTCCCAATTTCGTTTCGATGCCATCATAATACGCCTTGCTTCTCCGGAAAGTCAAACTCGTTGTTAGATTTACACGCTCTTTAGGCTTATAAATGAAAGAGTATTTTATCGTTCCGTTAAATCCTTTGTCAACTTGCTTTCCGATATTTGCCAAACGGGAAGTGACTCCCACGGACATGGCAACCCCGATGGAGGCTAATAAAGGATCCGTCAATTTGTGGTAATAATCAAAAGTAACATGGAATCGATTATTGAACATACTCACATCCGCACCAATATTTTTATCCAATGTTTTCTGCCAATCCAAATCCGGATCTCCAAAAGCGTCTACCAAAATACCCGTGCCAAAATTATTCTGCATCCAGTTGTTAAACTTGTAAGTATTAATCGTTTTGAAAGAACCGAAATTCTGGTTACCCGGGTTACCGATAGAAGCTCTGATTTTCAACATGGAAAACAAATTCGTGTTATTCTTTATAAAATCCTCGTTATGAAGATTCCATGCCAACCCGATAGCCCACGTCGTGGTGAAACGTTTGTTAGACCCAAATACAGATGAACCGTCAGCTCTTAAATTGACATCCAGCAAATAGCGATTCATGTAAGAATATCCACCGTTAAAATAAAAATTAACCGCTCTCTTTTTGGCATCGCTATAACCGGGTTTACTGTTTTCCGTGTACGAATTGGCAAAACCGGGTGTAGTATAATCTCCGCGTGGGAAACCTATCGCGGAAAAAGATTTAGAATCACTGGTGCTTTCCGAAAAAGAAAGCCCGAGAACAGCATTGATTTGATGCGCATCGGCCAATAGTTGTCCGTAAGTCACAGTCAAGGAGCCGTCATACCCGAATGATTCGGAATGGCTATCAGAATAAGAACCTTTTTTCAATGACTCTGTTTCATCGAATTGCGTGTCTTCCGGTGAACGAAAAACTTCTGTTGTCGATACCGATTTCGATACCCCGATACGTCCGCGAACATACAAAAAATCCCAAGGACGATATTCTATATCCAGATTATTGCGCATATCATAAGTATCCCCCTCGTTATAACTGTTCAATGAAGCATTCCAAAGTGGATTCGGCACGTAGATTCCCCCGTCTGAAGCTTGAGTATCACCTGCACCCGGCGTTTCCAGCCATTTGTCTATTCCCCCGAACTCGTTGTATTTAGGGTAATACGGGTTTGCTCTTGAATACTCCGAGAAAGGAACTATCGGGTCCGTGGTCTTCGTGAAATCAAGAGTTAATTTATTTTGGAAATTCAATTTACCAACCCGGTACAACAAATCCAAGTTTCCACTTACCAACTGACGACGCGACTCTTTCATCACACCTTCTATATTCGTGTAATTCAGCCCCAACCCGAAACGAATCTGCTGGTCACCTCCTTGCACGTATAAATTATGACGTTGGTTCAAACCTATTCGCAAAGGCTCGGACATCCAATACGTGTCAACACCTTTCTTCACGTTCGCCAGCAAACGATTATAACGCATTTGTAACTCTTCTTCATGAGTTACAACATTTGAAGAAAAATTTCCTGCCAAACGTTCAAACTCCAACTTTTCCGCCGCGTTCATCAGGTTATAAGCGCTCAAATCAGCAAACGACACATCAAAACTCCCGTTATACGACAATCTTATTTTACCGGCCTCCGGAACTTTTGTTTCCACGACAATAACCCCGTTGGCAGCCTTTGCACCGTATATAGCAGTGGAAGCCGCATCCTTCAATATAGTGACGGAAGCTATCCTATCCATACTCAAGTCCATAATCGTGCGCAAAGAACTCTCGAAACCATCTAAAATAAATAACGGTTGATTAGGATCTTCCCCGAACTCCTCCTTGAAACCGACGATACTACTCTTTCCCCGGATTTCCACGTCGGGCAAGCGATTAGGGTCAGAACCGTATTGATTGTTTTCAAGAATGGCAAAAGCGGGATCCAGTGTTTTCAAACTTTGCAATAAGTTTTGATTACCGACTACTTTCAATTCTTCCGCTTTATAAGTTTGCGAAGATCCGGTAAAACTTTCTTTCTTACGGTTATAGATACCGGTCACAACAACTTCTTCTACCTCGGTTTTTTCTTCTTGCAGCACAACATCAATAACTTTTCGTCCGTCAACAGCAATTTCGTCTTTTTTCATCCCAATGAATGAAAAAACTAAAACCGGATTCTCCACGTTGGGAATCGTGAGCGAATATTTTCCGTCCATATCCGTCGTGATACCTAAAGTTGTTCCTTTCAGCAAAATCGTAACTCCCGGCAAAGGAATATTATCCTTATCTGTTACTTTACCCGTGATTGTGATTTTTGTTACTTCTGGCGTTTTAGCACCTTTCCGCTTGATTACTACCGTATTCTGTTGAATAACATACTCAAAACCGGTATCTTTCAACACGATTTTCAAAACCTCCTTCAACGGCATTTGCTTCACGCTAAGCGTAACGGGTTTCAGTTGTTCCAATTGCGTCTTCCCGTAAGCGAAATTCACATCCGTTTGTTTTTGAATTTCCAACAACACCTCAATAATGGGGGCGTCTTTTAATTCAAGTGTAATTTTTTTAGATAAAACGTCTTGAGCATTCACGCTCGTAACTCCCAATAGCAGGCAAACCCACAAGCATATCTTACAAAAAGAACCGCCCCTATTGCGAAATAGTAAACTTTTTTTCATAACTTTGTTTTTAAATATTTATCGAGTTAATTAACCGGTTCGTGATTTTCGAGATACACACTGAACCATTAATTTATTCTACAGGATGCACGTCGGCAAACGGGTATCCTGTTTTTCTTTATACATGATGCTATTTCCGGGTAATCTCCACCTCCTTCCCGTCGATTACGAATTTAACATCAGCAACAGACACTATCACGTCCAAAACCTCCCGAAGAGAGGAAGTACGTTTCACCGAGAACACGTATTCCCGCGTATCCGGAACTACTCCCTCGTGCACAAAATCAACATCATAATATAATTCAAGACTTCGCACTATTTGTTCTATCGTTTTACCGTTGAAAAGGACATAACCATTCCGTTTTGCCTTGTATTCTGCCAAATCCACCTGCATCACTTTAATATCTCCCGCTTCGTCAATAGAATACATATCCCCGGGATGGAGTATCGTTTCTTCGGTACCATTTTCGGGAGTGATTCCCACCCGCCCCTCGACCAACACGGCTTCAACCGGCATCTTTTCCCGGGCAAAAACATTAAACGTGGTCCCGTACACCTGCAATTTCATTCGCTCCGTGTTCACGGCAAAACGGTTGGATGATTTAGTCACCTCGAAATAAGCCTCTCCCCGAAGAGTAACTTCTCTCGTGGAACAAGAATCAAATTGCACGGGATAAGTCAACTCGCTGGAAGGTCCGAGTAACACGAAAGTCCCATCAGCCAAAACCAACTCGAAAGTCTTACCCCGCGGCACGATTATCGTGTGCCTCGGCACCTGTTTTTCCACACGGGCAGCATCCTCTTCACTCGTGTTCTCACGCGCGGAATATTCCAATTTATTATCGGCAACTTGTCTCGCGATACCGGAATCCAATTGCTTGGCTGTAAACTTATCGCCGCTCTCGGTAATAATGATTACCTCCGCCGCATGAACGGGAACATGTGCTTTACTCTCGTCGTGCATATTCCCGGTATAATACCACCAAACACCTGCTGAAAGCAACAAAATAACAGACGCTGCCACCGTTGTCCTTTGCCACAACGCACGCCGTTTCCTGCCTCGTTTACTCTTCAACATCTTCTTGTAAAGAATATCCAATTGTCCTTCCGAAAAAGATTCGTTCCGGGTTGGACTATTCGCGTAATAATCCCGGGTACGCCGGTAAAACTCTTCATTCCGGGAATCCTTTTCACGCCAACTTTCCACTTCCTCGATAGTCTTCCGGTCCGCAAAACCGTTGATATATGAAAATAATTTGCTCCAATCTATCTGCATAAAACCACTTGATTTTTATAATAAAACGCTTAAGTGAAAAAATGGGCCCCCCTTATTCCAATATTTTTTTATTATTTCCAACAATATATTTTTACCCCAACAAGTCCAAATAAAAATTTTATCGCATATATTTGTGATGTGGTTTTGGAAAAAAACAGAAATTTTAAATCCCGAATATGCCCGAGGAGAAATTTGAACATATCTTCAAAAGCTATTATAGTGATATATATAACTTCATTTATCACTATATAATGAATAGAGATGATACCGAAGATTTGGTTCAAGACGTGTTTATCTGTTTTTTCGAGAAATATCAAACTATACCGGAAGAGATAAACACGAAACAATACCTGCTGGCGATGTCTAAAAATCGTTGTATCAGCTTTCTCCGTCACAAGAACGTGATAGACCGCAATAACCTGAAGTATTTCGAATCGCTCGTTTTCAGTACCACTTCCGAATATGACACCACGTATGACGACTTGTTCACAAAACTGAATCTGGCAATGGATAACCTTTCCGACTTGCAAAAGCGAATCGTAGAAATGAAATTAGCGGGCAAAAACTACGACGAAATATCGAATGAGCTGAACGTAACACATTCCCAAGTTCATAAAAACATCAAAAAAGCATACACGAAAATCCGGACTTATATCGGTAAAAATCCGGATAAATCAATTCATTGCCTGTTATTTTACCTTTTTTTTCACTCATTCTAGCCGCAAACATCACGACACCATTTCAGTCCATCTTTTCAAACGTTCCGAAATATCCTTATCAGGTAAACGTTGATTAATCGTCCTCAACAAATTTAGTTTATCATACGCAATTTGAGGAGTTATTATATGTTGTTCTACCAACTGATCAAAAATATAAAGAATTCCAGAAACAATAGTTCCCGATTTAACAGCCGATCTACGCAACTTGTTATCTCCCGTGAGTAATCTATAATGATTCTTTTGAGCGTATAACCAAACGGAACAATCAGTAATAGACACATTATTATCTTGTTTCTGCTGATAATCAATTATTTCTAATAATTCATCAACAGAATGTGTCTTAACCGCTAACAAGCCATCATTAAAAAATTGCTCAACTTTTACCCGTTGTTCTTCCTTTACCAATTCATTCATAACAAAATCAGTTGTATGAATTTTCTGAGAAAGTCTAAAAAAATCATCCAATAAATCTATATCACAGAGATCTATAAATACATTGGTATCATTAACAACAACAGTTTCCATTTACACGAGATTTAAACTTTCTTTTAGCTGGTGTACTGGCTTTTTAACCAACACAGAAGCCTTTGAGAATGAAACTATTTCACTTGCTAGAGCCCGATACACGAGTCGTTCGAAACGAGAAGAACATTCTTCAGGAAAACGACTTTTTTCTACAATTTCTTTAAAATCAGATATTCTATTCTTTTTTATATAATACGTTTTTAATCTTGATTCCGTTATGATATTCAATTCTTTCGCCTTATACATCAACGCATCTATCGATACACCGAATTGACATTGAATATCTATCAACTCTTTTAAAGAAATATCTTTCCGACTGTTGCCAATAAGATTAATAAACACAGATTCAGAGATCAAAATCTCATTAGCAAATCGATTACATAAATATTCTTTCTTCTTACTTGATAAAACAGGATCTATATTCAATAATAAATGCCCTAATTCATGTGCCGCCGTGAATCTTTTTCTTTCCGGTAAAAAATTCTTATTCAAAATAATAAACGGACATTTTCCCCCAATAAAGCCACTAAGCCCATCAAAGGAATTATCTGCATCAATTTCTATTACTTTAATCTTATTCTCTTCCAATAATTCTATAATATTATTGATAGGATCTTCACCTATTTTCCATACCTCTCGGAGCCGATCAACTAAAGGTCTTATATCTTTGGCATCCCGTACTACTATATAATCCAATTCAGTACTAAACGTAGAATCAATGTTAAGAATACTTTCTATTTCCAAGTATCTTTCCACCATATCCAAAACTTGTTCTTCAATTTTAGCTTTCTCTTTGGATAATAATTTTGCTTTTTTTCGAAATTCAATTCCTTCTAATTTAACCTGAAACGGTTTGAAAAAATAATCAATACTCGTGTGAAGTACATTTGCCAATTGTATCAACACAGTACTATTGGGTAACATCTTTCCATTCTCATATTTCGAAATAGCTTGTTTAGAAACAATATTACCCATTACTTCACACAATTCATCCATAGAGAGTCCTTGCATGATCCTCGCATTCTTTAATCTTTGAGAAAATATTTGTTCCATAGTAACTTTTATTTGAGTTTACAAATATACGATTTTTAATCAAAAATGTAAACCAGAACAAATAATTTTTACTTACCCTTCGACTTCGATATGGATTTCCACATCGTTCACTTCGCAATCTTTAGAACGTAACTCGATAATCATCCCCGGGTGTGTCCAAGTTGTCTGGAAATCGTAATCTTTGAGTTCTCCGGCTTTCAGCGGAAAAGAACGACGGAAACGAATGGCATTTCCTTCCCCGTTTTCCTTGATAATCAATATAGCATCACAATCTAATTTCCCGTCAAAATGTACACGTATCGCTTTAGGTAACTCTATCTTCGTGTTATACTCGAAAATCGCTTCCTGTTGCCCTTTTATCGTGAACGTCTTTTCCTCCACTATTTTGGACGTCTTCATCCAAATGAACAGCCCTAACGCGAACAACACCAGAATAGCACATAAATAAAGTATCCCTTTCAATTTCTTATTCTTCATAAGCACCTATTTTTTGTAATGGTGATTACAAAAATACAAAATTGCCGATTCAAAACAGCAATTTGTTCAAAAAACGCTACTTTAAATCGGCAATTTACTCAACTTTTAGTTTTTATCTCTCAGCTTTCCCCGTATTCGTCCCAACTCTTGATAGCGATTTCGTCAGGATTGACTTTGCAGATTGCATAGATAAACGCGCTTGCCAAACGGGCATTCGTGATTAGCGGGATATTATAATCCACCGCAGCACGACGGATTTTATACCCGTTATCCAACTCCCGTTTCGTGTGATTCTTTGGGATATTAATCACGAGGTCTATCTTACGGTCATGCAAATATTCCATGATATTCGGTTCCTTATCCTCATCCGGCCAGTAAAGAATATTCACGTCGATATTATTTTCCTTGAAGAATTTAGCCGTTCCTTCCGTGGAATATATCGTGAATCCTTTCTCTATCAGCATCCGGGTAGAATTCAACAACTCTACTTTGGAACGCGTGGGACCCGAGGAAATCAGGATATTCTTCTTCGGGATACGATGTCCCACGGAAAGCATACTCTTCAATATTGCCTCGTAATAATTCTCACCGATGCAACCGACTTCCCCGGTCGATGCCATATCCACTCCCAACACGGGGTCCGCTTTCAACAGGCGGGCAAACGAGAATTGAGAAGCCTTCACTCCCACGTAATCCAAATCGAAAACCGATTTGTTCAACGCCTCCACTTTCTCCCCCAGCATAATCCGGGTTGCCATGTCAATAAAGTTGTATTTCAAGACTTTCGACACGAACGGGAAACTCCTCGAAGCCCGCAAGTTACACTCGATTACTTTTATATCATTGTCTTTCGCCAGAAACTGCATATTGAAAGGGCCGGATATATTCAATTCCCTCGCTATCGACCGGGCAATCTTTTTAATCCGGCGAATCGTTTCCACGTACAATTTCTGGGCGGGAAACACGATTGTAGCGTCACCGGAATGTACACCGGCAAACTCCACGTGTTCACTGATAGCGTAAGCTCTCACCTCCCCTTCCTGTGCCACGGCGTCAATCTCGACCTCTTTCGCCTGCTCGATAAACTCGGATACTACCACGGGATGCTCTTTTGATACTTCCACCGCCAACTCAAGGAAATGCAATAACTCGTCTTTATTCGACACCACGTTCATGGCAGCCCCCGAGAGCACGTAAGAAGGACGAATCAACACGGGGAAGCCTACCTTATCCACGAAAGCGTATATATCCTCTATGCTCGTCAATTCGCTCCACCGGGGCTGGTCTATTCCCAGTTCATCACACATGGATGAAAATTTCCGGCGGTCTTCCGCCCTGTCAATGGATTCGGGCGAAGTACCCAGTATATTCACGTGCTGCCCGTGCAAACGCATCGCCAAATTATTCGGTATCTGTCCCCCCGTGGAAACAATCACTCCCTTCGGCACCTCCAATTCGACAATATCCATTACCCGCTCGAAGGAAAGTTCATCGAAATACAAGCGGTCGCAGGTATCGTAATCCGTGCTTACCGTTTCAGGATTGTAATTAATCATGACTGAGCGATACCCCATTTTCCGAATCGTGTTCAAGGCACTCACCCCGCACCAGTCAAATTCCACGCTACTGCCGATACGATACGCTCCCGACCCCAACACGATAACCGAACGACCGTCACGCTCGTACGCCACGTCATTTTCAGAGCCATTGTACGTGATATAAAGATAGTTCGTCATGGCAGGATACTCCCCCGCCAGCGTGTCTATTTGCTTCACGACGGGCAAAATACCCAGTTTTTTACGGTATTCTCTCACTTTCAACATCTTCTCGTGATGCGAAAGAGATGTATTTTTAATCGTCAACCGACCTATCTGAAAATCGGAAAACCCGTATTGCTTTGCCGCGCGCAATAAATCCGCGCTAATTTCCTCCTCGCCATTCAATTTTGACAACTCTTCTTTCAACAAGTGAATATTCTCCAAACGTTGCAAAAACCAATGGTCTATCTTTGTCAAATCGTGAATCTTCTGCACGCTGTACCCTTTATCGAAAGCCCCAGCTATGGCGAATATTCTGGCATCCGTCGGGTTCGCCAACTCCTCATCTATATCTCTCGATTTAAGCACATTACCCACGAACCCGTGCATCCCTTGCCCAATCATCCGAATCCCTTTCTGGATAGCCTCCTCAAAAGTCCTACCGATAGCCATAATCTCCCCGACACTCTTCATCGAGGAACCTATCACCTTGGAAACCCCCTCGAATTTATTCAAATCCCAGCGGGGAATCTTGCACACCACGTAATCCAACGCCGGTTCAAAACAAGCCGTGGTCACCTTCGTTACAGAATTTTTAATCTCGTGCAACCCGTAGCCCATACCTAATTTCGCCGCCACGAATGCCAACGGGTATCCCGTTGCCTTTGAAGCCAAAGCGCTGGAACGGGAAAGACGCGCGTTCACCTCTATCACCCTGTAATCCTCCGAATGGGGGTCCAAGGCATATTGCACGTTACACTCTCCCACTATCCCGATATGACGGATAATCTTGATAGCGATTGACCTCAGTTTATGGTATTCACTGTTACTCAACGTCTGCGAGGGAGCTACCACGATACTCTCGCCCGTGTGTATTCCAAGAGGGTCGAAATTCTCCATATTACACACCGTGATGCAATTGTCATACTTATCCCGAACAACCTCGTATTCCACCTCTTTCCAGCCTTTCAAAGACTCTTCCACGAGAATCTGCGGCGAATAGGAAAACGCACTGGAAGCCAGACGTTCCAACTCTTCTTTGTCCGAGCAGAAACCGGAACCCAAACCGCCCAACGTGTAAGCAGCCCGAATAATCACGGGGAATCCCAACCTATCCACCGCCGCGAAAGCCTCTTCCATGCTATTGGCGGCAATACTTCTCGGTGTTCTCACGTCAATCTCAGCCAGTTTCCCGGCAAATATTTCCCTGTCTTCCGTGTCTATAATCGACTGCACGGGTGTCCCCAACACCTGTACATTATATTTTTCCAATACCCCGGATTTGTACAACTCCACCCCACAATTCAATGCCGTCTGCCCGCCGAAAGAAAGCAGTATCCCTTCCGGACGTTCCTTCTTAATCACCTCTTCCACGAATTCGGGAGTAACCGGCAAATAATATATCTTATCCGCCACTCCCTCGGAAGTCTGCACCGTGGCAATATTCGGGTTAATCAACACGCTATAAATACCCTCTTCCCGCAGTGCCTTCAACGCCTGCGAACCCGAATAATCAAATTCCCCCGCTTCCCCTATCTTTAACGCTCCCGAACCTAGAAGCAAAACTTTCTTCATATTTATTTATGATTTACGATTTATGATTTATGAATTCTATAATTTAATGATTACCTTACGATTTATGATTTACGATTTTAGATTTAGCCGGATATCGGTGGAATCATAAATCGTAAATCATAAATCTAAAATATTCGATGATTTCATCGCCTCGATAAAATCATCGAACAAAAACTCCGTGTCTACCGGACCACTCGACGCTTCCGGGTGAAATTGCGCGGAAAAAAACGGCTTTTTCTTGTGCCGTATTCCCTCGTTCGTACCGTCATTCACGTTCACGAAAAACGGTTCCCAATCTGCCGGAAGAGTCTTCTCGTCAATGGCAAACCCGTGATTCTGTGAAGTTATATAACAACGCGTTCCCCCGGGTTTCATCACCGGTTGATTATGGCTTCGATGCCCGTACTTCAATTTATAGGTCGAAGCTCCTGCCGCTCTCGCCATCAATTGATTTCCAAGGCAAATTCCCATAATCGGGATATTCCCTTTCAAGGCCTTCCGTATATGTTCGATAGTTTCGACGCACATCGCCGGGTCACCGGGTCCGTTGGAAAGGAAAAGCCCGTCATACTTCTCCCTCGTGAAATCGTAATTCCACGGTACCCGCTTCACCGTCACGTCACGTTTCAATAAACATCGCAGAATATTATTCTTCACCCCGCAATCCACCAACATCACTTTATACTTCCCGTTCCCATACTCCATAATCTTTTTGGTAGAAACCTCAACCACGATATTATCCTTATTCGGGTCGTAGAAAGGCACGTCCTCATCATCAAACAAAATTTTCCCCACCATCGCACCGTTATCCCTCAACTTCCGCGTCAAAGCCCGGGTATCTATACCAAAAAGCCCCGGAATCTGTTGTTCTTTCAACCAATCTCCGAGGCTTTTTTGTGAATTCCAATGACTGTACCGGGAAGAATAATCGGAAATCACCAACGCCTTGCAATGAATCCTGTCCGACTCGAAAAACTTCGATATCCCGTCCCGTTCATCATCCACCGGGACCCCGTAATTCCCTATCATCGGGTAAGTGGGAACCAGTATTTGCCCCTTGTAGGAAGGGTCCGTCAAACTCTCGGGATACCCCGTCATTGCCGTATAAAAAACAACTTCCCCGGACACCGATTTCTCGTAACCAAAGGAAGTTCCTTCATAAACCGTCCCGTCTTCCAGAACCAGACGAGCTTTCTTTAATTTCTGCATATTTATTCTATCAACTAAAGATTATATGTAATTATACGCGAAAATAGAACTAATAATTGACACTACAAAGAATATTTATGTGTTTTAATAAATAATTATGCATAAATATATTCATCCATTGAAAATCAAACATTTTTGATTAGTTTTGTAGGGCGTAATATTAACACCTATGAGAAATAAAACAAAGCGCTTGTTATCTATTAGAAAGCTCATCGAGAACGAGCAAATATGTTCACAGGAAGAACTACTGTTCAGACTGAAAGAACTGGGCGTGGAAGCAACTCAAAGCACCCTGTCGCGTGACTTGAAATTCATGAGAGTGGCAAAAATACCTCACAAGGACAAAGGTTACATTTACATCATACCGGAAAGCATCCAGAACGAACAGGCTGACGAAAAAGCATCGGCTATCGTCACGGATTCCATTTCAAGTATCGATTTTTCCGGCAACATCGCCGTCATGAAAACCCTTCCCGGTTATGCCAAAGCCGTTACCGTTTTAATCGACAACGAGAACTATTTTGAAGTTTTAGGCACCATCGGGGGCGATGACACCGTTTTAATCGTGATGCGGGAAGGCGTTACCCACAAGGAATTATTGGACGCCCTTTCCTCCATACACCCTAATATTCACTCGCTATTTAAGTAATCATTTTGAATTTTCAACTTTCAATATGGTATTATCTCGAAAATAGTTTGTAAACTTGCACCCCGTATTTTCAAGATTATAATCATGAATATTATTACAAAGAAAGCGGAATTAACCACCACGATAGAGAAGCTGAAACAAGAAGGGAAAACGGTGGGACTCGTACCTACAATGGGTGCACTTCACGAGGGACACATCTCTCTGGTAAAAGCATGTAAAGAAGGAAACGACGTGGCTGTTGTCAGCGTGTTTGTCAATCCCACGCAATTTAACGATAAAGAAGACCTCAAACGCTACCCGCGCACCTTGGACAAAGATGTCGCCTTACTCGAGAAAAACGGGTGTGATTACGTGTTCGCCCCCAGCGTCGAGGAAATGTATCCCGAGGAAGATACCCGGGTATTCAATTTCGGGTACGTCGAGAGCGTCATGGAAGGAGCCAAACGCCCGGGACACTTCAACGGCGTGGGACAAATCGTCAGCAAATTATTCGATGCCGTTCAACCCCACCGGGCTTATTTCGGGATGAAAGACTTCCAGCAGGTAGCCGTGATTAAAAACATGGTAAAACAACTGCATTATAATTTAGAAATCGTACCTTGCCCCATCATCCGCGAGGCAGACGGGCTTGCCATGAGTTCCCGCAACACCCTGCTGGAACCGGAATACCGGAAAAACGCGCCTCACATCCATGCCGTTCTTCAAGAAGCCACTAAACTGACTTCCGAAATGAGCGTCGATGAATTAAAACAATGGGTAACGGAAGAAATCAACAAAAACCCCTACCTTGAAGTCGAATATTTCGAAATCGTGGATGACACCGAATTAAAAACCATCCGGGATTGGAAAGAGAACAACGTGAAAGTCGGTTGCGTGGCAGTATACGCCGGTAAAATCCGACTGATTGATAATATTGTATTTTAAACGTATATCAAACTGACACGAAGATGTTTATAGAAGTAGTAAAATCTAAACTTCACAAAGTTACCGTTACTGAAGCCAACCTCCAGTACGTGGGTAGTATCACTATTGACGAGGCTCTTCTGGAAGCCGCCAACATGATAGAGAACGAGAAAGTTCAAATCGTGAACGTCAACAACGGCGAGAGATTAGATACCTATATCATCAAAGGTGAAAGAAACTCGGGTATTATCTGCTTGAACGGACCGGCTGCACGCAAATGCGCCGTGGGCGACGTGATAATCATCATCTCTTACGCCTCCATGGATTTCGAAGAAGCCAAATCACACAAACCCGTTCTCGTATTCCCCGACACGGCTACAAACAAACTAATCTGACACGCCAATGGACTTTTTACCTTACATAGAGAAAAAAATAGCTCACACGCCAGAAGAAGCCTCCAAAACCATCAGCATGTGGAGATACAGAAACGACAAAATCGTCTTCACCAACGGCTGCTTCGACATCCTGCATAAAGGACACATCGAATACTTGGCAAAAGCCGCTTCTTTAGGAACTAAACTCATTATCGGTTTAAATACCGACAGTTCAGTAAAAAGATTGAAAGGCGATTCCCGTCCCGTGAACGATGAAAATGCCCGGGCTTTAGCGTTAGCTTCATTGATTTTCGTTGACCAAGTCATCTTCTTCGATACCGACACCCCTTACGATTTAATAAAAATGGTACAACCGGACGTATTGGTAAAAGGAGGGGACTACCGCCCGGAAGACATCGTCGGGTACGACATAGTGAAAGCCAAAGGGGGAGAAGTAGTTACCATAGATTTCGTGGAAGGTTACTCCACCACTTCCCTGATAGAGAAAATGAAATAAAATAGTTGCTCGTTATCAACTATTCCTTACAGGAGGATGTATCTCGAGATACATCCTTTTTTTATCAGTTAAACCTTAAAACACAATGAATAATTCGATTACAATCCGGGAATACAAATCAATAGACAAAAGTTCCGTGATGAATCTAATCAGGTTAAACACGCCCGAATACTTCGCACCGGAGGAAGAGGATGATTTTAGCAATTACTTGGATAATGAAAGAGAACTCTATTACGTTCTACTCTTTAATGAAAAAATTGTAGGATGCGGTGGAATTAATTTTGCCAAGAATAAAACGATAGGAAAAATCAGTTGGGACATTTTACACCCGGAATACCAAGGAAAATCACTGGGAACCAGATTACTTGAATATAGAATCGAAAAACTTGAATCCATCAAAAGCGTTCAAAAAATAACCGTCAGAACTTCGCAAGTAGCTTATCAATTCTATGAAAAACAAGGATTTGAACTAAAAGAAATCAAAAAAGATTATTGGGCTAAAGGATTTGATATGTATAAAATGGAGTATTCATACCCAAAACGCAAGTGAATCCGTCTGCAATAAGGCATCACTTCCGGTTCAGTAGTACTTATAAAGTTTTTTATACTCTATTGTAATCCTATTAAAACGCTATTATAGTATAGGGTTTTAATAGCGCTTTAATAGGGAACTAATAGCGTTTTATACGGAAGTGATGTGGAAGTGATACCGAAGTAATGCTATATTCAGCTATAAATCCTACATGTTCATTCTATAAACCGATATATGAATATATAGACATTTATTTGTTAGTATCCCCGTTAGTAACTGTGAATAAAAAAAGAACTAAAAAGAATAACTTCATTTGCATTTCACGAAAAGAGAAGCAAGTAATAATTGAAATCAAAAATCCAAGAATAGTTTTTTAAATTAACCCTGCTTGTTTCTACAAATTACTAACATCAGTTTTCTATCATTTCACAAAATACTTTTTCCGAATCATTATTACTAACAATTGTGGATAACTCAAAAACAATTTTGATTATCAGTACATAATCAATACATACATTGTGAGTAACCTTCAAACCAACAAATAATAACTACAAAAACAAGAGAAATCCATTTATTTTATCACAATTACTCACAGCCTATAATCATCTTCATATTCTTTTTAAAAAAAATAAAAGATAATATATATATGATATTGTTGTTGAGAACTTCTTACTTTTGTCACTTCAATGAACTTGAAGCAAAAGTAGAAAAAATATGAACCCACTGAAAAAACTAATGGGAGAAACCGTGATATACGGTTTCACGACAATTATCGGACGATTTATAAATTGGTTGCTGGTGCCTTTGTACACGAGAGTATTTATTGCAGACGAGTACGGGATAGTAGTCAATCTAATGGCGTACACTTCTATTTTAATGGTGCTGTTGACGTATGGTACGGAAACCGGTTTTTTCAGGTTCGCCACGAAAGACGGTAAGGATAGAGTTTTCTCCACTCTATTGACTTCTTTGAGCTTTACTTCCATACTTTTTCTTGTTCTTTGTTTTTCTTTTCTTCCTCAACTTTCTGTTTTATTGGAAGTTGAAGATTATCCGATTTACATCTCTCTATTAGCCGTGACATTGGCTATCGACGTGATTACTACTTTGCCTTTCGCTTTGCTCCGTTTGGATAGCCGTCCTATTCGTTTCGGAATCATTAAGTTAGTGAATATAGGAATCAATGTAGGTTCGAATTTGTTTTTCTTGTTATTGTGTCCTTATCTCGAAAAGCAAGGAATACATGTTCCCTTTTATAACCCGGAGGGAGGGGTTATCTACGTTTTCATTTCTTACCTGTTGGCTTCGGTTGTAACTCTGCTTATGTTACTTCCTTATATATTGAAGTTTAAGTTTGTTTTTTCTTTCTCTTTATTGAAAGATATATTGAAGTATTCTTACCCGATTTTAATCGTGAGTTTAGCAGGAATTATTAATTTGCAAGGTGATAAAATATTGATGCCAAAGCTTTTGGAAGATGAGGCTACCAGCATGGCGATGACCGGGATCTACGGGGCAAACTATAAACTTGCCTTAATCATGTATATATTTACCCAAGGATTCCGTTTCGCTTTTGAACCTTTCTTTTTTAATTATTCCAGAAACTCTGACTCAAAAAAAGTGTACGAGGATGTTTTACTCTATTTTACCGGGTTTGGTTTGATGATATTCTTGGGTGTCATGTTTAATCTCGACCTTTTGAAATATTTCGTTAAATCGACTTATTTCGAGGGATTGGCTATCGTGCCGTGGGTTCTCATGGCAAATCTCTTCCAAGGGATGTATTATTCGCTTTCCTTGTGGTATAAATTGACTGATAAAACGATATACGGTGCGTACATGGCTATCGCGGGATGCGTGATAACCATTGCCGGTAATGTTATTTTCTTGCCTAAAATCGGTTTTATGGCTTCCGCTTATTCCGTGTTTACTTGTTTTTTGGTAATGACTATACTTTCGTTTATTCTGGGAAGACATTTTTACAAGATTAATTATGATATACCGAAAATTCTTTTCTATTTCGTTATTTGTCTGGCGTTTTATTTTGCAGGGCGAATGATTAAATTTGACGGGGATTTGGTAACTTGTTTAGTTCGTTTGCCGTTATTTATACTCTTCGTTTATATCTTCGTGAAAAGAGAGATGAGTTTTTTATTGACAAAAGATTTTATGTACAAGTTAATTCATAAAAAATAGCTATCTTAGCACGATTTATACAAATAAGGTATTGTATAACTAACTATCAAAGTAATAGAGAGAAATGAAAATAAAGATCGTGAATAAGTCGAAGCATGCGCTTCCGGAATACAAGACAAAATCATCGGCGGGAATGGATATTCGGGCAAATTTGGATGCCCCGGTTATGTTGAAATCGTTGGAAAGAAAATTGATTCCTACCGGGTTATTTATTGAATTGCCCGAGGGCTACGAGGCTCAAATGCGTCCGAGAAGCGGGTTGGCTTTAAACGAAGGGATTACTTTGTTGAATACGCCGGGAACGATAGATGCCGATTACAGAGGAGAGATTGGTGTTATTTTGGTTAATTTATCACACGAAGTTACACAAATCAATGACGGTGAACGGATTTGCCAAATGGTGATTAATAAAGTCGAACAGGCTGAATTGATTGAAGTGGAGACTTTGAACGATACGGAAAGAGGAGAGGGAGGCTTCGGTCACACGGGTAAAAAATAAACAATTTAGAATGAACAAATTAGTTAAATCGTTATTTGTTATTCTGTTTCTTTTATGTGCCATTCAAGTATTTGCAGATAAAAAGAAAGCAGTTGAACCAACTTTAGAAGGTGAAGCTAAAGTGCAGTTTGACTATGCTTTCATGGAAGGAGTCCGGTTTAAAATATTGGGTGATTTGAAGTCGTCTTTGACTTATTTCGACCAATGCATGAAAATTTATAACCGGAGTGCCGCGGTGCGTTACGAAATATCCAGTATACTTTCTTTGGGTGAAGATTTAAACCTTCCTCTTCAGTTGATGCGTGAAGCGGTTCAGCTCGAACCCGATAATATTTGGTACAATCTTTTGTTGGCGAATATCTTGCAGAAAAAATCAATGATTGAAGAAGCCTGTAAGGTATATGATGAACTAATCGCCAAACATCCTGAAAGAGAAGATTTTTATATTATTCAAGTTGATCTTTATACCTCGACTGAAAAATGGGAGAAAGCGATAGAGGTTTTGAATAGATACGAGAAACAATTCGGAGTAAATGAACCCGCAATAATAGAAAAAGCCAAATTGTATTCCAAAATGGATAACGTGAAGAGAGCTTCTTCCGAGATCATGAAATTGATTAAAAAATACCCGGAGAATACTGATTATTTGGGATTATTGGCGGAGTTGTATTTGTCACACAATCAGGAGAAAAAAGGATTACAACTCTTGAATAGGATTGTGAAAGATTATCCCGATAACGGTTTCGTTCAATTTTATCTGGCTGATTATTATCGAACCAAAAAAGATTCTCTGAACACGGAAAAGTATATTCGTCCCGCGTTGGCGAATGATAATATAGACAACAACTTGAAAGTTCAATATTTATTGAAATTACTTGTTAATCAAGCGGATTTAAGTTTATCGACCGATCATATTTACAGATATGTTCAATTATTATTGGAGAAATATCCGGGTGATCTCAGTGTAAGAACTTTGAATGCTGATTTTTTAAAGAGAGAAAATAAATTGGAGGAATGTAAGAAAGAACTCGAATTTATTATCTCTAAAGAGAAGAATAATTATCTGGTTTGGGAGGAATTAATGCTTTTATCTAACCAATTGGGTGATACGGCAGCTATGAAAAGTGAAGGGTTGGAGTGTTTGAATTATTTCCCGAACGAGCCGCTCCCTTATATGATGATAAGTTTACCTATGTTGATTGAAGGAAATTACGCGAAAGCAACGGGATATCTTCAGAAAGGGCTTGAATTGGCCCCGGATAAATCTTTTATAAAATCTCAATTGTACGCTTATTTGGGTGAATGTTATTACAAGCAAGATAGTATAGAAATCGCTTTTTCCATGTTTGATAGTGCGATAGCTATCAATCCGAATGATATAATGACTTTGAATAACTACAGTTATTATCTTTCTTTAAGAAATGAGCGTTTGAATCAGGCTGAAAAAATGATTTCAACGGCGTTGAGTGCTGATCCTAATAACGCTACTTTCTTGGATACTTATGCTTGGGTACTTTTTAAACTTAAAAATTATTCTTTGGCACGTTTTTATATGCGTTCTGCCATAGAAAACACGGAAAAGCCTAGCGGAGTGTTGTACGAGCATTACGGTGATATTCTTTACATGAATGGTGATAAGGAAGAAGCATTGAAAATGTGGAAAAAAGCATTGGAATTGGGTGATGATATTAGTGATAATTTGAAAAATAAAATAGTGAATGGTTTATCGGTAGAGCATGAGGAATAGTTTTATTTTTATTTTGGTTTTGATCTTATTAGTGTCGTGTAAGTCTGTTAAAAAAGTAGTTGAAGTTAAACGAGAATTACCGAATATAACTGAAGGAAGATTACTTAGAAATGTTTATTTCAACGAATTGGACTATAATACTATATATGCCAAGAAAATAGATTTGACGTTAAAGGAGAAAAAGAAATCCCATAGTTTGAAAGCTATGATGCGTATTCAAAGGGATAGTTTTATCTGGGTATCGGTGACTGCCCCGATGGGGATCGAGGTTGCACGAATTTTATTGACTCCCGATAGCGTGAAGTTTATCAGTCCGAGAGATAAAAAGTATTTTGTATCGGACTATAACTATTTTATAGAGCGTTTCGATGTCGGTTTTACTTACGACTGTTTTCAGCGAATGTTGACAAACCGTTTCTTTGATTTTGAATCCTGTACTACCGAAATGGATAGAAATAAGCGATTCAAATTTGATAAGTCCGGTAATGACTATGTTTTGTACACTTTGGAGGAGAAAGCAATCGGTAGAAAGTTGAAGAAATTATACAAGAAAAAGAGGAAAAACAAAGAATTTTCCTTGATCTTGCAGAAAATACATATAAATCCTGATTGTTTCAGACCTTGTCTGGTGTCTATTGAGGATATGGAAGAAAGAGTAGGGATGAGTGTTAAGTACAAGAATATTAAAGATTTTGAAGGGAAAGTTTTTCCTGAACGGATAGTTTTTAATATCTTTACCGATGATGACAACTGGGAAGTCCAACTGGATTTCAGCCGTGTGGAATTTGATGTTGAAGTATCATCTAACTTTAAAATATCGAGCAAATATAAACGGATGTATTAACATGAATGTTTTTCGCGTCATATTGATTTTAATCTTTTTCTTCACCTTTACGGTTGCTTACACGCAATCTATAGAGGCGATTAAAAAGAAAAATGCGAAGACCGAAAAAGAAATTGCTTACCTGAACAAATTATTGGATAACGCTCGTAATGATCAATCGGCTACTATTCAGAAAATCACGATTATTAACCAGAAAATTGTAAAGGGAAAGGAAATGATCCAATCCCTCACGAATGAAGTTAAATATATAGAGAAACAAATATCGAGCAACGAGTACGTTAAATCTGATCTGGAAGCGAGTAAGCAACAAATGTTGGATTTCTATGCTAAAATGGTTTACGAAACTTGGAAAAAAAGAAATACATCCGATAAGTTGGTATATATATTCTCTTCTTCCAGTTTTACTCAAGCCTATGCTCGATATAAATATTTCGAGCAGGTACAGGATTATTCCAAACGTCAGTTAGAGAGAATAAAACAAACGAATGATTCGTTGACTTCGATCAATAATCAACTTACTGAATTGATGGCGTTGAAGAATGCGACGCAATCTAAAATATCTGCCCAGAACAACGAGTTAATCAAGGAACAGAATCAAGCTAATAAATACGTCGGGGAACTCAAGAAAAAAGAGAAAGAGATTCTACGAAAACTGAATATCGAGATTAAAAACCGGGAACGGTTTAAAAAAGAATTGGAGAAACTTATTGCTGCTCAAGCGAAAAAGTCCGGGAGTAAAAATTCTAACTATAAATTAACACCGGAAGAGAAACTTATTTCTGACGATTTCGCTAAAAACAAAGGAAAGTTACCTTGGCCTGTTGAACAAGGGTTTGTTTCCGAAAAATTCGGGGTGAATATACATCCGGTGTTCAAACAGGTGAAGTTAAATAACGCGGGAATTACAATTACTACATCGCGTAATGCTGATGTGAGAGCGGTATTCAAAGGTGTGGTAACTGAAATAATGTTTATTCCGGGGGATAATAATGTTGTTATTGTGCGCCATGGAAATTATCTGACGGTATATTCAAATTTGGTGGAGATCTTTATAAAGAAGGGCGACACCGTGAACGTGAAACAGAAAATTGGTAAGTTGGCAAGTAGCGGGGAAAACAGTACACTAAATTTTCAGGTATGGAAAGATAAGGATAATATGGACCCACAATTGTGGTTAACGCCGTGGTAAATTATGGATATAAAATTTTTATATTTATCGGAGTTGATAATTAGAAATATTTTGCTTACATTCGCTAAACTGTAGTTAGTGGGGTATTTTGGATACGTTTACGTATGTTTGGTTTAATAATTAATAGGAGTTATTTAGTTTATGATTTTGTCTAAGATTTTAGATATTAACTGTAGAAAGCATGGACAAACTGGAATTTTCAATTGCCTCGGAAATTGGCAATATCGTTAAAGTTGAGAATTTTATCGATTATTTTTCGGACGTTTATAATGTTGAACCGGACGTGTTTGGCAAAATAAGTTTATGCGTCATTGAAGCCGTAAATAACGCTATTCTTTACGGTAATAAATTGGATCCTATGAAGCATGTGAAATTCATAGTTCATGAGGAAGATAAGCGTTTGTTCGTTGCTGTAAAGGATGAAGGCGAAGGTTTTGATTATTCATATATACCTGATCCTACTTTGCCCGATAATATTGAAAAAGATGCCGGGAGAGGACTTTACCTGATGAAAACGTTTTCTGACGATTTGATATTTGAAGACGGAGGATCCAAAGTGATCATGGTTTTCAATTTATGAATGGATTAGATGAGTGAGATTTTTTTTTTCAACGAGGAATGTGAATTTCCTGCTTTTTTCTCAAAAGAGAGGGTGACTCAATGGCTTCAACTTGTTGCTGAAGATTATTCATTGAAATTGGGTACTATCTCTTTTATTTTTTGTAATGATGATTATATACTGGACGTGAATAGAAAGTATTTGAATCATGATTACTATACTGATGTAATCACGTTTGATTACAGGGAAGGGAAAGTACTTTCCGGTGATGTATTTATAAGTCTGGACACGGTTCAATCCAATGCTTTGGAATTCGGTACTACCTATGAAGAAGAATTGCATAGAGTGATAGTTCATTCTGTGCTTCATTTAATAGGTTTTAAAGATAAATCGGATAATGACGCGCAAGAGATGCGTCAAAATGAAAATCATTGCTTAGAATTGCTTAAAACACTTTGATATGTCGCAGTTGTTACCTGAATATGATGTTATTGTAGTGGGAGCTGGTCATGCCGGTTGTGAGGCAGCTTGTGCGGCAGCTAATCTCGGATCAAAAACTTTACTTATCACTTTGGATATGAACAAGATAGCGCAAATGTCTTGTAATCCGGCAATGGGTGGTATTGCTAAAGGTCAGATTGTCAGAGAAATAGATGCGTTGGGTGGATATTCAGGTATCGTAACGGATAGAAGTACAATTCAATTCAGAATGTTGAACCTTTCCAAAGGACCTGCTATGTGGAGTCCGCGATCTCAATGTGATCGTATGGTATTTTCTTCCGAGTGGAGGGATATTGTAGAACATACCGATAATCTCGATCTTTGGCAGGATGATGTTATTGAATTGATTTTGGATGATGGGAAAGTGGCAGGGGTGAAGACTCAATTGGGTGTTTCCTTTTCAGCTCCTCGTGTAGTGCTCACGAATGGAACATTTTTAAATGGTCTGATGCATATCGGTCGGGTAACTTTTCCCGGTGGTCGTATTTCTGAACCTGCTTCTCATGGATTGTCCGAGCAATTGTTTGATCATGGTTTTACCGTGGGGCGCATGAAAACGGGAACACCTGTTCGTATTGATGGTAGAAGTATCGATTTCTCTAAATTGACCAGACAGGATGGGGATAATGATTTTCATAAATTCTCTTTTCTGAGTTTCGCGTATACAAATTCACTAGAGAAACGACCTTGCTATATCGCTTACACGAATAAAGAGGTTCATGATATATTGCGTGAAGGTTTTGACGATAGCCCCCTTTTTAACGGGACTATCAAGAGTATAGGCCCTCGTTATTGCCCGAGTATCGAAACTAAGTTAGATACTTTTTCCGATAGGGATAGTCATCATTTATTTTTGGAACCGGAAGGGGAGAGGACTACGGAATATTATTTGAACGGGTTTTCTTCTTCTTTACCTTGGGATATACAATTAAGGGCACTTCGAAAAGTTGAAGGTTTTGAAAATGTAAAAATATATCGTCCGGGGTACGCGATTGAGTATGATTTTTTTCAACCGACACAATTGTACCCGACTTTGGAAACGAAGTTGATTAAGGGACTTTATTTTGCGGGGCAAATTAACGGGACTACCGGATATGAAGAAGCCGCCGCTCAAGGTTTGATGGCTGGGATTAACGCGCATCTTTCTTTACATGAGAATAGAGATTTTGTATTAAATCGGGATCAAGCTTATATAGGTGTATTAATTGATGATTTGGTGACGAAAGGAGTGGATGAACCTTATCGTATGTTTACCTCTCGTGCCGAATATCGTATTTTATTGCGACAAGACGATGCCGATGTCAGATTGACTCCCTTGGGATATTCTATAGGTTTGGTGAAGGAAGATCGTTACTCTATTTTTGAAGACAAAATTTTAAAGCGGGACAGGTTAATAGACTTTATTTCCAATTTCAGTATTTCTCCGGATGAAATAAATTCCGTGTTGGAATTATTCGGTTCTTCACCTATTCGTCAAAAATTGAAATTGATTGATATCATTTCTCGTCCTCAAGTAACGATTCCTAAAATAGTGGATTATATTCCTTCATTGAAAGAATTTATTTTTGATAATTCTATTCGAGAAGAAATTATTGAGGCGGCTGAAGTTTTGATTAAATATTCGGGGTATATAGAACGTGAAAAATTAATTGCCGATAAATTGAATCGATTGGAAAATTTAGTCATCGAGAATAAATTTGATTACATGGCGATAAATTCTCTATCATATGAAGCTCGTCAAAAGTTGACTAAAATCAAACCAAAAACAATAGGACAAGCGTCACGTATAACCGGAGTATCGCCTTCGGACATTAATGTTTTATTGATTTTAATGGGAAGATAACTGAAATGTTTCACGTGGAACATTTCAAAATGGTGCGAAGGGTACCTTGTAATATAGATACATGAAAACTTGGGGAGAGATAGAAAAAGTAGAAATAAACATCATATAAACAGTTATTTTATGAAAGTGATAGAAGGAAATTTAGTTGATATTGACAATAGAGAATTTTATCCGTGTACAATAACTGTTTCTGACGGAAAAATTCTTTCGATAGAGAGAAATTCAAATTCTTACAATCATTATATATGCCCGGGATTTATGGACGCTCATGTACATATCGAGAGTTCTATGTTGATGCCTTCGGAATTTTCAAAATTGGTTATTCCTAACGGGACAGTGGGGGTAGTATCTGATCCGCATGAAATAGCGAATGTTTTGGGTGTTGAAGGAGTGAAAATGATGATAAAAAACGGGGAGGAAACACCTTTAAAAATTTTCTGGGGAATACCTTCTTGCGTTCCGGCGACTCCATTAGATAAACCGGGTAATATTATTACCGCAGAAGACACGGAGATATTGGCAAAAACCGGACAATTTACCATGCTCGCGGAGGTGATGAATATTCCGGGTGTTCTTAACGGTGAGCCGGAAGTTATAGCAAAACTGGATATAGCTAAAAAATACGCTTTAAGAATAGACGGTCACGCGCCGGAATTGAGGGGTGATACGTTAAGCGCTTATATTGCTCATGGTATAGAAACCGATCACGAGTCATCTGAATTGGAAGAAGCAGAGGAGAAAATTTCAAAAGGAATGCAGATCATGATTCGAGAAGGGAGTGCGGCAAAGAATTATGATGCTTTAAAATCTTTAATTGCCACACGTACCGATAACGTGATGTTTTGTACGGATGATTCCCATGCCGACGATCTTTTAATAAAAGGACATATCAATTATTTAGTGAAAAAAGCCGTGTCTGACGGTTTCGGGATATTTGATATTCTTCAGGTGGCATGTATTAATCCGGTACATTTTTATCATTTGGATGTAGGGACATTGCATGTCGGGGATAAAGCTGACTTTATCATTTTGGAAGATCTCGAATCTTTGGATATTCATGCTACTTATATTAATGGGGTAGAAGTCTATCGAAAAGGGGGAAAAATAGAAATTTCGGATTCAAAAATTCCTTGTTTGAATTTATTTAATCACGATATTATAAAAGATATTGATATCCGCACGGATGTGGAAGGAGATATTCACTGTATAAAAGTAGTTCCGGATAGTATCATTACCGAGAGAATGATGCTCCATTTCGACCGAAGAATAGAAAATTATCAATCGGATGTGGATTCCGATATTTTGAAAATAGTGTACTTGAATCGCTATTATAACACGAAACCCCAAGTCGGATTTATATCCGGTATAGGTATAAAACATGGGGCTTTCGCTTCTTCAATTTCTCACGATTCCCATAATATTATCGCGGTAGGCTGCACGGATACGGATATTGTAACTGCCGTGAATGAAGTGATAAAACTCAAGGGCGGACTGGTCGTGAATGATAGCGAGAAATTGCATGCGTTACCGTTACCGGTAGGGGGAATTATGAGTGATCGTTCCGGTCAGGAAGTTGCCGAACAGTACATGGAATTGAATAAAT
This sequence comes from uncultured Butyricimonas sp., assembly GCF_959596855.1. Lineage (NCBI taxonomy): Bacteria > Pseudomonadati > Bacteroidota > Bacteroidia > Bacteroidales > Odoribacteraceae > Butyricimonas > uncultured Butyricimonas sp. Next base: position 159,742 of record NZ_CAUFYA010000001.1, read on the forward strand.
TACTTTCTAAAATGGGAACACCCTTGAATTCTCCTTTTATGACGCTCTCGTTTATGGCATTGATTGTAATACCTACTCTGAAAATAGGCGAAAAGGGAATATTTGACTTCGATAAATTTGATTTCATATAGGAGTTTATTGATATGACTGATGAATTAGGATTGAAAGAGAAAGTTAGTAAATTACCTACCACTCCCGGGGTGTATCAATTTTTTGATGCAAATGGAGTTATTATTTATATAGGTAAGGCTAAAAATCTAAAGAATAGAGTTTCATCCTATTTTGTAAAGAATAATCAATCTTCGAAGACCATGGTTCTGGTCAGAAAGATACGTGACTTAAAGTATATTGTCGTTAATACGGAAGAAGATGCTTTGTTACTGGAAAATAACTTAATCAAGAAATATAAGCCTCGATATAACATCCTACTGAAAGACGATAAAACTTACCCTTGGATATGTATCACGAAAGAGGCTTTTCCCCGTGTATTTACCACACGTAAGTTTATCCGGAACGGTTCGGAGTATTTTGGTCCTTTTACATCTGCCAGATACGCCAGTACACTGATTTCCTTGATAAAAAGTCTTTATAAATTGCGTACATGCAATTTAAATCTCAATAAATCAGTGATATATAGCGGAAAATATAAAGTTTGTCTTGAATATCATATAGGAAATTGTTTGGGTCCATGCGTGGGGTACGTGACGGAAGAGGAATACATGGAAAATATTACCCAAATTCGAAATATATTGAAAGGTAATATCTCTTCTGTCATTGACTTCATGATGCAAAAGATGAAGGAATATACCATTTCGCTTCAATTCGAGAAAGCTCAAGAAATGAAGGAAGCCATAGAAGCACTGAAATCACACCAGACTAAATCCACTATTGTTAGTGCTTCCATGAATGACATAGACGTTTTCTCTTATCTGGAAGACGAAAAATACGCGTACGTGAATTATTTGCGTATTGTTCATGGAGCTGTAAACCAAGTACATACAATAGAATTAGAGAAAAAACTAGATGAATCGAAAGAATCACTTCTATCATTTGGAATTTTTGAAATCCGCCAGCTCGTGAATAGTCGTTCCAAAGAAATTCTGGTTCCCTTTTATCCTGATTTGCTTATGCAAGGGCTGAATTACGCTATTCCCCAGCGAGGAGAGAAAAAACAATTGCTGGACTTATCGGAACGGAACGTGAAATTCTTTAAAATGGATCGTGAGCGGCAGAGAGGATTACGTCGTCAAGATACCAAATTGGACTTGTTGAACACGATAAAAAACGAGTTGAAATTGCCTCGTTTACCGCATCGCATGGAATGTTTCGATAACTCGAATATACAGGGAACCACTCCGGTAGCTTCCTGTGTTGTCTTCATAGACGGGAAACCGGCGAAACGGGAATATAGACATTTCCACGTGAAAACTGTTATCGGGGCAAATGACTTTGCTTCCATGGAGGAAATATTGTATCGTCGCTATCATCGGGTTTTGGAAGAGGGGGGAGAACTTCCCGATTTGATAGTCGTGGATGGTGGAAAAGGACAATTAAGCTCTGCTGTTGCCACTTTACGAAAACTGGATTTGGTGGAACGAGTACCGATAATCGGTTTGGCAAAGCAAATGGAGGAAATCTATTACCCGGGCGATAAAGATCCTTATTTATTGGCGAAAACATCTATTTCTTTAAAGACTTTGATGCATATTCGGGATGAAGCCCATCGCTTCGGTATCACATTCCATCGTAAATTGCGCGAAAAGAAACAAACGGTTAGTGTCTTGAGTGAAATAAAAGGTATAGGAGAAAAGACGGAAATATCTTTATTACAGAATTTTAAAACGGTAAATGCGATTCAATCCGCTTCACAGAAAGAACTGGCAACTGTTATCGGGGCAGCTAAAGCAAAAATCGTGTATGATTATTTCCATAAATCCGATGAATAAAGATATTGGATTCGAGTACAAATAGAATAGGTTTTTTAAACGATTATTTTGGAAGTAAAATATAATCTCTATATTTGTCTGTTACATCGAACGGAAAATATTCAATAAACTATGCATGTTTATTATACGAGTGTGTGATTTTATCTATGAGTGACGAATTGTATACAGTAGAATGGCTGAATGAGGATTATTCCGAGCATTTTGAAGGTTTATACAAGTTTATGTATAAACGTCTGTATCTTTTTGCCCGAAATTTTTTAATGGATGAAGCGCTTGCCGATGATGTTGTTCAGGAAGTTTTCATGGGATTGTGGAATAAAGGGAAAAGTATGCCGGAAAATATTCCACTGGAACGTTACCTGTTTACCTCGGTGAGAAATTTATGCGTGGATCATCATCGTAAATTGAATATTATAGATAAATATCAAAAGCATCTTGTTGAATCCGAAGCCATGGTATATTTTCCGTACGGGGAAGAAGAATCGGAGCGGGAAAGAAAGGTGAAAAAACTTTTGGCGGAATTACCCGATATGCAACGGCAAGTGTTGGAATTGAGTGTCGTCGAAGGGTTGAAGTACAAAGAAGTGGCGGAACGTTTGAATATAGCGGAGGGAACCGTACACACGCATATAAAAAGAGCATATAAATATATCAAGACTCACTTGGCATTTTTGCTGTTATTTTTGTATATGATATTCAAATAGTCATTTTATGGAAAAAAAAAATCATTTTGCTGTACCCCGAAATAAACATGAGTTCGTTTTCAGTATCAGAAGAACTATGTAAAATTGAATTTATGTAGATTTAAGAAGAGGTGAATTATGAAACAGATAGAGTGGGATATCATAGAACGCAAATTAGAAGGGGGACTTTCTCCGGAAGAAGAAAGTCGTTTCGGAGAATGGTACACGGCAAACAGGGAGAATAAAGATTATTTTCACAAGATAGAAAGGTTTTATCAGAAAAACGGGTTCGTGAAGGAGATTACCGATAAGGATGCAAATGTTTCTTGGAAGAAGTTTTCCAATCGTCTGGAGAAAAAGAAACCGGGAAAAAGGCGCAATCTTTTTTATTGGTCTGTTTCAGGTGCTGCGGCTTGTTTGTTGATAGGCATTCTGGTATTTACTTTAGGGCGTGACGAGAAAACTGTTGCCCCTACCCAAATGGCAACCATTCCAGCGGGAGGAAATAAAGCTATTTTGCAGTTATCCAATGGAATATGTGTTGAACTGGAAAATCTTTCCAACGAGATGGAAGATGCTTCGGCTAAAATCGTTAATACAGGCTCTGTATTGAGTTACGAGAAAAAACAGGATACTTTGATTCAAGAGGAAGTTTTCAACAAAGTAACGACTCCGAGAGGGGGAGAATACGGGATAACACTTTCGGACGGGACAAAGGTGTATTTGGGAGCTCTCTCGGAGATTGAATACCCGGTGACATTCTCCGGAGATAAACGAGTGGTGAAGGCATCCGGTGAAATCTATTTTGACGTGGCTCATGATCCGGGACATCCGTTTGTCGTGGAAATGAAAAACCAGAAAATAGAAGTATTGGGAACATCATTCAACGTCAGGGATTACGAGGATGAAGAGTTTGTTGAAACCACTCTCGTCAAAGGTAAAGTGAAAGTATCGGCAGGCAATGAATCCTGTATTCTGGAACCGAGTCACCAAGCCGTGTTGGATAAGAAAAATAACACGATAGTACAGAGAGAGGTAAACGTGGATGAATTCGTGGATTGGAAAAACGGAAAATTGAATATCCGGAACCAACGTTTGGAAGATATTCTGACCCGATTGAGCAAATGGTACGATGTTTATGTCTTCTACACGAGTGAAGACGCCAAAAACTTGCGCTTCTACGCGAATATTGACCGGTATAGTGATATGAATGAATTGTTGGATAAGTTCGAAAAGACAGAACAAGTCAAATTCGAAATCAAAGGAAACGTGATTAATGTTTCGACCGTGAAATAAGAATTAAAATAGTATTGACTGTATAGAGTAGAGGGTGTGTCAAAACACACACTCTCGTCCATAAGGTCTGAAGGTCCATAATGTTGTAAGGTCAAATGTATAGAGAGATTTGATTTATGATATTGTATGTCATTGTGTTATTGAATCGTGGACTTTATGGAATTTAGGAGCCGGAGGCTCGACTTTGTGGACATTATAGACTGGAGGTGTGTCAAAACACACCTCTTTTATTAAGAATTTGTTAAAATGTATCTTCTTTGTACCCTGTTTTGAAAGTTTATTCGTTTTGCGTTAAACAGTAATTTCAACGCCGGAACGAATGAATAAGAATAAGGGTTTTTACTTGTAAGTTCGGGTAAATTTTAAAAAAGGGATGTATGAAAAGAACGAAGATTTTTCTAGCAGTGTTCGCGTTATCAGGTATGTTTTATAACGGTCAGGCACAGGAAACAAAAACGGAAGTGAAGGATAGTGTCACAAGTGACGGTACCGTTCGCAAGACTATTAAAATGGAGGTCAAGAGTGCGGAGGATTTGCAGAATTTATTCAAGATGTTGGGTAATGGAAACGTGCAGGTTAAGAATAAGTCAGCCGATGCTCAACAAAAAAAGGGGACAGTAACGACCTTGAATCAAGTTCAGGGACGATTAATGGAGAGTAATGGTGATAAAACTTTGCATGCAAAATCTTATTTGAATCGTCAAGCACCGGAATTGAAAGTTGAGAAATGGTTGACGGATGTACCGAACACGGAAGGTAAATTTGTGTTGATTGATTTCTGGGGGCCTTCTTGCGGACCTTGTCGGAAGAGTATTCCTGATTTGAATAAATTCAGTAAGCAGTTTAAAGATAAATTAGTGGTGATTGGTGTGGCTCCAAACAAGGAAGAATCTGTACGGGGGATGAAAGAGCCTGTCATCGAGTATTATAGTGCTATCGATACGAAAAAGGAATATATCGGTAAATATGAAGTGAAAGGTTACCCGCATGCAGTGCTTTTGGATACTCGGGGAATCGTTCGTTGGGAAGGTAATCCGGTATTATCAGGATATGAATTAACAGCCGAGGTAATTGAAGGGTTGTTAAAAAAATATGATTACGAGAATGGAGGGGTTGACCGGAATATGGCAAAACCGTTTTTAGGAGAAAAAGTACCGGATTGGAATATAAAGGAATGGTACCCGAAAGAACCGAAAACGAAAGGCAAGTTTGTTTTGCGGGATTTCTTCAGTTTCCACTGTGGCCCCTGCCGGAAAGCAATCCCGAAGTTAAACAAATGGAGTAAGGAATTTGCCGATGATTTAGTGGTGATTGGTTGTGCCAAAGATGGCGTAAAGCGATTACTGGAAATCGAGCCTAAAATCGAGTACAATTTGGCAAGTGACCCGCAAGGGGAAATATGGAAGACTATGGATTTGCACGTGTTGTCATACGTCCAATTGATTGATCCGAAAGGGATTGTCCGTTGGGAAGGTCTTTGCATAGATTTGACAACTGCAAAAATCAAAGAAATTATTAGTAAGTACAAGTAGCTGTTTTTTGGAGGTTGTCCGAGATAATTTTTGGACAACCTTTTTTTAATCGCATGAAAATGAAACGTAAAGTTATTCTTGTCGTTGTAGCGATATTGTGTCTTTTGGGAAGCGGATACGCGCAGAAGACTGAAAAAATGAAAGTTCGGGAATGGCAATCCCCGGTATTGAAAAGTGCCCGGACTTGTTTAGAAGTTCAAGTGCAGGGTTATGAACCCGGAATGAAGAAAGAAGGATATTTGTCATGGGGTGGATTTCTGCCCGGTAAACAAGAATTTGCACTGGATGAAAACGGGAAAACTCTGATAGAATTCGAGCAACACGGTTCTTTGTTGTTGAATCTTTCTTTAGCGTGTATGGATCGGGAATTAGAGATTGTCCTGAATCCGGGGGAGAATGCAAGGCTTTACGTGAATACAAAAGAAACAAGGGGAGAATTTGAAGGGGATTATTCGGAATTGAATCAATATTTGCTTTGTCGTGGTGAGCGTAACCGTAGTTATCCGGTAGATTTGGAAAAAATCAAAGGAATGACGGAAAATGAATACATTCTTTATTGTAAAGAATTGTATGATAGTCGATTAAAAGAGTCATCGAAGCAAAAGAAAAAACAAGGTGAAGGTTGGTTCCGCTATGCTCAATTGGAAGCGTTGTTGGATTGTGCGGAAGATATTTATTCGATGAATCCGAATTTTGAGAAGGCGTATCAAGGAGCAAAAGATTCGAGAGAGCTGCCTTATACAAAATATCCCTGCTTTAATATATTGCAGCCAATTTTTCTGGAAGCCGGTTATGATTTGATGCTTCTGCCCGAGCATTCGATTAACAAGATGTTATCGTACTTTAGAAAGGAAGAACAGTTGCAGGCTTTTTTGGAAAATAAAGGAGGTTATTTACTGGATTTACAAAAAGCTCATGTTTGCCATTTGCGTGTAAATAATGATCTGCCTTTAAAAAAGGAACATCTGACATTGATGCAAACGGCTTCACCCTACGTGAATGAGTTATTTACCGATATCTACGAGAAAGGAAATAAGGCATGGGCAGAACATCTGGCAAAACCGGGATATAAGATTGGAAAGGTTCCGGACGTACCGAAAGAACAGGTGTTTGACAGTATCATGACGGGCTACCGGGGAGAAGTGGTATTTGTTGATTTCTGGTACGTGTACTGTAAATCTTGTTTGAAAGCGATGAATGAAATGGAGGAAGTGAAACAAGAATTTGAGAAAAAAGGGGTTAAGTTTTTGTTTATTACCGGGGCGAAGGCTTCACCGGAAGAGCGTTGGTTGAAAATGATACCGGACATGAGTGGCGACCATTACCGGGTGACGAATGAAACTTACCGCTATTTGATAGATGAGCAGTTTAAGATGGGAGGGTTGCCCCATTATTTAATCGTGGATAGAGAAGGGAATATAAAACATTCTTTCAGAGGTTTTATGGGACGTGAAAAGATGCGGGAAGTATTGGAAAATGAATTAAAGAATTAAAAAAGAATATATGAAAAGAGTTGTATTATTATTTATAGCCGTGTGGTCTGTTTTTCCTGTTTTTTCACAACAAAAACAAGACAAAGTTTGGTTGTATGCCAAATCGATTATCAATCAAAAGGCTCCGGAATTAGTTGTCGAAGAATGGATTACGGATCGACCGGATACAAAAGGAAAATTTGTTTTGATTGATTTTTGGGCAACGACGTGTGGCCCGTGTAAAAAAGCGATATCTCATTTGAACGAGTTCAGTGAGCGGTTTAAAGATAAGTTGGTGGTGATCGGGATTTCTTATGAGAAAGCGGAGAAAGTGAAAGCCATGAAAGAACCTGTTATTGATTATTATAGTGCGGTGGATACGGAAAAGAGAATGAGTAAAGAATTGGAAATTACAGGGATTCCACACGTGATACTGATAGATCCTCAAGGTATAGTACGTTGGGAAGGTTATCCGTTGGGAGGGGTTAAGTTGACGGCGGAGGTGATTGAAGATATTATGAAGAAATACGGGAATGAGGATAAGGTAGAAAAAAAGATGTGGGCAAAATCTTTCTTGAATCAAAAAGCTCCCGAATTAGTGGTTGAAAAATGGTTGACCAAAGAGCCGAAAATGAAAGGTAAATTCTTGTTGATTGATTTTTGGGGACCTTCTTGTGCTCCTTGTCGGAAAGGGATTCCGGATTTAAATGAGTTCAGTAAGAAATTTAAAAAAGATTTGGTGGTCATTGGGATGTGCGGTCAGAAAGAAGAACAAGTGAGAGCGATGAAAGAGCCTGTGATCGAGTATTACAGTGCTATCGATACCAAGAAAGTATTGCATAAAGCCTTGGGGATAACGGCTGTCCCTCATGCTATTCTGGTTGATCCGGAAGGCATCGTACGTTGGGAAGGCTACCCTCTTCTGAAAGGACATGAATTGACGGCGGAAATAATTGAAGAAATAATCAAGGAGTACAAGAAGAAATAAAGATAATGGTAAGGTATTTTTTATGGATATTACCTTGTTTATTCGTCCTTTCCGGGGTAGGGCAAAAGGCGAATTATAAACAAGCGGAGCGTTTTTTGAATTTAGAATCTCTGGTCGGTTCTACAAGTGTGTTACCTAATGTTTTGAAGGGGACGGATAAATTCTGGTACAAATATGAAACGAAAGACGGGATACATTATTATTTCGTGGACCCTAAAGCCGGACTGAATCGTGAATTGTTCAACCGCAAAGAGTTAGCGGGTGAGATTAGCCGGGTGACGCACAAACCTGTTAATTACAAGGATATTAAATTATCGGGTTTTTCTTTGGAAGAGAAAGGGAAGGTTTTGCAATTTACTTCAGAGGGAGTAAGATTTAAATACGATCTTCGGACGAACGCTTTGGAACGAGTGATTCCCGACACGACAAAGAAAAATCCGAAAACACCGGTGAAGCCGGCTAAGACGATAAAATACGACGGTAAACTTTCCCCGGATAGCAATTACACGGTATATGCCAAGAATCATAATCTGTATTTATTTTCGCTGAAAGATTCCGTGGAAACACAATTGACAACGGACGGGCGTACAGGTTATTCTTACGCACCCAAGACGGCGGATTCCACGAAAAAGGTGATTCCGGATATTACTTGGTTCGGTGATTCAAGATTCTTTTATGCGGAGCGTGAGGACAAAAGAAAAATGGAGGAGCTTTACTTGGTAAATACTTTAGGCACGGGGCGTCCGACATTGCAGAAATACAAATTTGCCATGCCGGGGGATGAACACGTGCAACAGAATGAATTACACGTGTTTGATATTTCCATTAAAAAAGAGGTGAAATTAGATGTAGAAAAATGGAAAGATCAAAAATTATCCGTGTACAGTGTCGGACGCCCCGCTAAAAGGCTTTATTTCACGCGCAAGAAAAGGACTTGTGATGAGATGGAGTTGTGTCGGGTAATCCCGGAAACGGGAGAAGTGAAAGTGTTGATTAATGAAGTATGTGAACCTTATTTTAATGATCAGCTATTTAAATTCCACGTATTGAAAGACGGGGAAGAAATTCTTTGGTGGTCGGAACGCACGGGGCACGGGCATTGGTACCGGTATGACGGAGAGGGAAACCTGAAGAATGCTGTCACTTCCGGAGGTTGGACATCCGGGAAAATTGTTCGGATAGATACCACGGGACAAACCATTTATTTCGAGGCTTACGGGCAAGACAAAGAGGGTGTGAGTCCTTATTATGCTCGCTTGAATAAAGTTCGTTTTGACGGGAAAGGAGGGGTGAAAATATTGACACCGGAACAGGCAACGCACAAAACGAACTTTTTGTTTGGCGGGAAATATTTCGTGGACAATTATTCCCGTGCTGATTTGGAACCTCGGAGCGTGATAAGAAACACGGATGGGAAAGTTGTTGTAGAATTGGCATCTCCCGATTTGTCCCGGCTTTACGAAACGGGTTGGCGTATGCCCGAATCTTTTACCGTGAAAGCGGCGGACGGTTCAACCGACCTGTTCGGTTACATGTGGAAACCGGCGGATTTCGATTCCACGAAGACATATCCAATCATATCTTACGTGTATCCGGGACCGCAAACTGAAGGAGTTCCTTTGGAATTTAGCGTTTCAACGGGATTTAATAACGCGGCTTTGGCACAGGTGGGTTTTATCGTGGTCACGTTCGGACACCGGGGAGGAAGCCCTTTGCGTGACAGATGGTACCACACCTACGGATACGGCAACCTGCGGGATTACCCGTTGGCTGATGACAAGTACGGGATAGAACAACTGGCAGATCGTTACCCGTTTATTGATAAGTCAAGGGTAGGAATATTCGGTCATTCTGGGGGAGGCTTTATGTCCACGGCGGCAATCTGCACCTATCCGGATTTTTACACGGCGGCTGTATCTTCTGCCGGGAATCATGATAATAATATCTATAACATCTGGTGGGGAGAAACACACCACGGGATAAAAGAGGCAAAAGCTACCAAGCCTGTGACCAAGAAAAAAGCAAAAGCCCCGGAGGATGTAAAAGATTCCACGAAGAGTACGATTGAAAATGTAAAATTCGAGAAACCCAATATCCCGACCAATATCGAGTTGGCAAAGAACCTGAAAGGGCATTTATTGCTCGTGGCCGGGGATGCTGACAATAATGTGCATCCTGCCAACACTTTCCGAATGGCGGATGCGTTAATCAAGGCCGGTAAGAATTTCGATATGCTAATTTTACCCGGTCAAAATCACGGTTATCGGGGAGTGTCTTTGGATTTTTTCAAACGAAAAATATGGTTCCATTTCGCGAAGCATCTATTAGGCGATTATTCCACGGATCAATTTACAGAGATCGACGAATACATGCGTTTAGGAAGTAATTAGTTTTGTTTAAATAGTATCTGTGTATTTTTAAAAGCGTTCGGGATTTCCCGGACGCTTTTATTATGGATAAATAAAATAGATACTGATAGATTGCGATATAAGCCTCAAGGCAATTGGGGTGAAAACTTGGTTTTAGTATATTCCTTCATATTAATAAATTTTATTGCTGTATAATTTGTAAGATAGAGAAGGGGTATATAGTTAAATTTATTCGTTGTTTGGAAAAGTGATAAAGAATGTGTTAAAAAGAATGAGTTAGATTATAAGATATATATAAAATGCCTATCTTTAGCAAGATGAGTTTTGTGTGGTAAAAAAAACAATCGTGTGAGTTTTAAAAAATGAAATTGTTGTACCCGATTTTTACTAGTTATTCGTTTTTAAGAAAAATGAAATAATGTGGTAATCTAAAATCAATAGCATGATGAAAAAAAATGTAGGATTTTTATTATGGATACTTTTATCCATTTTTATTACATCTTGTACAAAAACGTATAGGGAAGCTGATGCGGAAAAGGAGGAAGAGATTGTTCCTCCCGGAGAGACCTATACGCCTGAACAGATGCACAATTTGAATGTAGTGTATTATGTACCGTCCGATATTTTGGAAATAGAGAATTGGCATTATCGTTTGTCAGGGATGACGCTGCATATACAGAATTATTTCCACGAGAATTTTATGCGGTATCGGGTGAACAAAAAGTTCGGGTTGGAGGTGAACGAGGCTAACCCAGAGTTTATTAGAATTCACTACATCAAGAGTAACAGGAGGCAAGCCGAGATGCAGGAGAAGAATGCATCGGAGATGGCACAAGAGGTGTTGGATTATTTCAAGCAAAACCCGGAGGCCAAACAGAGTGACCACTATCTGGTGTGGATGCCGAAGTACGAGGGAGCTTTTATCAAACATTTCTACCCGAGTGATAAAGAAGGATTTGCTTTTTGCGGGGTAGATTACACGAGATGGAATCCGAATTACCTGAAATCATCCCGTGCCATGGCGGCGTTTTTGACCGATTTGGGACTCGTGTTAAAGACGTTTGCGCATTCTTGTTTTGCCGTGAATGGGAATGTTGGGTCGGATGCTGATTTTATGAGTATAATGGGAGCGAATAAGCGTGAAAGATCGACAGCAAAATCTCAACCTATATATAATTATAAACATTATGCAGGGACGGGAGGTAGTTCGAGTTCTTTTATTGCCGGTACTCCGGGTAAAATTCGGGTGCCGATATGGGATGTGCGTTACTTGTCCGGCACCCAGTTGTTTAATGAAAAGTATTCTTACGAGCCGTTTGAGGTTGTTATAGAGGATTTTAAAGTGAAATCATGGGCTGGAGCAAATTTTGTTGTGGAGAATGATACAGCCAGGGCGGAGGTGAACTTTGTTGTTCCGCAGGATACGTTAAGGATTACGTGTAAATTCCGCACGGAGCCGGCAGATGTTGAATTGGCAGGAGTTACTTTGTTTGACGACCCGTGGTTGACGTATGATGTAACAGGGAAAAGAGATAGCAAAATGGATGAAGATGAAATGGAAGATACCGGTTTTGACGCTTACGGAATGTACATGGATGCCGTGTCGTTCACGAAAGAGGGTGATTGTCACGTGGTGGAGTTTGTTTACCCGATGGTGAATCATCTAAATATGTTGTTAACTGAGACATCGGTTAGTACTGAAACTCACGAGTTACGTCTTCGGTTTATCGGGAAAAACGGGATGGCTTACCCACATGCACCTCGGTCGATAAAGGGCGTGGAAGAAATGCGATACAAGTATAAAGTGACGGGAGTGAGGGCACAGACGAAACCTGTGGAAGTTCCTTACTATCAAAAGCATGATATTGCCGAGAAGGATTTCTATGGTGGCACGTGGGGTGAAATTGTTGAAGGGATGGAGTGATATGAAAAAAACAGATGTTTAATAAAGCTAAATATATATTTATGAGAGCGATAAAAACGATGAGATTAGTCGTGTTGCTTCTGCTGTTTTCGGTGGGTAGCGTGTTGTTTGCCAATGCGCAGGAGGTGAGGTTGGATTTGCAAGTGAAGCAAAAATCATTGATCGAGGTAATTGATATACTGAAGCAAAAGACGGGGTTCTCTTTTGTTTATTCTGCTGCGGATGCGGAGCGGGTGAAGGAGTTGACCTTCGACTTGAAGAACAAGACGATTCGCGAGGTATTGGATGCAGTGTTGGCGAAGACGAATTTCGTGTACACGATTGACGACAAGGTGATTATCTTGAAACGGAAAGTTCCGGTACGACCCGCTGCCAAGCGGACGGTGAGGGGAGTCGTGGTGGGTACCGCACCGAATGACACGTTGCCCGGGGTGACGGTGATGGTGAAGGGTACTACCACGGGGGTGACCACCGACGTGCACGGGAAGTTCTCCATCGTGATCCCGGACGGGGACGACGTGGTGTTGCGTTTCACGTTTATCGGGAAAAAGATGGCAGAGGTGCACTACAAGGGACAGGAGTTCCTGACCGTGAAGATGGAGGATGACGCGCAGGAGTTGGAAGAGGTAGTGATCAATGCCGGGTACCAGCAAATCGACAAGCGGAAATTGACCAGCGCAGTGACGACGCTGAAGATGGACGACATCATGACCCCGGGTATGACCACGCTGGATCAGATGCTGGAAGGGCGCGTGCCGGGTATGGTATTTATGCAGAACTCAGGACAGGTGGGTGCCTCCCCGCGGTTGCGTATCCGCGGTACGTCCACCGTGTTGGGTTCCCAAGAGCCGTTGTGGGTGGTGGACGGTATCATCCAGGAGGATCCGGTGAACGTGGATCCCGCCCAGTTGAATGACTTGGACTTTGTGAACTTGTTGGGTAATGCTATCTCGGGGTTGAACCCGGAGGATATCCAGCAGATCGACGTGTTGAAAGACGCTTCCGCCACGGCGTTGTACGGTACGCGGGCGGCCAACGGTGTTATCGTGATTACCACGAAACAGGGTAAGGAGGGGCCTCCTACCGTACGTTACAGTTTCAGCGGAACGCTTTCTCGCAAACCGCGTTACTCGGACCGCAACGTGAACGTGATGAATTCGGCCGAGCGGGTGGCTTACTCCCGAGAAATTTTGGAGAAGAAGATGGAATATAGTGACAAGAACACGTGGATCGGTTACGAGAAGGCTTTCGAGGATTACCGTAACGGTTTGATGACCTTCGAGCAGTTCCAACAGCAAACAGAATATTACGAGACATTGGACACGGATTGGTTCGACGTGCTTTGCCGGGATGCTTTTTCGCATACTCATTCTCTCTCTTTCTCCGGGGGCTCGAAGACCGCCAAGTATTACGCTTCGGTGGGATACAACCGCCAGAACGGGGTGCTACAGAAAGAATTCGGGGATCGCTACACGGCCTCAATGAAAGTGACGTTGAATTATGATCGTTTTAATGCGACTTTTGATTTGAAAGGGAACGTGCAGAAGCAGGAGCACACGCCGTCGGATGTGGGGTTGATGGATTTTGCTTACAATACGAGCCGCGCCATACCGGTGTATAACGAGGATGGGTCGCTCTATTTCTATCCCAAAAAAATGGTTATGGGGGGAGATAATGCAGGAGAAGCGTGGTTCAATATCTTGAACGAACGGGATAATTCTTACGAGAACATCGACAAGAATCAGTTGTCGTTCTCGGTGAATGCCAATTATAACATTTTGGAAAACTTGAAATTGACGGGTGTGTTTGCCTACTCTATTTCCAACACGGATGATGACGTGTATCACGGTGCCACAACGCATTATGCCAAGTCGCTCGCTAAAAAGGGGTATTCATTAGATGATTTTACGGATCGTGGAAAAAACGGGGAGTACGATAAGGGTAGTTTCCGACAACATACTAATTTGCCGTACGGGGGTGAATTAAAAACGAATTCGACTAAGAACGAAAACTACAACTTGCAGAGTCGGTTGCAGTATCATATCTATTTGGATGAGGAGCAAGATCACATGTTGTCCGCCATGGCGGGATTTGAATTGACTTCTTCCCGCTACACGGGATTATCCAAAACATTCCGGTGCTACGTGCCGGAGCGGGGATTGCAAGTGGGCAATGTGGATTTCAAAGAATATGGTGAATACACGAAATGGTTGACCACGGATGCTAATGCCTTGGGTAAATTTAAGGACACGGAATCGAATAAACTTCGTTTTATGGGAGTGTTGAATTATAGTTATCAGAATCGCTATATCTTTAACGCTAATATGTCGGTGGATTATTCCAACCAGTTCGGTGACCGGGCGAGAGACAAGTTTTTGCCGATTTGGTCGGTTTCCGGTCGTTGGAATATGCACGAGGATTTATTGAAAAACGTGTATTGGGTGAACGACCTTGCCTTGACCGCTTCTTTCGGGTACCAGGGAACAACGCAAGCATCGCAGATTCCGGATTTGATTATGGTGAAAGGGGAGTTGGATCCGGCGTTCAATGAATTCGGTTCAACCATCAAATCTTTCCCGAACCCGGATTTGAGTTGGGAAAAGACGATGTCGTTGAACAGTACGTTGCACTTCTCGTTGTTCAACCATAAACTCAGTGGAACGCTTTCTTATTTCTACAAGAAGACGACGGATGCTTTCTTGAACAAGAAGGTGATGCAGGTGAACGGGGTATCCTCTTACTCGGTGAACGAGGGAACCGTGACGAACCAGGGTGTGGAGGTGAGTTTGAATATCAACCCGATCAACACCACCATGGGGGGAGGAAACCGGGATGGCTTTATGTGGCGTATCGACCCGCAGCTGGGAGGTATTGTCAACAAGTTAATCAACCGGGCGCTGCAGTCGAATGCCGAGGATCCGTTGCACGACGAGTACACCTACATGGATTTCTTGAACGGGAATGCACACGTGTCGGGAAAACCGTTGAACTCCTTCTACTCGTATGAATTCACGGGGTTGAGTGCCGATGACGGTCGCCCGACGTTTGCCCGCGTGGGAGAGGAGTATTTTGCCGAGTATGTCGATATGCCGAAGGCGGATGTCTTCACCAAGGTGATGCGCTATTCCGGTTGCCGCGTGCCTGTGTTGCAGGGAGGTATCTCCAACACTTTCTCGTGGAAAGGGTTCGTGCTGGACTTCAACCTGACGTACAGCCTGGGTTCCAAGGTTAGGTTGTTGAAGTTGTTTAACCCGGATGCCAAGTCGTTGGCGGTGTCGCCCATACAGAACTTGCGCAAGGAGATGGTGGACCGCTGGCAAGTGCCCGGGGACGAGAAGTACACGAATATCCCGGGGATATTACCTAAGAAAGCGTATGAAAATACACTCAATCAGGTTTGGTGGAGAGGAGAGCCTTACGCATTTGCCAAGAATATCTGGGAGATGTATAACTATGCCGACGTGCGGGTGATCAGTGGTAACTACTTGAAATTGCAGCGGTTGAATTTGCGTTACGTTTTCTCGGATGAGGTTTGCAAGAAGTTGCGTTGCAAGTCGATGTACGTGTCACTGTCCGGAACGAACCTCTTTACCTGGGCTGCGAAGGAGCTGAAAGGACAGGATCCCTCCTCGCAATCTGGTTCGGCAGACAAGATAAACGTGGCGGTACAGCCGACCTACTCGCTGAGCGTGAACGTGTCATTTTAAAACAGGTGAGTTATGAAAAGATATTTTATTGGAATTTGGGTATTGCTTTTGGGATTGACCGGTTGCTCCGATTTTTTGGAGGAGCAGTCGAATGAATACGCTTACGCCACGACTTGCAAGGATTTGAACGAGTTGCTGGTGGGGAGCGGTTACATGAAAAACGAGGTGATTAGTGGTACTAACGCACTAAAACCCAGTAATAAAACGGGGGTCTATTTCCCTTGGTTGAATGTGATGGATGACGACGCAGAGGAGTTTGTGAAGGGGGATTACAACGATACCGATCCCTCCACTATGTTGCGTGGTTTTTATGCGTGGGAGAAAGATCCGTGTAATACTTCCGGTGTATTGTATAACGATCCCACTTGGGGACGCTTGTACGAGCATATCGCCGTGGTGAACGTCATCCTGAACAAGGCAGAGGAGTTTACCAAGGAATCGGAGGCGGATCGCAATGCGGTGAAGGGGCAGTGCCATTTCTTGCGTGCCTCGTTCTACTACCTGTTAGTGAACCTGTATGCCAAGCCGTACGATCCCGTGACGGCAGAGCGGGACCCGGGGGTGCCCATCAAGTTGACGCACTACGTGGAGGATATTGAATACGAACGTTCAACCGTGGATAACGTGTATCAGCAAATCGTGAGTGATTTGAATGCAGCCATCGATTATTTGAAAGATTACGAACCGACTACCGTTCGGCGTGTCGGGTTGGATGCCGCTCGCACTTTCTTGAGCCGCGTGTATTGCTACATGGGGAAATGGGAGCTGGTGCCGGAGTTGTGTAATGCGGTGATTAACGGGAACAAGTATAGCTTGAAGAACCTGCCCGGGGCAGGAGTGAAGGATACTTCTTGGCTTGATGCCAATTCGCCCGAGATTATTTTCACGCAAGGGAGCAATAGTATCAACCGGGTATTCCCGCTCGTGAAAGGAAAGACGAATTCAGCCGCTTTCCGCGTGTCGGAGGAACTGGTGTCCTTGTTCGACAAACACGGCGTGAAGGATGGCGAAGCGAACGACTGCCGGAAAAAATTCACTCTTTTCCGGGAAGAGGTGCCTGCCAATGAAGGATTCTCGGGTTTCTATATTCCCCGTAAGGTAGGGGCTGCTCCTGTCAATGAAAAGAGTTTGTTTGTTTCGGATAACTTCACGTTGCGCCTGTCGGAGGTGTACTTGAATCTGGCAGAGGCATTGGCGATGACGGATCAGGAGGAGCCTGCCCGCGAAGCGTTGAAAAGTTTGTTGAAATACCGCGTGAAGGATTTGCAGCCGATCACAGCCACGGGCGAGGATTTGATCAAGTATATTCGCGACGAGCGTCGCTTGGAGCTTTGCTTTGAAGGACAGCGTTGGTTCGATTTGCGCCGTTATGCGGTTAGTCCGAAATATTTGGAAACGAAGAGCATCAAGCACAACGTGTACGGGAACTCGTATGGCGGTAACGGTACGCCCGGTATATTGGAGGGGTACTATCTGCTCCCGACCTACCCGGACGGGGGATGGGTATTGCCGATACCTGCCGTGGAAGTGGAACAAAGCGAGGGTAGCCTTGAGCAAAACAGCCGTGAAGATTGTCTCTTGTATAATTAAAATGGAAAGTTATGATGAAGATAAAAACGTTAGTTTGTGGATTGCTGTTAGGAGTATTAGGATATTCCTGCGGCGATAACGAGGCGGGTTCTGCATCGCACTTGGATGAGAATTGGTATAAGATTGAGTACGATCCGAATGCGGGGGAACTGGATCAGTTGATATATGACGTGTATGCGAACACGGGTTTCCCCATTTTCTACTCGGACACGATCGGGTGGAGCACCCGTTACGACCACGGGGGTAATTCTTACACGCATTATGAAATATTTAAGCCCGGGTATAGCTTTACGGGTTCCCTTGGTTCAATCGTGTTTACGATTCAGCGGGACGAGAGTAAGATTCAGATGATGGTGGAATTGCTGCGGGATTATGTGATAGAACCTTACATGAACAAGGAGTACGGGTCTAATTTTAAAGGGAAATACGGGCCGCACGCATTCTTGGTGTTGGATACCTTGATGAAGGGTAAGGTAGCGGATTCTTTGTATCGGGATTTGGGTGTGCTGGCATTGAGTTCCCGGTTCACAATGTCGAGGGGGAAAGTGAAAAACTTTATTCCCGTGGAGCAGATGACCGAGGAGGAGAAAAAGGGGTATGGTTGGCGATTGGCCATGTACGAGTTGAAGTATTTCTTTGAAGTGACGTACAAGGAGGAGTTGCAGGCTTATTTTAATATCCCGAAAGAAACACCGGATTTTTATGAAAAGTGGGATAAGAAGGATCTTTTTGAGTTAGGAGCACAGTATAATACACAGTACAAGGATTTGGTGGTTCCTGATTATCTTAGCGAGTTAAGGACAAACCCGAGGAGATACGGTGTTTTGCGATATGCTAAAGTAGACCAATATGGTGTTACTTTCCCGAGTACATTGCAAGACCTTATGGATTTTATGGAGATGATTTACACGAAGACAGATACTGAAATCCGGGCAGAGCATGGCGAATACTCGATGATTATTAAACGATACGAGGCATTATTGAATTTATTGAAGAAAAGCGGTTTGACACAATTTATCAAAGAGCAATAAGACAGATCAGTTCATTTAGTGAGAGAGGCGTCCGGGCAGAGTTCCGGGCGTCTTTTTTTTGCGATAAATTTTGGGAAGCGTGTACCCTGTTTTATGGAGGTGTTCGTTTTAATTTAAAATTTAGATAAGTATGTGTTCAGCTAACAATTGGAGTTTATGAGAAAGAGAGCGTTTTCTTTTGTGTGTATTATAATGTTAAGTGCTTCGCTTCGGGGGCAGGAAGTGGCTAGGGGTGGTCAACCGGAGCGGGTGATCACGATCGAGGAGTGTCAGCAGTGGGCGATGGATAATTACCCGGCGATACGGCAACATGGGTTGTTGGATCAGGCACGGGAATACACGTTATCGAATATTTCGAGGGTGTATATGCCGGAGTTTAGTTTGTCGGGAGTGGCGTCGTGGCAGTCGGAGAAGATGGAGTTGGATTTGAAGATGCCGGATAAGGTGAATATCAGCGTGGATTTGAACGAGGTTGCTCAAGGGCAGAATCTTAACTTGCCGACGATGAACGTACCGGTGTCGATTCCCCAAATGACGATTCCCGTGAGTGACCGGGATCGTTATAATGTGTCGCTGTCGTTAAAGCAGGCGTTGTGGGCAGGGGGAAGGATGAAGGCGGGAAAAGAGATGGCAAGCCGGGAGGTCGATATGATGCATGCTGGATTGGATGCCCAGTTATACGAGATCAAGGATAAGGTGAAACAGTTGTATTTCGGTTTATTGACGATAGAGGGGAGGGAGAAACAGTTGAATCGGGCGGACGAGATTTTGGATAGCCTGCGGGTACGAGCCGAGGTGGCTTTGAAAGAAGGGGTGATTTACGAGACGGATTTGGATGTGATAGACGTGGAGCGTATAAAATACAAACAGTTGCGGGTTGAACTGGAAGCCAAGCGGGAGGCTTGTCTGAACGTGTTATCGACTTTGATTCACCGACCTTTGTCGAAAGAAACCAAACTACAAGTTCCAGTAGTGGAGAGTCGTTTTGGAAATGGCGAGGTGAAGCGTCCGGAGTTGAGATATCTGGATAGCAAGATCAAGCGGCTGGATGCCGATTTGAAGATGCAGAATGCCGAGAACATGCCTAAAATCGGTTTGTTTGCGATGGGGGGATACGGTAAATCGGGATTGAACACGTTTGACAGTGATTTTAAGCCTTATTTTATCGGCGGGGTGATGGTAAGTTGGAATTTCGGAAAGTTGAATACACGAGGGAATGACCGGAAATTGATTAAGGTACAACAAGAGAGCGTGAGAAACCAACAAGAGAGTTTTATTTTCAACACGAAGATGGAAGTATTGATGCAGGATGCGGAAATCAGAAAATTGCAGGAGTTGGTAAAAAGTGACGAAGAGGCTGTGCGCTTGCGAGAGAGTATCCGGCAGGCATCCGAGGTGAAGTATGCGAATGGGGTGTACACGATCTCGGAGTTGATCACGGATGTGAATCAGGCGTTGATAGCACAGCAGGAAAAGGTACTGCGGGAGGTAGAGCTGAAGATGATGGTCTATTCAAAGAAAATAACGTTAGGTTTATAAAGTTCATAACGATTTATGATTTTGGATTTGAGATTTATGATTTCAAATTTTATTAAAGGATTTACGATTAGAGAATTAAATGTTTTTGGAGATGAAGAATACGATATTGGGTTTAGTAATTTTGGCTTGTCTGGGAGTTGGTTGCAAAGATAAAATGGAAGAGCGGGATGCATCGGGAATGTTTGAAACGAGAGAGGTAATCGTGTCGTCGGAAATGAGTGGAAGAGTGGAGCGATTGGAGGTAATGGAAGGGGATTACATAGAGGCGGGCAAGGTGGTCGGTTTGATAGACACGATGCAGTTGCATTGGTTGAAGGTACAGGCACAACAGGCGGTGAAGGCGGTGGACGAACGAATCCCGAATTTGGATAAGGTATTGGAGGTGTATCGTTTGAAGGTGGAGAAAGGGGAGAAAGAGTTGAAAAGGGTGGAGCGTTTGCTGGAAGGCAAGGCGGCTACACGGAAACAGTATGATGACGTGAAAGCGATGGTGGACGAGGGGCGTTCGGCTTTGGTGGGACAAACACATCAGGCGGAGGTGATGATAGCAGGGGCAAAGGCGGAAAGTGCGACAATAGCCCTGAAAGTAGATCAAGTAAACGATCAGATCCGGCGTTGCATGATTGTAAACCCTATCGAGGGGACTGTACTGGCGAAGTACACGGAAGAGAAAGAATTGGCAGCCCCGGTAAAGGCTCTGTATAAAATCGGGGATTTGAAAAACATGACGCTTCAGGTTTACTTGGAAGGCGGGCGTATAGGCGGATTAAAAGTCGGCGATCCGGTACGGGTATTTGCCAAATTGGGTGGCGGAGAAGAACGGGAATACCGGGGAAAAATATCTTGGATAGCCTCGGAAGCCGAGTTTGTTCCCAAAACGGTACAGACACAGGATGAACGGGATAATCTGGTATACGCCGTGAAAATCCATGTAGAGAACGACGGTTTCCTGCGGGTAGGGATGTATGCCGACGTGAAGTTTAACACGCTATAAATAAATTATGATTGTAGCGGAGAATATCAGTATGAAGTACCGGCAGGTATTGAAAGAGATCGTCGCCCTGAAGGAGATTTCTCTGGAGGTGAAGAAGGGGGAAGTGTTCGGCTTGATCGGACCTGACGGGGCGGGCAAGAGTACGCTGTTCCGGATATTGACGACGCTTCTTTTGCCTACCGGGGGGCGGGCTTCCGTGGGAGGATTCGACGTGATCGGCCAGTACCGGGAGGTGCGGAATATCGTGGGGTATATGCCGGGGAAGTTTTCCCTGTACCAAGACCTGTCGGTGGAGGAGAACCTGCGTTTTTTTGCCAGCGTGTTCGACACGACGTTACAGGCAAATTATGACCAGATAAAAGATATATACGAGCAACTGGCTCCTTTTAAAAACCGGAAAGCGGGAGCTTTGTCCGGAGGGATGAAGCAAAAATTGGGGCTATGCTGTGCCTTGATCCATAAACCGAAGGTATTGTTTTTGGACGAGCCGACGACGGGAGTCGACCCGATATCTCGGAAAGAATTCTGGGACGTGTTGAAGCGGCTGAGTGAGGACGGGATATCTGTACTGGTGTCGACGCCTTACATGGATGAAGCCCGGTTGTGTGACCGTATCGGTTTGATTTTCCACGGGGGTATGTTGGCGGTGGATACGCCGGACCGGTTGATCCGGAAACACGATAAAAAACTGGTCGCATTCCGGGCACGGGATATGTACCGGTTATTGCGGGACATCCGGGAAGAACCGGGGGTTTATTCCTGTTTCACGTTCGGGGATTCGCTTCACACCACGTTCAAGGAGAACGATTATCCCGTGGAACGGTTTGCGGCTTCCTTGAGAGGTGCGGGGCATACCGGGGTGGAATGGAACGAGATAGAGGCGGGTATAGAAGATTATTTTATGATGTTAACAAACGATATTAGCGATGGAACGGGTTATTGAAGTAGAGCGGCTGGCGAAGAAATTCGGGAGTTTCACGGCGGTGGACCATATCAGTTTTCACGTGGAGCGGGGGGAGATATTCGGGTTCCTCGGGGCGAATGGCGCGGGCAAGACCACTGCCATGCGGATGTTATGCGGGTTGAGCAAACCGACTTTCGGGACGGGACGGGTGGTGGGATTCGATATTGCCCGGGAGTCGGAAAAGATAAAGAGCAGAATCGGCTACATGAGCCAGAAATTCTCGTTATACGAGAGTTTGACGGTGCGGGAGAATATACGCTTGTACGGGGGGATTTACGGGATGCAACGTTCGGAGATTCGGGATAAAATGGATAAGGTGCTGGGGAATCTCGGTCTTTTGAAAGAACGGAACACGCTGGTACGTTTGCTGCCGCAAGGGGTAAAGCAACGTCTGGCGTTTTCGGTGGCGGCATTCCACGAGCCCCAGATCGTGTTTTTGGACGAACCCACCGGTGGGGTGGACCCCGCCGTGCGCCGGATGTTTTGGGAATTAATCTATCAGGCGGCAGCGGACGGGATTACCGTGTTTGTTACCACCCACTACATGGACGAGGCGGAGTATTGTGACCGGGTGTCGATCATGGTGGACGGGCGTATCGAGGCATTGGGTACTCCTGCTGTATTGAAGCAACAACATGGTGTTCCGGGGATGCAGGAGGTTTTTTATTTGTTGGCACGGAGGGCTCAAAGAAAGGACGGATGAGATGAAGATAAAGACATTTATAGATCAGTTTTTCGCTTTCACGCGCAAGGAGTTTTATCATATTCTTCGGGATCGGAAGACTCTATTGGTATTGGTGGTTTTGCCGATCTCGCAGTTATTGATTTTCGGTTTCGCGTTGAATAGCAGTTTGACGGAAATGCCCACGGCTGTGTTGGATATGTCGAATGACGCGATGAGCAGGCAGATCGTGGCGGAGATTGACGCGAGTTCCACGTTTAAAGTGGTAGAACATGTGCGTTCAATGGATGAGGTGGATGAACTGTTCAAGGGGGGACGCTTATCCCAAGTGTTCGTCTTTATGCCCGGTTTCGAGAAAGAGATCAAGCGGACGGGAGTGGGGAATATGCAGGTAATTATGGACGCGAGTTTACAGATCAATGCATCCACGTTGGAATCCTATATATTGGCAACATTATTGAGCTATCAACAGAAAATCAATGCCGGAAGGGAATTGCCGATACAGATTATTCCGGAAGTAAAGATGCGGTACAATCCCCGGTTGGACAGTGCTTTTCATTTCGTGCCGGGAGTGATCGGAATCGTGTTGATGCTGGTATGCTCGATGATGGCTTCTCTCGCTATCGTGAAGGAGAAAGAATCGGGTACGATGGAGGTGTTGCTGGTGTCGCCGGTGCGCCCGCCCGTGATTATTCTGGCAAAGCTGGTACCGTACCTGTTGGTCGGGATGATTAACATCGTGGTGATCCTGTTGATTTCGGTCACTATATTGAAAGTCCCGATAACGGGAAATATCTTCTTACTGTTTTTTGTCGGGACTATTTTTACCCTGTCTTCGTTGGCATTGGGGATTATGGTGTCGGTGTTGACAAAGACACAGCGGAGTGCCATTATCATTTCTATCGCGGGATTGATGCTTCCGGCTATCACGTTATCCGGGTTTATCTTCCCGTTGGATTCATTGTCTTTGGGGATGAAAGCGATAGTGCACATGATGCCGGTGACCTTGTTTATCTCGGCAGCGAGAAATATCATGATCAAAGGATTGGGGATGGATGCCGTTTACCCGGAATTGTTCGGGTTGGTGGCGATCACGGTGGTTTTGATTGTTATTAGTATCAAATGTTTTAAAAATCGGTTGTCATGAGGATGCTGGGATTTTTGTTACAGAAGGAGTTTATCCAGATATTCAGGGATAAAACGATATTGCTGATTCTGTTTCTGATCACGTCGATTCTGTTGTTTATTCTTCCCCCGGCAGCGAAGGTAAGGACATCCACGATCTCTTTGAGCGTGGTGGATCATGACCGCACGAGTACCTCTGCCAATTTTTTGCGGAAGTTGACGAGTTCGAACCAATTTCGGATAGGGGCTTACGCGGACACCTACGAGGAGGGATTGAAAGTGCTGGAGAAGAATAAGACCTCGGGGATATTGGAGATACCGAAAGGTTTCGAGAAAAATGTCATGGAACGTACAAAAGCCCCGATTATGCTGGAAATAGATGCCGTGAACGGCGTGACGGCAGGGCTTTCTTCATTTTATTTTTTGCAGATACTGGAGCGGTATATATGGGAGTACGTGGACGGGTTCGGTTTTCAGCCGGGTTTTCGGATGGAGTCACAGGAAGAGATCATGGCTCGGGTGGAAGCGGAAGCGCAAGCCGAAATGACGAAACGGGCTAAAGCGGAAGTCGCGTCACAGGCTCGATTGGCACAAGCGCAACAAATGATGCTGGCACGAGCGGAAGCGGAAACCCGTTTGCAGGAAGGGGTTGAAATGCCGCGAGCGAACCAATCCCCGGAAGCCCGCGTGACGGCAAAGATGAATGAATGGGAGAAAGGAGAAGAAATCACGGTACCCGGATTGATGATTGACGCGGGGGGCGCGGATGTGAATATTCCGCTTATCGAGAAACCGACGGAGTCGGGATTCGAACAGATCAATATGGTCGTGAATCATCGTTATAATCCGGACGGGGAGTCCAGTCTATACCAGATACCTTCACTTTTAGCTATTCTGGTGTGTATTATCGGGGCAGTGTTGTCGGCATTGAATATCGTGACGGAAAAGGAGAACGGCACCATAGAGCAGATGAACGTGAGCCCGGTGAAACGGAGTGCCTTTATCTTCTCGAAGATTATTCCCTCGTGGGTAATCGGGATGGCGATTCTTACGCTTGGATTGATTATCGTGTGGGCGTTGTACGGGATTGTGCCCCAGAGTAGTTACTGGAGCATTTACTTGGTTTCGTTCCTTTTTCTCGTGTCAATGGTCGGGTTTGGCGTGTTGATCTCCACGGCTTGTCGGAATCAACAGCAGGCAATGTTACTTTGTTTCTTCTTTTTGTTGATTATCTGTTTGTTGTGCGGGATGTGGACGCCGATTGACAGTATGCCGGGATGGGCTAGGGTGATAGCGGATATTAACCCGTTGCGCTATTACATCGAGGTCATGCGTCTGTTTTTCGCCTACGGCAGCGAGTTAAGGCATGTATTACCCCAGATTGGCGCTTTGTGCGTTTTTATTGTCGTGTTTAATGGTTGGGCGATTTGGAACTTCCGGAAAGCCAGATAGATATTTGTAATGTTTAAATATTGTATGTATGAAAAAGAGTATTGTATTTTTATTGGTGTCTTTGCTTTTGTTCTCTTTTTGTGAAGTGACGTCGGGTGCCGGACAATCGAAAAATGAGAAGAAGAAAAAAAAGGGCAAGGTTGAAGCGGTATCGACAAAAAAAACGCCGGATAAGCCTAAGGCAAAGCCGGTAAGCAAGTATGATAAATTGTTCAAAACCAAGGGGCATGTTGCCACGAAGGGAGGTTTCATGACCTTGCATAAAGTGGACGATAAATTGTACATGGAGATTCCGTTGAAATACATGGGGCGCGAGATGTTGTTAGGGTCCACGGCATCGGAATCCAGTAACCCGATGTTCTGCACGAACGGTTTCAAGACCAACACACCCCGGCATATTAAATTTACCTTTGAAAAAGATACTACCGTGTACATGCGCAGTGTCAACGCGGCGTTGGATTTACAGGTAGATAAGGAGCGCGGGGAATTGTTGAAGCAAAGGAATTTTATAGACCCGATGCTGAAAGCCTACAAGGTGGAGGCATTCAATAAAGACCGTTCCGCCGTGGTGATCAACGTGACTTCCTTGTTCACGGGCAACGAGTCGGATTTATCGCCGGTAAATGAAGGCGGGGGACAAATTACGATTAGCGCGTCGCCTTTAAAGGAGGGAACAAAATTGGATGAGATAAAAGCATTCGAGGATAACGTTATGGTCTCCACGTGGTATGCTTATAACGTGACGGTAAAGAGAGGGCGTTCCACTTTGGTAAGTAATGCTCCGTTGTCGGTAAAAGCTACCCGCTCGTTGTTATTGTTACCGGAAAAGAGAATGCGTCCGAGATACCCGGATTTCAGGTTAGGTATTTTCCAAACAGGAAAACATTGTATCACGGAAGCCGAGGACCAATTACTCAATTATTCTCTCGTGAATCGTTGGAGATTAGAACCCAAGGACCCGGAGGCTTACAAAAAAGGTAAATTGGTAGAACCCGTGAAACCGATAGTGTGGTACGTTGATGACGCTTTTCCCGAGTCGTGGAAAGAACCGATCAAGAAAGCCGTTTTGCGCTGGAATCAGGCCTTCGAGAAAATTGGCTTTAAAAATGTAATGCAAGTACATGATTTCCCGAAAAATGACCCGAATTTTGATCCCGACAACTTGAAATATTCTTGCATACGGTATATTCCCTCGAACACGCAGAATGCCATGGGACCCTCTTGGGTTGATCCGGTGACGGGTGAAATTATGACCGCTTCGGTGATTATTTACAACGATATAGTTAAGTTGATTAATCATTGGCGTTTTGTTCAAACGGCACAAGTGGATCCTCGCGTGCGAGCTAAAAAGATGCCGAAGGACGTGATGGACGAGTCAATTACTTACGTGGTGGCTCACGAAATCGGACACACGCTGGGATTGATGCACAACATGGGTGCTTCCAGTACTTACCCGGTGGATTCTTTGCGCTCGGCAAGTTTCACTCGAAAATATGGAACTACGCCTTCTATTATGGATTACGCCCGGTTTAATTACGTGGCTCAGCCCGGGGACAAAGGGGTAAAATTGACTCCGCCGGATTTAGGTCCGTACGACGAATTTGCCATTAAATGGTTGTACACGTATTTCCCCGGGGCAAAAAATTCGAAGGAAGAATTTAAAATACTGGAAGGTTGGGTAGACGAGAAAGTCGGGGATCCGATTTACCGTTTCCGCAAACAACAGGTGGCTTTCCGCGTAGATCCTTCGGCATTGGAGGAAGATTTGGGTGACGATCCGATGAAAGCGGGTGAATACGGGATTAAGAATCTGAAATATATTATGAACCATTTGAACGAATGGATCAAGGATGACCCGGAAGCTACTCACCGGAGAGCGTTGTACCAGAATATTGCCAACCAGTATGCCCGTTACTTGATGAACGTGGTTTATAATGTCGGTGGCATTTATTTGACGGACGTGAAAGACGGAACTTCCGGGAAACGGGTAGAGCCGGTTAGCCGCGAGAAACAACAGGCTTCTTTGAAATGGGTATTGAAGCAATTGAATGATTGCGATTGGTTGGATAACAAAGAGGTGACGGAAAAATTCGGCTTGGATGTGGCAACTTCTGCACGCCTTCAAAATATGGCAGTCATGGCGTTGTTCAACGCGAGCCGGAATGTCGTGTTGTCATCGCATATCTCTAAAAACCTGTACACGTTGCAAGCCTATTTCGATGATTTGTACAACGGGGTATGGGAGAGTGCGATTTCTAACCGGGAAGTGACTCAAGCCGATAAGATTATGCAAAATGGCATGTTGGCCTTCATGAAACAATTGTTGAAACCGTCACCCGGTCTGGCAGGACTTTTAGGAGGGATCACGAGTGAGGCGGGAACTCCTTCTTTAGACGAAATGAAATTGTACGGGTTGGATGAAATGATGGTGGTGGAATCGGGACAAGAATCTGCTTACGACGAGAAAGATCGTGAAATACTGAACAGCTTCGGTTTAGGATACGGCTACGGTTGGCAACGTCCGGTGAACACCTCTCTTATCGATGAAACTGTAGCCAACTGTTGTGGAATCGGTTTGAAATTGAGAACCTTATTAATGAGCAGAGCGATGGATGCCCCGGATCAGGCTTCCAAGCAGCACTATCAAGCCATGTTATTTATGTTGATGCAAATGACAGAAGGTATAAAAATCTAGTATAATATGAAGAGGATCATAATGTTGTTATTTGTCGTGATGTCGTTGGGCATCACGGCAAATGCCCAAGAAGGGGTTAAGTTCGAGGAACTAACGTTTAAAGAAGCGTTGGCTAAGGCAAAAGCGGAGAATAAACTCGTGTTTATGGATTGCTACACCTCGTGGTGTGCTCCATGCAAGAGAATGTTGAACACGGTTTTTGTGACGAAGGAAGCGGGAGATTTTTTTAATCCCCGGTTCGTGAGCGTGAAATATGATATGGAAAAAGGAGAAGGGATTGAATTGGCAAAACAATTTAACGTGAAGAGTTTCCCGACATTTTTTATATTCCGTCCCGATGGCAGTATTCAACACAAGATAGGCGGGGCAGGCTCGTTGAAATCTTTTATCGTTTGGGTAGAAAGAGGTTTGAACGAAGAAACCTCTTTTGATTACTTGAATAAGCAGTACGACAAGGGTGCGATCACGAAAGATCAGTTATTGACTTACTATTGGGTACTTATTTGTGCCGGGGAACAGGCAAAAGCGAACACGATTCTGGAAGAATTGAAAAAGCAAGTTGTCGATAGCGACAAGTTGAAAGCCGACTATTGGTTTTTGATAGAAGGGACGTCCTATGGCTCTGCCGATTTTAATTTTATTTTGAACAACTTCTCCAAATTGAAAGAGAGTGTGGGATTGGAAAAATTGGACAAATATTTGGCAGAAAATTACAATAAGACTATAAATGAGGCCATTCAAAAGAAAACGGTAAAGGATGAGAATGGCATGAAGAAATTATTCAGTCAAATTTCTAAAGAATGGGCTTCTTGCAGTTGGACTCCGGACAAGAGATTGCAGAATAAATTGAAATTATTGGAGGCTTGTGCCGCTCAAGATTCAAAGCGCATTATTTCTTGTATGGACTCCGGCTTGAATAAGCAGGAAAACACGAAATGGAACTTCGATTTGTGGGTGATTTTGTCTGCCTTGGATTTCGTTAACGTGAGTGGGGAGAAAGTGGATAACGCGAAGGTATTGGCTTTGGAAACGAGGATTAACGGGTATTTCGCTTCTTCCGAGAGCATGAAAAAAAGACTTGAACCATACTTTGAAAAATTCAGATAATCTCAGAAAGGCTTCTTCTGATCAATTTGTTATGTGAACGAGAGTTAGGTGTTTAGGCACCTAGCTCTTTTTTATTCATGATATCCGTTTGTCGGTCGATAGAAGCTTGGTGAATGGCTTTGAACACCCGTTCCACGAGTTCCACGGGGAGATTATTTTCACGTGCTTCTTCCGTGACGCGGGAGAGAATGCTTTCCCAGCGGTCGGGTTGGAGAATGGTGATGTTGTTTTCCTTTTTGTAAAGACCGATTTCCTCGATAATTTTCATGCGATTCGTGAGGGCTTCCATGATGGAAGAGTCAAGGGTATCTATTTTTTCCCGGAGTTCCTCGATGATTAAATGATTGGCAGAGTTGTTCGGGTGTGCTTCCCGGATAACCAGATGCTCTAGAATTTCCTTTAATTGCACCGGGGTAATTTGTTGTGCTGCATCACTTAGTGCGCAATCCGGATGAACGTGCGATTCCACGATCAGACCATCGAAACCGAGATCCATGGCTTTTTGAGATATCTCTTGAATGTATTCCCGGTGCCCGCCGATGTGACTGGGATCACAAAAGAGGGGCAATTGTTTAACGCGTCGCTTTAACTCGATAGGGATTTGCCACTGTGGTGTATTGCGATAGCGAGCGCTATTGTAGGAAGAAAAGCCGCGGTGTATGGCTCCCATTTTTTTGATCCCGCGCAAATAAAGGCGTTCAAAAGCCCCAATCCAAAGTTCTATATCCGGGTTGACGGGATTTTTGACGAAAACGGGAATATCCACACCTCGAAGAGCTTCGGCAATCTCTTGAACGGCAAATGGATTAGCGGTCGAGCGTGCCCCTATCCAAAGCATATCTATGTCGTGTTTCAAAGCGGCCTCGACATGGTGGGCGTTGGCAACTTCGGTGGATATCTTCAACCCTAAAGTTTTTTGGATATGCTGTAACCAAGGTAATCCTTTCATTCCGATTCCCTCGAAACAATTCGGGCGGGTACGCGGTTTCCATATGCCGGCACGCAGGACTTCTATCCCGTTGTTTTTCAATAGGGTTGCTGTTTCAAAAAGTTGTTCTTCACTTTCCGCACTACAAGGTCCGGCAATGACTAGCGGACGCTGTAATCGCGTGAACAAATTCCATTCCGGACAAGGTTGTATATCCAATTGATAGGTCATTTAATCTTTTCTTTCTTTGTTTGCGAGTTCAAAGATATTCTTTTCTTTTAAAAGAGGAACGTGATTTCGGATTTTAGACATGGCAACCACATCAAAATAGAATTGAAGGAAAAATTACCTCCTTTTTTCTCTTGAATTTAGGATAAGATAAGTTAAATAATATATAAATATAAGGTATCTACTTTATACTTGATTTATATCAACTCCTATTCATCTCCCATTCATCTCCTATTCAACTCCTATTTCAAAGGTAAAATAATAGTATTTTAATTGAAATTGAATAAAATTTGATAATATAAAAGTACATGGTATATTCATTATTTGTTATAGTAAAATAACTGAATATACCGAAACCTCATCTCGAGAAAGGGAGGATAACAGCAAAAAATATTTTGACACGATTGTCATGGATTTTGGATGAAAGACTCCACGACAGTCGGAACTATCATGGAGTGTGCGTTTGTAGGGAGGGCTGTAGACTTTGATATTACGCGTTTCGCGTTACGCGAAACGCGTAATTTTGATGTCTTTTTTTCAAAGTAGCTATCCGTGTAAAAGAAAAAGGCTAACTTTGTAAGAAATAATTTGAAAAGGAAAGATGATGACTAACGAGGAGAAAAAATTATACTTGCTGGATGCTTTTGCACTGATTTACCGTTCGTATTACGCGTTTATAAACAATCCCCGGATTACTACCACGGGAATAAATACATCGGCTACTTTCGGTTTTTTTAATTTTTTGCTGGAAATTCTGGAGTTGGAGAAGCCGACACATCTGGCTGTTGTTTTTGATCCGGAGGGACCGACATTCCGTCACGAGATGTTCCCGCAGTATAAGGCACAGCGTCCGCCCATGCCGGAGGACCTGAAAAAGTCTATTCCTTATATCAAAAAAATTATCGAGGGGTTGGGGATAGCTTGTGTCACCGTGGACGGATTCGAGGCGGATGACGTGGTGGGAACTTTGGCAAAACGAGGGGAAAAGGAGGGTTTTCAAGTGTATATGATCACGCCGGATAAGGATTATGCGCAGTTGGTGAGCGAGAAAGTTTTCATGTATAAACCGGGAAGATCGGGGAATAAATCGGAAGTGTGGGGTATCCCGGAGGTGCTTGACCATTTCGGGATAGAGCGGGTGGAACAGGTGATAGATATCCTTGGTTTGATGGGAGATACTGCCGATAACGTGCCGGGATGTGCCGGTATAGGACCGAAGAGCGCGGCGACCTTGATTTATAAATACGGGAGTATCGAGGGGGTGTACCGGCATATCGAGGAATTGAAAGGAAAACAGAAAGAGAGTCTGTTGTGTTGTCAAAATACCGTGTTTCTGTCGAAAGAACTGGTGACGATCAACACGGAAGTGCCGACAGACGTGAATGTTGCAGATTTATTCTTGGGCGAGATAAAAGACGATGTTTTAAAACCGATTTTCAATGAATTGGAATTATTCTCTCTGGCGAAGCGAGTTTTCGCGATAGAGCATGAGGAGAAATTAGTCGATACGATACATCCCGAGGAGGTGGAATACCGGGAATTGACGACGAAAGAGGAACGGGAAGAGTTATTGCAGACATTGAAAGAAGCCCCGGAATTTGTGTTGAACGCGATCTTCGGGGACGGGACAATTTATAATTCTTACCCGGATTACCTGTGTTTTTCCACGGCATCGAATAGTGCCTGTTATTTCCGGCTTCCGTCCGGGAAAGCGGAGGCGGAATGGGTGATACGGTCGCTCTCCCCGGTTTTTGAAGATGAAGGGAAGATTTTGATTTCCAATGACGTGAAAGACGATATTATTTGGTTGAGAAGGGTAGGGATCGAGGTGAAGAACCGGATTTTCGATATCAAGATAGCGCATTACGTGTTGCAGCCGGACAGTTCGCACGAGTTGGAGCGGGTGGCTTTGGAGTTATTGAATTATCGTTTGATTAAAGGTGATAATACCGAGAACCCGCAATTGTCTTTATTCCCGGAAGAAGGAAGCAAAAAAGACAAGGATTACGCGGAGAGAACGGATATTCTTTTCCGCTTGAAGAGTAAGTTGGAGGAGGCTTTGAAGGATGTCGGGCTCTACAAATTGTTTGAAGAGTTGGAGATGCCGCTTGTCGGGGTGTTGGCGGATATGGAGTACGAGGGTGTGTCTATCGACAAAGGTGCATTAAAAGAATTGTCGGAAGAATTGAAAGAGAAAATCGCGGAGTCTGAAAAGATTATATACGAGATAGCGGGGGAGGAATTTAATATCAGTTCACCCAAACAACTCGGGGAGGTATTGTTTGACCGGATGAATATAGACCCCGGGAATAAAAAGACAAAAACGGGGCAGTACAGTACTTCCGAGCAAGTGCTCTCGAAATTGGAAGAGGCTCATCCTATCGTGGGGCATATTTTGAATTACAGGGGATTGAAAAAGTTACTGACGACTTATGCCGAGGCTCTGCCTACATACATAGACCCGGGAACCGGAAAAATCCACACGCATTTTAATCAGGCAGAGGCTGCCACGGGACGATTGAGCAGCTTGAACCCGAATTTGCAGAATATCCCGATCCGGACGGAAGAGGGACGGAATATCCGGAAAGCGTTCATCACGGGTGATCCCGATTATGGCTTTTTCTCTGCCGATTATTCGCAGGTTGAATTAAGGTTAATGGCTCACTTGAGCGGGGCTCCCGGGTTGATTGATGCTTTCCTGAACGGGGAGGATATTCACGCGGAAACGGCGTCTAAAATATATCATGTACCCTTGAACGAGGTGACTCCCGAGATGAGACGGAGGGCTAAAACGGCGAACTTCGGGATTATTTACGGTATCTCGGCATGGGGATTGGCAGAACGGTTGAAAATCTCCCGAAAAGAGGGAAAAGAATTGATTGACGGGTATTTTAATTTGTACCCGGGGGTGAAACGTTACATGGAGGAATCCGTGGAAAAAGCCCGCAAGCAAGGGTACGTGGAAACGATCATGGGGCGTCGCCGTTACTTGAGGGATATTAATTCCAGAAATGCCGTGGTACGCGGAGTAGCGGAGAGGAATGCCGTGAATGCCCCGATACAGGGGTCCGCGGCTGATATTATCAAGAAAGCTATGATTTGTATTCATCAGAAAATCAAAGAGCGGGGGTTGCGTTCCAAGATGATATTGCAGGTACATGACGAGTTGAATTTTAAATGCCACCACGAGGAGATCGAGGAGTTGAAGCAATTGGTTATAGATTGCATGGAGCACGTGGTGAGTCTGGCGGTTCCCTTGACCGTGGGCACCGGGTACGGGAAAAGTTGGTACGAGGCACACTAAATGATGGTTGAATATGTTAGAACAAGTCGCGGATAGTGTGGTGCGGGATTCGAGCGTGTTTCCGGCTTTTTTATTGGAAGAATCGGTTTCCCGGATGCCGGCACCACCGATGGATACCTTGACGAATTACATCGGGTTGGTGGATGCAACCCCGCTGGAAGGATGGGATTTTCATCTTACCACTGGGATTTTAACATACATGGTAGTTTTTCTTGTTCTTGTCGCTTTACTTCGTTTACAGGGACGAGGATTTTTGTTGGCGGTATATTTCTATTTCTTCAGCAGGAAAAGGGATGTGGCGTTGATATCAGAGGGTACCCGTCAGAATTATTCCTTTGTACTTTTATCTATTTGCCTGTCTTTCTCGTCTTTGGCAATGTTGATTGCTTTTATGACGAGTGAGCCTTTCGTTTTTTCGAATGCGTTGTTTTATTTTCTGATCATATTCGGGTATTATATCGTGTTGCTGGGAACGGTGCGTCTTCTGGGCTGGACGTTTAACAGTCGGCATTGTGCTTCGGATATTATACTGAATTTGCGAGTTAGCGGTATCGTGTTGGGATTGTCTGTTTCACCTTTGGTCTTGGCTTTGTTTTTCGTGAAATCTTCTGCTGTAACAACCCTGTTTCACGTGATATTCGCCTTGTTTGTCATCCTCTTGATTTTTAGATTTATAAGATTGATTAAAATATTATATGGTTACAAAGTTTCAATTTTGTATATGATTTTGTACCTTTGTGGGCTCGAAATTGTGCCGATGCTTGTGTTATACAAGCTGTTGGTGTAATCGAGAAAGTTTGGTTAAATTTAAAAACAGAAAGTCTTGAAAATTAAGAAGATATTAGTTTCGCAGCCCAAGCCGACAACTGACAAGTCTCCGTATTTTGATCTGGCTGAAGAACTCGGTTTGAAATTAGAATTCAAGTCATTTATAAAGGTTGAAGGCGTAACAGCAAAGGAATTCCGACAAGAAAGAATTAATATATTGGATTTTACCGGAATCGTTTTCACGAGTCGTACTGCTATTGACCACTTCTTCAGAATTTGTACGGAAATGCGGGTAACTGTTCCCGATACAATGAAATATTTCTGTATTTCAGAGGCGATAGCGTTTTATTTGCAGAAGTATATCGTGTACCGTAAACGGAAGATTTTCTACGGGGATAAGAAAGTGGAGGATATGACGAAAATCTTGTTAAAGCATAAAACCGAGAATTTCCTTGTTCCGGTTTCTGATGTTCACAAGGAGAATATTCCCGCTTTAATGGACGAGTTAAAGCTGAAATACACGAAAGTCGTGTTTTACAGGACGGTAGCTAATGAAGTGGCAAATGATATCCCGGACTTGAAGGAGTTTGATATTATCGCTTTCTACACGCCTGCCGGAATCAAGTCTTTATTCCAGAATTATCCTGATTTTGAACAGGGTCAAACGATTATCGCGGCCTTTGGAGAGGCGACAGCCGAGGCTGCCACTGAATCCGGGTTAAGGCTGGATATAAAAGCCCCGACGGAGAAAGCTCCCTCGATGACGATGGCTTTGGAACAGTTTATTAAGGCTTACAACAAAGAAAATAAATCAAAATAGGAGGGTGTGTCAAACATACCCTCTCGTCTATAAGGTCCATAACGTCCGTAAGGTCATAAGGTCAAATCACGTCTATTATTTCATAATCATATCCACCGACTTTATAAACTTTATGAACCTTATAAACCGGGGTGTTTTACACCCCTTATCACATGGAAGAAACGATCAAATACACGTTTAGCAAAGAGGAACGCTTGTGTCACAAGGCAGGTTTCGAGGCATTGTTAGCCTCGGGACAAAGTTTCGTGAGTTATCCTTTGCGCGTTGTATACCGTTTCTACGCGAGGGATGAGAAAGATGCCCCGGCACGCGTGGCAATCAGTGTTTCGAAGAAACGTTTCAAACGGGCGGTAAAACGTAATCGGGTAAAACGTTTGGTGCGTGAGGGGTATAGATTGAACAAACAAACATTGTATTCCGCTATCCCGGAAGGTAAAACAATCGACATCTTGTTTATATATTTGCAGGATGATATCTTTGAATTTCATAAAATAGAAAAAGCAATCACCGGTGCTATTAAAAAAATTCTGGTCTATATTGAAAAAGATAATGGTAGGAATATTGCTGATTCCGATTAAGTTCTATCAGCTTTGTATCTCACCATGGACGCCCCCGAGCTGTCGTTATACCCCGACTTGTTCGCAATATGCAGTGGAGGCGTTACGCAAGCACGGACCAATAAAAGGATTGTATCTGGCAATAAAACGGATATGTTCCTGTCACCCTTGGGGTGGTTCCGGTTACGATCCGGTGCCTTAAAATTTGCTATTTTGTCGGATATATACTAATTTCGCTAGATTTTGATATTAAAATAAGGTTATGAGAAAAAATACACGCGTTATTATTATCATCTCGGGAGTGTTGTTATTGGCTTTCGGGATGTTGGGATTGAAGGAGGATAACAAAAGATTCCAGATTAGCAAGGGATTGGATATTTTTGCCACGCTTTTCAGGGATGTGAATCTTTTTTACGTGGATGATGTTCAGCCGGAGAAAATGGTGAAGGACGGTATTGACGCTATGTTGAAGAAATTAGACCCTTATACCGAGTTTTACCCGGAGTCCAGAATAGATGAATTTAAGATGATGACTACCGGAGAATATGCCGGAATCGGTTCTATTATCGGGATAAAAGGAGATTACGTGGTTATCCGTGAACCTTATCGGAATTCACCTTCCCATAAGGCAGGCTTGCTACCGGGTGATTTGATTTTATCCATCGACGGGGAAAACATGAAAGGAAAAACCGTTGAATACGTGAGTTCCCGCTTGAAAGGGCAACCGGGTAAAGAGGTCGTTTTGAAAGTTCAGCGGGTGGGTGAAGACAAACCCATGGAAAAGAGGGTGTTGCGCGAAATCGTGCAAATGCCGAGTGTGCCTTACTACGGGATGTTGAATGATCAGACCGGGTATATCTATTTCACCAGTTTCACGGATAAGGCTGCCGATGATGTACGGAAAGCGATCATGGAGTTGAAAAATAAAGGGGCACAGTCTTTGGTACTTGATCTCCGGGGTAACGGGGGCGGATTGCTTGATCAAGCGGTAGAGATCGCCAATTTCTTTTTGCCGAGAGGTTCTCTGATCGTGAGCACCAAGGGCAAGATGAAGCAGTGGGATAAAGAATATACCACGAGCAAGAACCCGTTATTGCCCGACATGAAGCTTGCCGTGTTGATAGACCGGGCTTCAGCTTCGGCTGCCGAGATATTATCCGGCTCTTTGCAGGATTATGACCGGGCTGTCGTTCTGGGAGAGCGTTCTTTCGGGAAAGGCTTGGTTCAGACCACTCGTGACCTCGTGTACAACACGAAATTGAAAGTCACCACGGCAAAATATTACATCCCTAGCGGACGTTGTATTCAAGCGGTGGATTACGCGCATCGTAACCCGGACGGAAGCGTGGGCGTGATTCCCGATTCTTTGATAAAACCGTTTAAGACAAAAGCCGGACGCACCGTGTATGACGGTGGGGGTATCACGCCGGATATCAAGATCGAGCCGGAGAAATACGCCCGGGTTTCACAGGAATTGGTGATGCAGGATATGGTGTTTGATTTCGTGAACGAATACGCGGCAAAACATCCTACATTGCCTGCTCCCTCGGAATTTGAATTGACCGATGAATTGTTCAACGAGTTCAAGGAATACTTGAAAACGAAGAAATTCGAGTATGAAACAGCCACTCAAGCCATGTTGGATAAACTGGTAAAGACCGCACGGGATGAGAAATATTACGATCAGATATCCGGTCAGATTGAAGCGTTGAGAAATGACCTCGGGCATTCTATAGATCGGGATCTGGATTCGTTTAAGAATGAGATTTCCGATATATTGGCCGATCAACTTATGGAGCGTTATTATATGCAGGAAGGAGTGCTGGAATATCATATCCGTAAAGACAAACATATCGCCAAGGCGTTGGAAGTGTTGGCTAATGACGACGAGTATCAAAAAATATTGAAGTGAAATGAAAAAATAGATAGTAGTTTTTTGAAATCCCAAAAAACTACTATCTTTGCACCGCAATAAAACAATTGCCCTATTGTGTAATGGTAGCACTACAGATTCTGGTTCTGTCTGTCTGGGTTCGAATCCTAGTGGGGCAACAAAATGGAACAAAGCCTTGTGACGATAAAGTCATGAGGCTTTTTTATTTGAAGTATTGTTACTATTTTTGCCTTCATGAAGGAGGCGTCATTATATTCACGTAAAACGTTTAAGGAAAAGGAACTTTTCGAAGAATATTTTTCTTTATATCTGCAATTTGCTTTAAAATATATTGCGGACGAAGATGTATGTAAAGATATTGTTCAGGAGGCATTTATTAATTACTGGAAGCAGGAGAACAGTTTTAACGATGAGGTTGCCTTAAAAGCTTATTTGTACAAGAGTATTCATCATGGTTGTTTAAATCAGTTGCGGCACAAAAGTATTCGGGAGAAATATTTTGAATCTTTGCCGGAAGATTGGGAGTCCGAGGATTATTTCATGGAAAATGTGCTAAAGGAGGAAGTTGCGAGTATTGTCCTTAAAGAGATAAATAATCTTTCGGAAACAAGTCGGGATATTCTGTTACGGTCATTAGAAGGTTATTCTAACGAAGAGATAGCCAATGAATTGAGTGTGTCTATCAACACGGTAAAAACCCATAAAGCAAGAAGCTACATAATACTTCGCCGAAATTTAGGACATTTGCGAGCTCTGTTGTTTTTCTTGTTTATCTGATATTTTTTCAAAAAAAATAATTGTTACTGTCATTCTTATTTTCTTGAGAAGTGTTTTATATATGAAAACACAAGATAATAGGAATGAAATCGAAGGTACAAACATGGATTCGGCTGGCTCGAAAAATCGGAAAGCAGGTTTTGGCTTCTTCAGAAGAGCGTACGGATGAGGGGGTGGAAGAATGGATGAATCAATCTTCAAGGAATGAAAGAATCTTTAAAGAATTGAAAGAGCCCGGGTTTTACTTGGAGAAGATGGCTAAGAAAAAAGAAATAGAGCAACGTTACACGTGGGACGAATTTGTGAAATGGAGGGGGCAACGAGAACGTCGGCAGAAGTTGTTTATCGTGCGTTACGTGGCTGCCGCGGTTATTCTATTTTCTTTAGGGACGTTTGTATGGGGACTGAATAGCCGGTTCGAAAAGCAACAAGTGACCTTAACATCGGGTATAAAACCGGGAGGTCCCCGGGCATCATTGATATTGAATAACGGGCAAGAGGTCTTGCTGGACAAACAAATGTGCATGGTAGAGGCTGATAGTTCCGTCGTGCTGAATAATAAGGAAGGGGAGTTATCTTACCGGAATATACGGGAAAATCAACGAGAAACGGGTTTTAACACGCTAAAGGTGCCGTGTGGCGGGGAGTACCAGTTGATTCTGGCCGACGGGACAATGGTACGGGTAAACTCCGGGTCGGAGTTAATTTTCCCGACACGATTCAACGGGGAAAAACGAGAGATTTTTTTGAAGGGAGAGGCTTATTTTCAAGTGGCATATGACTCGAAGAAACCTTTTTACGTCCGGGTACATGATTACGCGGTTAGAGTGACGGGAACGGCTTTTAACGTGACGTCGTACTCGGATGAATCACGCGTGATGACGACTCTGGTTGAAGGGAGTATTTCTGTTATCGGTAATGATTCCGCGTGGAATTATGATTTAACCCCGGGACATATATTGTCATTTGACAGGGAAACGTCACGGGTGACAACAGAAACGTGTGACCCGAGGATTTATACCTCGTGGGTGGATGGGGAGTTTAAGTTCCGTGATATGAGGCTGGAGGATATCATGAAGAAATTGAACCGTTGGTATAATTTTCAAGTAGAATTTGAAGACGAAGCGTTGAGAGACTTTCGTTTTAGCGGGGCCGCGGAAAAATATAATCCGCTTGAGTATTTTTTAAAGATGATAGAATCTATTACTAAAGTAAAATTTGATATTAAAGGAGAGAAGATAGTGATTAAAAATAACAAGAACAGGGAAGACTAAACTTCCCTGTTCCGGAAAATAATTTCATAACAGCAGTAATGTTTGCCGCATCTTCTGTTATGAGCATTATTAATAATAATAACAAATGTATGGAGAAAAAACGGAAAATTAAAATCCGGGGACAACTACATGGTGTGTTCCTGTTGATTTTGCTTTCTATCTCGGTTTTTCACGCGAATGAGGCTTATGCTCAAGAAAAGCGTTACACGCTGGAGATGGAAAATGCGACGTTGGGGCAGATTTTCGAGAAGATTTGCCAGCAACAGAATGTTGAGTTTGTGTACAAGACGGATGTCGTCGACGTGAGTGAACGAATGTCCGTGTCCCTGCAAAATCGTACGCTAAAAGAGATGCTGGATGTCATTCTGGCAAAGAAGTACTCGTACACGATTCAAGGACGGTACGTGTTGATTCGCAAGGTGGACGAGAAGGGGAATCAGGAAACGGTCGTCTATGTCGAGTTGAAGGGGGTGGTGAAAGACGAGAACGGGGAACCTTTGCCGGGAGTATCGATTGTTCTGAAGGGTACGACTATCGGGGTTACGACAGATGTAAACGGTACATTTAAATTATTGGCTCCTAAAAATGTGACTCCTGTACTGAAGTTTTCCTTTATAGGAATGCAGGCTGTCGAGTGTGAATGGTCGAAGGAGAAGAAAGAACTCGTGATGCACGAGGATGCCACTGCGTTGGAGGAGGTGACGGTTACAACGGGATACCAGACGATAGAGAGGAAAAGAATGACGGGAGCCGTGGATGTTATCACCGCGAGAGAAATCGAAAATAAGGGGTATGCATCCGTGGGAGATGTGCTTCGGGGTGCGATGGCAGGGGTTTCTACACGGAATATTTCCGGTAAACCCGGAGTTCTGCCCGAAATACGTATCCGGGGATTAAATTCT
Source organism: uncultured Butyricimonas sp. (assembly GCF_959596855.1). Taxonomy (NCBI): domain Bacteria; kingdom Pseudomonadati; phylum Bacteroidota; class Bacteroidia; order Bacteroidales; family Odoribacteraceae; genus Butyricimonas; species uncultured Butyricimonas sp. The sequence continues at coordinate 200,290 of NZ_CAUFYA010000001.1, forward strand.
TTATACGGCTCGATGCAGCCGATGTGGATCGTGGACGGAACCCCGTTCTACGGGAGTCTGAATGATATAGAGCCGGAAGATATCGAGAGCATAACCGTGTTGAAGGATGCGGCGGCAACGGCGATTTATGGCTCTCAAGCTGCCAACGGGGTGATTGTGATCAAACGGAAAAGAGGACAGGAAGGGAGTGGTTCTATCCGAATTACATCTAATTTTTCAATGGATGAAGCCCCCAAGAATAAATTGGATCTCATGAATTCGGAGGAGAAAATAGCTTTTGAACGTAGTGTATACGAGGATTTTCCTAATTTCACTTCCGGGGGACGGGTGATCACGTTATTGAGGAACGCGGATATCGGTAAGATTTCCCGGGAGGAAGCGGAGGCTGAAATCGAGCGGTTAAGTAAAATCAACACGAATTGGTACGATGAGATTTTTCGGACCGCTTTTTCACAAAATCATGCTGTTGCTCTTTCCGGAGGTTCGGAAAAGAGTCAATACTACGCTTCTTTGAGTTACCGTAGAACAGAAGGGGTTGTACCCTCGAATGTTTACTCGAATTGGAGTGGGGTTTTGCGATTGAGCTATCAATTCAACCCGTTTCTTGGTGTAAATTTCGATATGTCTTCTGCCGTACGGAATGACAAGGATTCCGAAATGTCCGTGTCCCCCTTGCGTTATGCTACTTACGCTAATCCTTATGAACGACCTTATGATGACGAGGGAAATTTAGAATACGATCGTTCCTATACTTCCGAGTTGAGTTCGTTGAAAGACGGTTACAAGTATGATTTCAATATTCTGGATGAGATGAAACGAAATACATCTACCCAAAAATCAACGGATAATAATATTTCATTGGAATTGAATTTTCAGATTATGAAAAATCTGAAATTTACGACAAGGGGAAGTGTGTTTAATAATTCTCACGAAACTCGTACTATTTGGGAGCCGGGTTCTTATTCCTCTAAAGTAAATAATTGGATTGCACGTGTTTATACGGAATTGCCCGATGAATTGAATAATGGCGGGTTGGCAGAAAGTAATTCCCGGTCGCAAGGTTGGACGTGGCGCAATAACATTGAATTTAAAGATGGTTTCGGGGAAAAACATTTTGTGAGTCTTTACTTCGGTCATGAAGTTTCCGAGTACAAGTCCAATAGTAATTACGTGAAGTATCCGGAATACGATCCGGAGAAAGGATTGATAGGGGTACCGGAATTGGACGGAGTGCTTAGTGTTAATTCAATGGTTATGAATTTATTGGATGGGGTGTCGGAATCAAAGAGTCGTAGCGTTTCATTTTTTGTTTCGGGTTCGTATAGCTATTTGGATAAATATGTCGTTTCGGGAAGTGCCCGTATGGACGGTGCGAATATTATCGGTACCGCTAATCGTTTTTCCCCGTTATGGAACGCTAGCTTCAAGTATAATATGCATTCGGAGGAATTCATGAAAAAACGGTCATGGATAAATGAACTGGCCTTTCGATTTTCTTACGGGTATACCGGAAGTATAGATAAGAATGCTTTACCTTTTGGTGTGATGACTTTTAGTTCTACGGCCAAATATTTCGGGTATGATATTCCGACCTATATTCAACCGAAGAATCCGTCTGTGAAGTGGCAGAAAAAGGAAGACCGGAGTCTTGGGATGGATATTGCGTTACTGAGTAACCGGATTCGGGCGACGATTAATTATTATAATAACGTGACTCGCAATTTGTTGGATACGAAGGATCTTCCTATTTCGGTAGGGGTGAGTAGCATAAAGTATAATAGTTCGTCGGTGAGAAATTACGGTTGGGAGTTTTCCATGAATTCACAGATTATTCGGGTAAAGGAACTCATGTGGTCGGTTGGTTTCAATATGGGAATAAACAAAAGTAAGGTCATCGACACTTATTACAAGGATATCTCGGAGGTGCCGAAGGGATTTGATAGAACTACTCCTATTGAGGGAAGCTCCACGAGTGCTTGGTTCGGTTATCGTTTTGCCGGAGTGGATCCTCGGACCGGTCATACTTTGGCCTACGTGGACAATAGCAAGCGGGAGGAACCTATCGGTTTCCAACGGGAGGATGGTAAATGGGTTTTGGATATGGATGATTTGTATAATACGGATAAAGAGAATATCAAGGAAGAGTTGGGGGATAGCTATCCGTCTATAGCGGGAGGATTCCAGACCAATTTATCGTGGAAGAGGTTCACGTTGAGTTCGACATTCTCGTTTATGGCAGGGCATAAGATTACTGCTGCTTATTACGCGACATCCGTGGGTGGTTCGGTTTCTGCCGCTAAACAAAATGTATTGAAAAAAGAAGCATCCCGTTGGCGTAAGCCGGGGGATATAACTGATGTCCCGGGGTATTCTTCTGAAGGAACATTCTCTTCACTTTACAGCGAGTGGTATGATTTGAAACTGGAACGCGGGGATTTCTTGAAATGCACGAGTATTTCATTGGGATATCAAGTGCCGTCTAAAATATGCCATAAGGTTTTATTGACCTCGTTGCGGGTGAATTTGAATATTCGGGATGTGTTCACGATCTCCAGTTACACGGGACTAGACCCGGAGAATTTCGGCGGGTTTAGTTATCCGAACTCAAGGAAGTATATGATTTCTCTGAATATTGGGATTTAATGATTGTATGTTATGAAAAAAGGACTGATTGTAATATGGATACTGCTATTGATAAGTAGTGTCAGTTGTAAGGATTTTTTAAATCTGGTACCGAAGAACAAGAGGATTGTGGCAAACGTGGAGGATGTGAAAACAGAAATGTTGACTTACCTTGCCGCGATAACTTATTCGGCAGGGCTAATTCAGCCGTCTTACGGGGGATCTGTATTTCGTTTCCCTTTGTACAACGATATGGCTACCCGGTTGTGTTTGTACGAGGACGATATTGATATGTCTTATTATTCCGATCATACGGATATTGACGAGAAGAGCATGGGTGTGTATACCGAGTGTATTGACTGGAAAGGGATCTCTATAGCTAATGTTTTGTGGGAAAAGTGTTACGGCGCTATCGGTTTTATGAATGTGATTATCGACGATTTGGAAAAAGCGGGTGGATACACGGAAGCCGAGTATGAAACTATCGTGGGAGAGGCGAAGACCATTCGCGCTTATTATATCTTTAAGCTAATTCAATTTTTCGCTCCTTATCAGAATGACCGGTTGGGAATACCTTTGAATCTGGATTCGGAAAATGTGACTCCCGGTGATCGTTTGTCCCAGAAAGAAGTGTATAAGATTATCATCCGGGAGTTGGAAGAAGTGTTAGGCTACCGGACGGCGAGGGAGGATTGGAATATGTTCTATCATCCCGGAATCATGAAAGCTATTTTGGCACAAGTATACATGTTTAAGGCGGGTTCGGCTGCCGCGGAGAAGAATGATTGGGCGAACGCTGAAAAATATTCAGGAGAATTGATAGAAGGATACGAGCCGGAGAGTCTGTCGGAACAGCTTGCGGGGATGTTTTCCGGGAGTGTGCGGGAATATCAGGTAGGTGCTTCTAATTATCAATTAAGAATGACTTACCGGAGACAATTTGATTTCGGGAATATTTTTACAGGTATTTGGGCGGAGGGTAAGGCTCAACGGGTTGCAAACGAATTGCTTACCATGTATGATGATGATGATATTCGTTTGGCTGCATGGTTTAAGACAAGTGATGAAGAAGGAAGAACAATACATTATATCAATAAACCGGGTTACACGAGTTCAATAAATGAAGTGACCGTTCTTTTCCGTACTGCTGAAATGTATTTGATTAATGCCGAGGCGAAATGTAGACAGGATAGGGTACCGGAAGCAAAGGTTATGCTCGAGAAGTTCAAGAAAGCCCGGATACCCGGTTGGAGCGAATACACGGGAGCGAACGTGTTGGATGAAATTTTGAACGAGAGACGGAGAGAATTTTGTTACGAGGCGGGAACACGCTGGCTGGACATGAAGCGTTTGGGCGTAGAAACCAGTAGAGTCGGCGCGAGCAAGGAAGGACAGGGTGTCGAGACTTATACGCTAAAGAAAGATGATTACCGGTACGCGTTGCCTATCCCGACAGATATAGAACTGAACTTAAACAAAATGGAACAAAATCCCGGTTGGGGAAACTTGAAATAACTATCGTGAATAAAATAAGTATTTATGAATAGACTATTATTATTTATTATATCGCTCGTTTTGTTCGCGTCGTGTGACGAAGACGAGAAATATTACGAGAATCCCTTTTCATTGGGCGATATTAAATTGTTGAAAATCCGGGCGGATCATAAAACATTGCTCCCGGATGGGAATGCGAAGATGCAGTTTTATATTACTGCTTTCGGGATAAAGGAATTGCCTAATTACACGACGGAATACACGGGCGAAAATCAAGATACGGCGGTATATAACCCCAAGGTTGTCTGTGATACATTCGAGATTCCGGGAGATGCTATTCCTGCCGGGGTTATCAAATTATATGACGCCTCGGGGAAAGAGGTTTCCGATGCCGTTTATTCCACCACGGATGCAACGGAAAGGACGATCTATTTTTATGCCGGAGCGGGAGAATTGGAAAGTGAGAAAATAGGCGTTCAGATTCGTAAACTACCGGAGCAGGAGTACGAAGAACTGGTATTTCCTGTTATCTTCCACGTGCTAAATCCGGCAAAGAAGGTAGGTACTCCCTCGTTTGAAATAACGGCAGAAGCGGTAAACAAGAATATCGAAAGGTTGAATAACGTGTTCAATCGTTTGGTCACGACCGATCCTAACGGGGGAAACGCGAAGATTAAATTCGTTGCCGCGCAATATGACATTTCCGGGATAAAATTAAAGGTTGCGGGAATTCACCGTTGGGATATTAACGAATCGGAAGAGTTTGAGGATATTGGCGATTATGAGGCTTATATCCTGAAAAATCAATTGAATTTAATATATGATTACCGACATTATTTGAATATATGGTTGATAAATTATCCGCAAGGAGCTAATTTTTCAGTCATGGTACCGACGGTGATACTGGCAGGGGAAAGTATACCGGGATTGACAGCTGAGGAATGGCCATTAACAATATTCCCGAAAAAGCCAAGAGATGTCGGATTTTTTATTAACATGTCGGCATTCCTTAACCCGATGAGTTCTGCGGATTTCTTCGAGATATCCAATCCTTTCGCCCAGTTCTTCGGGTTGTTGACAACTCAGGCGACCGAGGATAAAACAACAACTAATTTGATTGATGGGGATACGGATTATTGTCCCGATACGTACTATTATTGGAATGACGGGCGGTCTGTTTTCAAGAACACGAGTAAGGAAGAAGACTCCGTGGATGAAGATACCGAGTATTTTACCTCTTATAATATTATGGATCGGTATAGCCGGAAAAATTCGGTCACAGTAGATCAGGTTGCCAGAATCCGGGAGCATATAAAAAAATGTCCTTCCCGTTGGATGTATAAATCGAAATACGCGTTGACGGGACTTCGGGAAGATTGGGATGCAGTTAAGTAAAATGAAAATAAAATAGAAGAATTATGAGAAAAATGTTATTTCTAGCAATTTGCTTGCTAATGTTCGAATGTGTGGTTTTTGCCGGAGAAAAAGGGATGAAATTAACGGTGAATCTGAAAAATGCCTTGATTATCGACAGGGCGTACGTGATGATGGGTGACACGAAAGAAGAGATCGTGCTGGGGGAAGATAAAACGGGAAGTCTTGAAATCGCGCTCGACGAGGGGCAGTACGCCACGTTGAAAATAGGATACGCTAAAAATTTACTTTATATTGAACCGGGGAAGAATCTGACCTTGACCTTGATCGCGAATAAAGACGGTTCTTTTTCTTTTCAAAAGAATGTTTTTGAATACGAGGGAGAAAAGGAGAATGAGAGGATTAATAAATATTTGAATGAGAATGGACTAAAATTTCTAGAAACTATTGATTTCGTGTTGGATGAAGATGAATTTTTAAACAAGTTGGCTGAATTCGATAAGGAGAATAGTAAATTAATCAAGAAGGCTAAATTCCCGAAAGAGTTTGAGGAGCAAGAGTTATTGCGGGTAAAATATCTGGTGTACGATCCGTTGGTACGTTATCCGGTTCAACATTTTTGGAAAAATGGTGGCGAGTGGTCCGGGATGGAACAATACGAGGAAACCCCAAAAGTGAAAGCACTTATACCCCAATTGTTTATGGACAGTGAACAAGCTTGGAATATTTATTCTTACCGAGGATATTTACAGGGAGGAATCGGAATCATCGCACAATCGGAATTTATGAGTAATGACAAGAAAAAAGCTACACTGGAACAGTTAAGCTATCTGACGGAACATTTTAAGACACCGATAATACTAGAGGATATTACTCAGGATTTGACATTGCGATATATTGAAGTCACGGAAGGAAAACCGTTGGGAGAGATAGAAACGTATTATAATCGTAACGTGAAAAGTGAGGCTTGTCGTCAGGAATTGGAGCGGGCTCTAAAGATGTGGGCGAAATTTTCCAAGAGAACGGAAGTGATGTCTTCTGACTATAAATATCAAGATATTAACGGGAAAATGGTTTCTTTGGACGACTTGAAGGGGAAATATGTTTACATTGATGTTTGGGCGACGTGGTGCGGACCTTGTAAAGCAGAATTACCATACTTGAAGGAATTGGAAAAGAAGTTTGAGGGAAAGAATATCCATTTCGTGAGCATATCTGTTGATGCCAATAAAGCGGCGTGGGTTAAAATGGTGCAGGCGGAGCAATTGGGAGGAATACAACTCCATGGAGGAAGTAAGGCTCAGATCATGAAAGATTATATGATCAAGGGTATTCCCCGTTTTATTTTATTGGACAGGGAAGGAAAAGTGATCGAGAAAGAAATGACTCGTCCCTCGAATCCGGACACGGAAAAGACGTTGAATGCATTGGAAGGTATTTAAATCAGAAATTATGAAGGCAAAAATTTATATATGTTTCACGTGGGTTTGTCTTGCGGTTTGTGTCGCCTGTCATTCCGGGAGCGAGAATGACGGGACGGAAGAGGGACAAACTAGAGAGGTGAGTTTTGCCGTTTCGCGATCCGACGATCTGTTTGCCCGGTCGGTGTCTTCGGGTTTTGAGGTGGGGGATTCAATAGGGATATATGCTGTAAAGCGGGATGTATCCGGGGAGATCGGTATCCCCGGCAAAACAGGAAATCAAGCTCATAATGCCAAATGGATAAAAACTTTAGAGGGTTGGACACCGGCATCCTTGAAGGATAAGATCGTTTACCCGCAAGATGGGGCGGAATTGGACTTTTACGCTTACTATCCTTATGACCGGAATGCAACTGCTCCCGACGAGATCTCTATGGCTGTGCAGACAGAGCAAGGGACGGAAGAGAACTTAAAGAAATCTGATTGGATGCGTGCAAGCAACACCGAAGGGATAAGCGAGGGTGAAGTCGAACTGAAATTTCAACATGTATTGTCATGTGCGGAAGTGCAGGTACAGACGGGAGGTGTTGCTCCGGATGCAGGTTTGGAAGTACACGTGACGGGAGTGAACACGGTATGTACTTATAATCTGGGGGCAGGTACGTTTCTTGGAGAGAGTGAAGTGGGAACAATCGTTATGCAGCGTTTGGATGCACCGGGGGAAAGTGGTTCTCTTACTTTTAAAGCGTTATTGCCCGCGCAGGCAATTGCGGCGGAAACACCTTTATTCCGTTGTTTACAAAACGGGAAAATATATATCTACCGGAGCGAAGGGATTGAGTTTACCGAGGGGAATCGTACCCGTTTTATTTTTACCTTGAAAGGCGGGGGAGAATAAATGTATCATGAAGAATGAATATTATGAAAAGATTATTATTGATTTCAATAGGAATTATTTTACTTCTTGTCACGGCTTGTGATGATGATGACAAGGGAGTAAAATTGTCCGGTACCCCCATTCGTTTATCCGGTAAAATAAGCGGCATGGATAACGCGAGTACCGAAACACGTTTCCGCGGAGGTGCCGGTGTGGGTGTTTATATTGCAGATAGAATAGCAGAACAGAGCGGTGATCTGACCGGAGCCCGTGTCAGAAACGGGAAATTCATGCAGAGTGCGGATGGTCTGGTAGGCGACCCTCTTGTTTACTGGGAACGGGCGACCCGGATAGATGTCGCGGCTTACTATCCTTATGCACGAGGCGGGGAGGATACCCCGGAAGCTTACTTGTTTCAAGTCGCGGAACGTCAGGACTCAATGCTGGACGGTCTTTCGAGATACGATGAAAGTGACTTCCTGTGGGCAAGAAAGAGTGCCGATTATCAGGAAGAACATATCGCCCTTTCTTTTCAACATTTGATGAGCAAAGTGATCATTAATCTGAAAAGTGATGCAATGATTCCGGGTGATATGGTCGGGAGTGAGGTGAATATACTCGGAATGTTGACAAGCGCATCGATTGATTTGAACACGGGTGTTGTAGCTGCTGTCGGGCAACCGGGTAGAGTGGTGGCGATACAGGATGATGTGGTGAAAAGCGGGTTTGAAGTTGCCATGAAAGTTATTCTCGTGCCACAGACCGTGGAAAAGGGGATAACGTGGTTGGAAATTAAAACCTTGGGAGGGTATTCTTATTTTTACGAATTACCTGAAAGCTTCACGTTTCAGTCCAGTAAACAAGTGACTTTGGACGTGAGTATAGAGAGTGGTGAGTGTCACGTGACGGTTGGAGAGATCGAGGATTGGACGGAAACGGGGAATCCTGTTTTGGGCGAGGCTGTCGAGGATTTGCCCGTGTTCGAATTGTACGACTTTTATAACTTGAACGGTGTGCAGGGAATTGTGATAGCCTTGGATGAAACCGGTAAACACGGGACATTAGTCTCTCTTGACGAAACGATTGAGCAATGGTGTACCGATCCGTCATTAATGGCACAGGCGTATAGTGATGATCCGATGGAGAATTTGGAGGAGGTGTTGAAATGTGATCCGACACTGGAGTATTTTCCGGCAATGAAATGGTGTATGGATAAGAACAAAGATGGTATTTCCGGTTGGTATATGCCTGCTTTACCCGAGTTGAAGAATTTCTGGAATCTGTTGAACACGGATTCGGAATTGATAAATGGCAAGATTCTGGCAACGGGAGTCCCCGGGGCTGTCGCTATTGAAACAGATCCTTTCGAAACTGATGGTTATTTCTCTTCAACATTGTCATTCTCAGACAATGTTCGGACAATGAATTTTTCTTGGTTTGGAGGAATCAGTACGGTTTTAATGGAACAAACGGATTATTGTAGCGTCAGAGCTTTTTACAAGTTTTAGATGGAGAAGATTGTCTGAAACTTGAGCAAGATGAAGAGGTTGTCCTAAAGAATTTTTGGGACAACCTTTTTACATTTCCATGTATCTTCCGTGGTGTTTTAGTTTAGACAGGTATTATCTTTACCCTAGACAAAATCCGGTGAAATAAACAGGGAAATAGGGGGAAGTAAGGGATTAAGTTCGATATGCTATCTATATACAGACTTGATACAGCTATCGGTGGACGGTTATAGTACAGGAATAATTTGAAAGCAAAACAGGCGTGTTCGCTTATCATTCTCTTGTTTCAGCCTTATTTTAAGGGGACATCACCGGGTGGAAATTTATCTATCAGGGGAGAATAATGAATATAAATTCTGTTATCTTTGTGAAAACGTGTGTAGGTAAGATGTTAAATGAATGATAGATATATGATGAACGACAGCGTGCTCCGGGTATCCGGTTTAAAGAAAAGTTTTCGGAAGGGGAAAGAGGAACTGCAGGTCTTGAAGGGAATAGACATGGAGATTTGCGCGGGAGAGGTGATTGGTTACCTTGGGAGTAACGGGGCGGGTAAATCCACCACGGTGAAGATCATGTGTGGGCTGATGGAGGAATATGCCGGAGAGGTTAATGTATTGGGATACGACTTGAGGAAGAACGATATAGAAATCAAGAAGCGGATTGGTTATATTCCGGAGAACGCGATCATGTACGAGCATTTGACTCCGATGGAATATCTCGAATTTATAGGTACGTTGTACGGGTTGGAGCGGGCGGATGTGGTTAAGAAGGTGGAAGAATTACTTTTATTGTTCGAGATGCGGGATAATGCAAACGAACGGATGTTGAGTTTTTCCAAGGGGATGAAACAAAAGATACATATTATTTCCGGCTTGTTGCATAACCCGGAGGTTATTTTTATGGATGAGCCGTTGAATGGTCTGGATGCCAATGCCGTTATTATCGTGAAGGAGATGATTGCCCGACTGGCGAAAGAGGGGAAGACGATTTTTTACTGTTCTCATCTGATGGATGTCGTGGAGAAGATCGCGACACGGGTGATTTTGCTCAACGAGGGGAAAATTATAGCTAATGGAACTGTTCATGAATTGATGGAACAAGCGGGTGTCGGTTCTTTGGAGAGCCTTTTCACGAGTCTGATCGGGGCATCAGGGCAGGTGGTTCAAGCGGAACGGATGGTTGATGTGTTTGAAAATAAAGAACAATGATTAAGGCTGTAATTTGGATTTTGCGACTTTTCCGTGGAGTGTTCACGCGTATGGGTGTTGACTTTGACAGGATGGTGGCTATCGTGACAGTGAAACTCACGGAATATGATCGTATCGACAGGTCTAAACGGAAAAAGGAAAGCTCGAATACGTTATTGCGGCAAGGTATCGCGTTCGGGATATACGGTACCGTGTTTTTCCTGTTCGGGGTCATGTCCGGGACGTTTGAAGTGTCGCTTTTGTTGTTTCATTCCTACTTGATGATCATGTTTATGATGAGTTTTATGATGGAATACTCACGGTTGCTTTTCGACCGGAATGATAATCAGATTCTACAACGTTTGCCCGTAAATTCCAAGACAATCCTGACTGCCCGTCTGGTGACGATGTTATCATATATGTTTTTTCTATCGGGTTGTATGTCTTTGATTCCTGCTATTGTTGTCTTTTTTTGGCAGGGAGTGTTGACGGGTGGACTCTTTATTATATCTGTTTTCTTGAATACGCTTTTTACTTTATTACTGGCGAACGTGATTTATCTCGGGGTGATGCGTTTTATTGCGGTAGATAAATTTGCACGGGTGATGAGTTATGCTCAGGTTATTCTGGTCGTCTCCGTCGCGTTGAGCTATCAATTGGTGGGAACGGTGATTCGGGAGATACAACTGGATATGTTTCATCCGTCAACGTGGATGTATTTTACCCCTTCCTGTTATTTTATGGCGTTCACGTTGATTATACAGCACTTTACTATTCCTGTTTTGGTGATGGCGTTATCCGGGGTAACAGGGGTGTTGTTGTTCGGTTGGATCGCAGTGGTTTATCTGGCACCCTATTTTTCGAGAAAAATGGGAATAATTGATGAATATGCCGCGATCGCGGGTAAGGGACGGAAAAAAGGCAAGGACGGTTGGCTTTACTCGCTGGCCCGGCTATTCGCGTGGAGTCCCGTGCAGGTTTCCGGTTTCGTGCTGGGATGGCGGTTGACGCAGGGGAATCTGAAATTCCGTCAGGCAGTGCTCCCGATGATTATCTACACGGTGTTTCTGGCGGTATTCTTTATTTACAAAGGACGCGACACCGGGGGGATTGGGTTTTATATCCCGTTTTACATGACATCGATGGTGAGTATCGGGATATTGATGGCTATGTCGATCATGGAGAAAGGGGATTTGCTGTGGTTGTATCGTTCAAGACCGCTTGCCCGCCCGGGGGCGTTGATCCTCGGCAGTTACAAGGCGTTGTACGTGAAGTATTATCTTCCCGTGTATGTCGCATTGTCTGCTGTTTTCGTCGTGAGGTTGCATTGGGTGATTATTCCGGATTTGCTGATGATTCTTGCCGTGAATACGCTTGTGAGTTACGTGTATCTTTGGTTTTCCGGGTTGCTTTTTCCTTTTTCCAAGGAGAAGGGAACGACCGATTCGGGACGAAATATATTGCGGATGCTGGCATTGATCTTCGTGTGGCTCGTGATAGGGGGAGTACATACCCTGTCCCAGCGCTTGTCGTGGTATGGCATTTGGATAGCTATCGCGAGCATGTGGGTATTGGCGGTGTTGATGGAATATGTTATTTGTCGTGTGGCTTGGAAAAAGGTGTTGGCTAATTACTAATTGATTTATTTACAATAAATAAAGGATGCCTTTTGTTAGACATCCTTTATTTATGTGTAAGGGACTTTTTATTATAGTCCGAGGACTTTTGTTCCTTGCTTGAAGAAAATATCTTTCGGGATACCTGCTCCGGCGATGCGGTCAAGGTCTTTTTGCAGTGTCGGGGGTACAACGCCTTTCTCTGCAACGAGTTTCGTGGCAGTTGCGATATCTCCGTTACCCTCGATCGTGATGTATTCCCCGGCGATGACTTCGATGTCTTTTTTCATCTTTTCGAAGTCGATCGTGTAGTATCCGGTCGTTTCGTCTTTCGTGATGGCTCCGCTTTCCATGAAATGGTTGAATTGCATCATGTTCGCTTTGCCATGTGCGCTGGCAGCACCGAAACGTACGGAACGGAAGATACCGGCGATAAAGGTCACGTAATTATCCATGAGGTCTTTGTTTTCAAGAATACCCCATTCCGCTAATTTCGTCACGCAGAATAACCCGAGGATATCCGCTTTCCCTTCCTCGATGGAAGTGTAGTAGTTTTGTAGGGCAGAACGCACGTCTTTTTTATCTTTAATCGTGTAATTCACTCCAAGACCGTGGGCAACTTCGTGGAACATTACGTTCTCGAAGAAGGCGTCGAAATTCACGTATTTCTGTTGCTCGGGTGCGATAACCAATTTAGAGATAGGAACAACCATTTTCTCGAACTTTGCCTGCATGGAGTTTTTCAATTGCAATTTGCGGCTTCCCTTGGCAGCGTGTACTCTCGGGTCGTTCGGCAGGTTGATGGCGATATTCTTGCTTCCGGCATTGCAATCTCCACCATAGTAAATCACGTCGTACGCGTTCATGTCCGGGTTGGCGTTCGCTTTCTCTTTCTTGTAAGCGGCGGGCACGGGAAGGTTGTTTTGTAGCTTGGGCAAGTATTGAGCGTATTCTGACAGGCGTTTACTCCATTCTTTATCTTTCACGAGGATTTGTCCGGAATGGGATGCCTTGTACCCGTAAAGTTGGTCTTCGTAAGTTTCGATAGGACCAACCACGAAATCCAGCGTGTTGTCTTGCATATCCATCCAAGCGAGGTCACTGGCAAGATAATCGTCATCAAGAAGGGCTTGTGCTCTTAATGACAAGTATTTCTTCAAGCCGGGATCTTCTGCCAACTCGGAGGCTTGTTTCAATAACTCGGAGGCTTTGGCAACTTCTCGCGGGTATGCTTCATGGAAAGGGATCACGACGAGATTCCCTTTGTCATCCCGGCGGATGATACTGTACCAATCCGTCTTGCGAGGGTCTTTCAAAGCGTCGAATTCTTCTCTTGTCATATCCGTCGGGTAGAAGTTCGCTCCCAGCGGTTTCGCTCCCACGCCGTCAATGAAAGGCTTGTTGGCATTCAAACGATCCCACGGTCCGTAATTAATAGAAAGATATTTCAAGGCTGCCGAGTCTTGTGCGAATGGTTTCATCAACGCAGCCTTGTCGCCATAAGCGTTTTGCCAGAAAATATTCTCCATGATGTCCGCCACTTCGATAAGGATGGGAATCATCTTTTTCTCGTTTTCCGTTAGTTTGCTAACGTCAGTTGTCAAGGTGAACTCCGCATATTGGTCAGCAAGTGGCTGATAGGGACTGGGTTGTTTGGTTTCTTTCTTTGCCTCTTTGCAAGAGAACAAGAAAATACCTAAGGATAAGAATAGGAATAGTTTTCTCATTTTTATAAAATTTGTGTTGAGTATTTGAGGAACGAATTTATAAAAACAAGCGGACTATTGAAAATATTTGGAATTAAAGATTATGATTCTGTGATTTCGATGGGGGCGATTGAAGGTAAATTAAAAATTCATGAGGTCAATAGATGTATCTATTGACCTCATGAATTTTCAAAACAGAATGGCAGCACCGAAACTTACTTGATGTAATTCCGGACCTTTATTTTTCTCGAATAGAGGGGTTATTCCGTAGCGGGCCCATACGGCAAAGTGATTACCACCCATTTGTGCCATGAGGTCAAAATTGAAACGGGGCATATTCAGGTTTCCCCGGTTACTGATCGTTTTGCTTTTGTGAGGAAATTTATTCTCTGTAATTTTTACCTTGGTTTGTGTGATGAAATTGTATGAACCCACGACTCCCATGTTGAAATGGAAACGGCTTGTTTTATTGGACGGGGATTGAAATTCGAGCATTAACGGGATGTTTGCAGAGAGTACTCTCAATCTGCTGGAAGAGATGGAGCCCTCGTCATAGGTGAAAGGTTCTATGATGCCTTTTTTATTTTTGTGGATAGCGATTTTGTTGTCGAACTCCATGTTTTGGAATTCGGCCCCGATGCCTGCCACGATACCAACAGTGTTTTTTTGTTTTTGTAGCCCGATGTTGATTTCAATGATGTTGAGAGCCACGGTGTAGGAGGTTTGTAGCTTTAGTTTCATGAAATCTTTGTTCTTGTAAGCGGAATAATCGCTTTTACCAAAGGTGATGAATCCACCGTAAATCCCTGCCACGTGTCCGTTGAAACGGACTTTCTCTTCTTTCTCATTTTTGAAGACACTGTCTTGACGGACGTTGGATGCCGATGTGGACGAGTTGGCATCCTGAGCCTTCAAGCCGTTTATGCCGAAAAGGCATATAAACAGCGCTAATAGTATTGTTTTCATCTCTTTATGTATATTTATATAACGTATAAGTTCCGATCTTTAGAACGGGCGAACCGTTGGTCGAATGGAGGGTACTTTTTGGAGTATCCCGGAAGTAATAGTTTTTACGTCACAACGTATGAAATGTTGTGACACAGTGATTTAAAAAGGTGAAAAACAACTCAATAAAGATTATTAATTCTGTGATTTAATGATAACTCTAAATTTTAACTTTAAACGTTCTTAGAAGTTTACCCCGAACCCGATAACATACGGGTGTAAATCAGGAGCTTTGCCTGATTTCATCATACGGTTGAGGGTATAGCTGCCCCACAGTGCCAGTTTGTCGTATCCTACACGGGCAACAATGTCTGCTTTTACCGGGTTCATGCTGTAATTTCCCGCTTTTTTGTAGCGACGTTTGTCCCCGTTCTCGTTTTTGTACACGACTTTGGTTTTCGTGTGTAATCTTAACCCGCCCATGATTCCGGCTCCCACGTATGCCCGGCGGTGATTTTTCGCGGGGAATTGCCATTCACAGATCAAGGGAACGGTGAGATAAAGGTTTTTCAATGAACTCTTCTTTACATGATCTATTTCCAACGGATATATTTTCCCGTTTTCTCCCCGTTGAATACTGTTTTTGTGCTCGAAACGGAAGCGTTGGTATTCTAATCCCAGTCCGGTAACAAGCCCGAAATTATTCAATTTATTCAGACGCATACTGTATTGGAACATGTTGAATTGCATTACCAGTGAATTCTTGCGTTGCAAGTCCATGAATGGAGAGCCGCCCGGAACAATATCATAATCCCCGAAATCGGCAAATCCAAGATTAAATCCGCTCCAGTGTCCCCGGAACCGTGGATTTTGGCTCCGTTGGTATATGTGTCGGTGGATGGGATCGCTTAATATTTCCGATTTCTTGACTTGTCTGCTTGTTTCTCTATCCTGCAAGTGTATTTCTTTGACGTCACGTCTTAGAGTGTCGCTCGTGCCTGTCCCGTTGTCCCGCGCCATAACGGGAATCGACAGCAATAATGCCAAGGGAATGATAATACTTTTCATGGTGATTTATTTTTTGTTGGTTGTGTTTCTTATTTATTGGAGTTGTCCAAAAAAGTAATAGAATTGAAGAATTTATTTTTCTGCGGGATGAGTTCTTCCAAGTCTTTCGTATTCGCACCTATAGATACTTGATACATACAATTATCTCTGAAAATAAATCTTTTATAGTACGTCATCTCTTCAAGCTCTTTCATTATCGTGTAGGTAATCTCCCATATCTCGACATTTTTTGATGGTATACGCTTTTCGCTGGTGAGTTTAGCGGTCGGCATTGAAACTGATTCTTTCTTCATGGCGAGATATAGCTGGTTGACCGTGTAAGCATCGAGGATGCCTTTTTCTTTCGTCAATTGCGTGCATACAACCCCGAAAACACAGGTTACGTTTTTCGTTTGGTATATCCATGAACGGATGTCATTCACGTCTTTTTTCAGACGTTCGCCCCGGCTAGGGAAAAGGAACGTGATTTGGTAGTCGCCTCTTATTTTTACCCATTCCTCTTTCTGTGGGGCGAAAGTTGCAAGTAATCCGATAAGAATAAATTTTATTATAGCCATATCCGTGCTGTTTATTTCGTGTGTTAAAGATAGAAATTATTATTTTTGTGGCAAAACTTATTTGATTGAAGATGATAGTCGGAGGAAAAGACGTAGGTGAGCGGCCGTTGATTTTGGCGCCGATGGAAGAGGTTACAAATCCCCCTTTCCGGAAATTCTGTAAGCGATACGGGGCGGATTGGCTCTACTCGGAATTTGTATCGGCGGATGCGTTGGTGCGTTCCATAAACAAGACCGTGAAGAAGTTGACGATAGAGGAGTCCGAACGTCCGGTAACCATTCAGATATACGGTCGCTTTATTGATTCGATGGTCGAGGCGGCAAAGATTGTTGAAGAAGTGCAGCCTGATTTTATAGATATAAATTTTGGGTGTCCCGTGAAAAGGGTTGCTGCGAAAGGGGCGGGAGCAGGAATGCTTCGGGATGTACCTTTAATGGTGGAAATGGCAAAGCAGATCGTGCAGGCCGTGAAGATCCCCGTTACGGCAAAGACTCGTTTGGGTTGGGATTGCGAGAATATTATCATTGACGATGTGGCAGAACGATTGCAGGATGTCGGGATTAGTGCTTTGGCTATTCACGGGCGCACCCGTTCCCAGATGTACAAGGGTGAGGCAGATTGGGAGCCTATCGCCGGAGTGAAGCGAAATCCCCGGATAAAGATCCCGATCATCGGAAACGGTGATATCGACACCCCGGAAAAGGTAAAAGAAGCTTTCGAGCGTTACGGTGTGGACGGGGTAATGATCGGGCGTGCCACGATCGGTAAGCCGTGGATATTTCAACAGATCAAACATTATATGAAAACGGGGGAGATTCTACCCGAATTGCCCCTGCACGAACAAATAGAGATTATCAAGGAACAAATACTGTTATCCCAAGAATGGTTGGATGAAGTGCGGGGATTATTCCACATGCGTCGGCACATGGCTTGTATGTTCAAAGGATTGCCCCATTTCCGTGATTTGCGGATTCAAATGCTGCAAGCCCCGACCATAGAAACGTTGTGGGAAGTGTTTGATAAGATTGAGGAGCGATACAAGGGAGAGGGGCTATAAAACCCCTCTATACAATCATATAAATTACTGCTGCCACAAGTGAGCCGGCTAATGGCCCTAAGATAGGAATCCACGCGTAATCCCATTGACTGCTTCCTTTTCCCGGAAGCGGGAGGATGGCATGCATTACACGGGGTGCGAAATCTCGGGCGGGATTGATGGCATATCCGGTGACTCCGCCTAAAGAAAGTCCGATTACCCATACGATGAAGGATACGGGAATTGCACCGACCGAACCCAATCCGATAGGGGTAGTTGTATCGACATCGGCTATCAGTTCAGCCCCGGTAATATAGAATACCGAGAACATCAATACGAAGGTGGCGATAAGCTCACCCCCGAAGTTTACCACGTTATGTCGGATTTCGGGAGCCGTGCAGAATACACCGAGTTTTGCCCCGGGGTCGTCCGTGACCTTAAAGTGGTCATGGTAGACAATCCACACGAGGAACGCACCCATGGCGGCACCCAGCATTTGAGCGATCACGTAAGAAGGTACACTTGCCCACGGGAATTTTTCCGCGATAGCGAAACCTATTGTAATGGCGGGATTCAAGTGGGCCCCGCTATATGGACCGGCGATGACGACTCCTGCAAAAACAGCAAGTGCCCATGCCGTGGTGATGGTAATCCAACCACCTTGAAATCCTTTGGTCTTTTTTAGCACGACGTTGGCTACTACGCCGTCACCCAAGAGGATCATCGTCATTGTTCCGAGTAGCTCTGCTATAAATGGTGACATGGAGAATTTATGATTTTAGATTTGTGATTATCGTTTTACAGTTCTTCCCAGTTACGGGCTCTTTCGATAGCTTTATGCCACATGTGAAGGAGTTTGTCGACCTCTTCTTCTGTCGCAACAGGGGAGAACTCCTTGTTGATGTTCCATTGTTTGCGCAGTTCTTCCGTGTCACGCCAGAAACCGATTGCCAATCCGGCGAGATAAGCCGCACCGAGAGCTGTTGTTTCCAGAATCTGGGGGCGAACCACGTGTGTTCTGTTGATGTCACTTTGGAATTGCATCAGGAAATTGTTGGCAACAGCACCTCCGTCTACCCGTAATTCGAGAGATTGGCGGTGAGTGTCATGCTCCATGGCTTTTAAAATATCGTACACTTGGAATGCAATTCCTTCCAGTGTTGCCCGGGCAATATGTGCGGGAGTTGTTCCTCGTGTGATTCCGAGAATGGCACCTCTGGCGTATTGATCCCAGTAAGGGGCACCCATTCCCGTGAGAGCGGGAACAAAATAAACTCCCCCGTTATCTTGAACGGATGTTGCGAGAGCCTCACTTTCCGAGGCAGTCCTGAGCAGTTGCATCCCGTCCCGTAGCCATTGGATGGCTGCTCCCCCCACGAATACACTTCCTTCCAAGGCGTAAGTAACGGAGTCACCGATTTTCCACGCGATGGTGCTTAACAGGTTGTTTTCCGATTTTACGACTTCGCTTCCGGTATTCATGACCATAAAACATCCGGTACCGTATGTCGTTTTCGTCATTCCCGGTTCAAGGCAGAGTTGTCCGAAGAGGGCGGACTGTTGGTCGCCGGCTATTCCGGAGATCGGGATTTTCGTCGAGAACAAAGTTGTACTGGTTTCCGAATAGACTTCGCTGCTGCTTTTTACTTCCGGAAGTATAGCTTCGGGAATGTCGAAAAGTTCCAGTAACTCTTTATCCCATTGCAATGTGTGAATATTGAACAGCATCGTGCGGGAAGCATTGCTGACATCCGTCACGTGTACCCGTCCGTGCGTGAACTTCCACACGAGCCAACTGTCTACCGTACCGAAACACAACTTTCCTTTTTCAGCCCGTTCACGTACACCTTCGACATTATCGAGAATCCATTTGATTTTTGTGGCGGAGAAATAAGCATCAATCAGTAATCCCGTTTTCTCCCGGATCATTTCAGTATATCCGTTTTCTTGCAATTCCCGGCAGATATCGGCAGTACGCCTGTCTTGCCATACGATGGCGCGATAGACGGGCATAGAGGTTTCCCTGTCCCAAATGATCGTGGTTTCACGTTGGTTTGTGATACCTATACAAGCCACGTCCAGTCCCGTGAGGTCTGCTTTGGCGATAACTTCGGCGGCCACGGAGGATTGCGTGTACCAGATTTCGCTAGGATCGTGTTCCACCCAACCCGGGTGAGGGAAGTGTTGTTCGATTGGTTTCTGTGACATGGCGACAATATTTCCGTCATGGTTGAAAAGCACGGCGCGGGAGGAGGTTGTCCCTTGGTCTAGTGCAAGTACGTATTTCGCTGTCTTCATGATAATGTAATATTATATGTTTTTCATTTGTCGTGACAATAAATGCTATATTTCTTACGTAATTTTTAAAATTCGGTTACATTTATAAAAATGAATAGTCGTTTAACCGGAAACATTCCCGATATTGAATTTAAATATGGATTTGCAAGTATCTTTTATTTTGTAAGAAGTTTAAGGGGGAAAACCGTTTTTTTTCGTATATTCGAAGTTGCAAACTGTAAATTAAGCTTATGAAAACAATTGTATTAATACTTGCGGTTATTTTTTCCGCGGGTGCTTTAAATGCAGAGAAAATGGAAAAAGCAAAGAATTCAGGAAATGTAGTGATCTTGTTGGCTCACCCGAATTTCAAGGAGTCACAGGCGAATAAGGCATTGATTGATGCCGTGAAAGATATTCCGGGAGTGGTAATTCTGGATTTGTACGCCAAGCCTTTTGACGCCGAGGCGCACAAGAAAATTTTATCGGAGGCGAAAGCGGTTGTGTTTCAATTCCCGTTTTATTGGGCGAGTGCGCCTTCACAGTTGAAAAAGTGGTTGGATGAGATTTTCACGCCCTTGGCACAAACCGAGGTGGTGAAAGGGAAACCGTTAATGGTGGCCACGACAACGGGTTCGGAATACGAGGCGTATCGTTCCGGAGGCAGGAATCATTTTACGATGGACGAGTTATTGCGTCCTTACCAGTTGACGGCTAATCATTCGGGTATGGTCTGGCAAACGCCTCACGTGGTTTATGGCGTGGCGACACCTGCCGGAGCCGAGAACGTGAAAGAAGGTGCAAAGGCTTATCGCCAGCGGATAGAAGCGTTATTGAAAAAATAAATGAAGAAGAAAATGAAGAAATTTAATACCTTTTACGTTCTGCTTGCCGTAGTATTGGTGATTGTATTTTTAAAAACATCATGTATGGGAGACGCGAAACAACAAGATGATCCGGTTTTGAAGACCAAGGCTGTTTTGGAAAATATCGCGGCACGCAAGAGTGTACGCAAGTATTTAAAGAAAGAAGTAGAGGAAGAGAAGATTACCGCTATGTTGAAGGCGGGAATGGCTGCACCTTCCGGGATGGACAGACGTCCGTGGGAATTTGTCGTGGTAACCGATCGGGCAGCGCTTGATTCGATGGCTGCAAGTCTGCCTTATGCCAAAATGTTGGCACAAGCACCGATGGCTATTGTCGTTTGTGGTGATTCTACCCGTTCTTCTTATTGGTACGTGGACTGTTCGGCAGTAACGCAGAATATTCTCTTGGCTGCTGAGGCTCTCGGGTTGGGAGCCGTATGGACGGCGGCTTATCCTTACGAGGATCGCATCGGGGTTGTCCGGAAATACACGGCTATGCCCGAACAATTTGTGCCGCTTTGTATCATTCCTGTCGGTTATCCCGATGGTCCGCAAAAAGCGAAAGATAAATACGATGAAAGTAAAATTCATCGGAATAAATTCTAAAGATAAAGGCTCGGTTAAATCGAGCCTTTATCTTTAGAACAGTAACAGGCTAAAAGCCATAAGCCCCATTCCGGTAACGAGTCCGTAAATAGACAAATGATGTGCGCCGTATTCTTTGGCGGTAGGGAGAAGTTCGTCAAGAGAGATGAATACCATGATGCCTGCTACAAGGGCAAACAGAACGCCAAGGACAACGGCATTAATCCCGATGAAGAAATAGATTAGAACGAAGCCGATAATAGCTCCGAGGGGCTCGGACAAGCCGGAAAGAAAAGACAGTTTGAATGCTTTTTTTCGGTTGCCCGTGGCAAAGAATATGGGGACCGATACGGCAATCCCTTCCGGGATATTGTGAATGGCGATAGCGAATGCGATCGGGTATGCTATTTCCGGGTTAGACAGTCCGGCAATAAAAGTAGCCAGACCTTCCGGGAAGTTGTGGATACCGATGGCGAGAGCCGAGAATATCCCCATGCGCATTAATTTCTTGTCATGAGGTTGTTGCGCCATGCTCTCGACGGATTTTACCTCGTGCGGGTTCTCGTAGGAAGGAATCAATTTGTCGATAACGGCAATAAGTCCCATGCCGCAAAAGAAAGCGATAGCCGTGATAATATCGGCAATCTTGCCGTCGTACACTTCCTCGATGGATTCTTTAGCGGTAGGAAACAACTCCACGAAAGAGACGTATATCATCACTCCTGCGCTGAATCCCAGCGAGAGGGACAGGAATTTTTTGTTCGTTTTTTTCGTCAGAAAAGCAATGGCACTACCAATTCCGGTCGATAGTCCGGCAAATAAAGTTAGCGTGAAAGCCAGCAACACGTTATTCCAAGAGATATCCATGCATTTCGGTATTAAAAACTAAAAGTTAGAAAGGGTCAGTGTGATCTTTTCCAACTTTTAGTTTTTGGTTTTTGTTTAATAGAGTTATCGCAATATATCTATAATACGGTGAAGTCGTGTTAAAGTTTCTTTTTTCCCTAAAATTTCAATAATGTCAAATAAATGAGGACCATCGGCGGCACCGATAATAGCCAATCGGAACGGACTCATAACCTTACCGAAGCCCATTTCTTTTGCCGTAACCCATTCCCTCACGGCTTCTTCCGTGTTGGGGGAGGTAAAGTCTTGTACGTTTTCCAGTACTCCGACTAGCTCTTGCATCAGCGCGGGTGTTCCTTCTTTCCAGAATTTTTTCACCCCTTTTTCGTCATAACTTTGCGGGGCTTTGTAGAAATACTGTGACGAATTGTAAATATCTGCCACGAAGTTTGCTCTTTCTTTCAGCAAATGGCAAATCTTCTCCAGTTTATTAATATCGTAAGAAATACCGTCCTTTGCAAGTAATTCATTTAACATGACAGCCAAATCGGCATCGCTCTTTTCCACGAGGTACTTGTGATTAAACCATTTTGCCTTATCCGGGTTAAAACGGGCACCTGATTTATTTACGCGTTCCAGCGTGAACTGCTCGCACAGTTCGGACAGAGAAAATATCTCTTGCTCCGTGCCGGGATTCCAGCCCAATAGGGCAAGCATATTGATAAAGGCATCGGGCAGATAACCGTCTTCCTTGTAACCGTGCCATTTTTCACCGGTTTCCGGATCGGTAAATTCCATGGGGAACACGGGGAAGCCCATTTTGTTACCGTCACGTTTGCTGAGTTTCCCGTTGCCGACGGGTTTCAGAATCAACGGCAGATGCGCGAACTCCGGCATGGTATCTTCCCAACCGAAAGCCCGGTACAGGAGTACGTGTAGCGGGAGGGAGGGTAACCATTCTTCACCGCGGATCACGTGCGAAATCTTCATCAGATGATCGTCCACGATGTTTGCCAAATGGTACGTGGGCATTCCGTCTGCTTTAAACAGTACTTTGTCGTCCAGAAGAGAGGTATTGAAATGTACTTCTCCCCGGATAATATCGTGTAATAGCAAATCTTCGTTTTCCGGCATCTTGAAGCGAATCACGTAATTTGCACCGTTATCCAAAAGGGCTTTTACTTCGTCCGCACTCATGTTGAGTGAATTCTTCATGTGCTTGCGAGTGGCGGCATTATACATGAATGTTTCCCCTTTTGCCTCATGTGCTGCACGTTGTGCGTTCAACTCGTCGGCACTGTCGAACGAATAGTACGCGTTGCCCGACTCCACGAGTTGGAGGGCATATTGTTTGTAAAGCGGTTTACGCTCGCTTTGGCGATAAGGTCCATATTCTCCTCCTGCACCTACACCCTCGTCCACGGTCAATCCGCACCATTTCAATGATTCGATGATGTATTCTTCGGCTCCCGGTACGTAGCGGGTTTGGTCAGTATCCTCGATTCTTAACAGGAAATCACCCCCGTTATGGCGGGCAAAAAGGTAATTAAAGAGGGCTGTTCTTACACCACCCAAGTGAAGGGCTCCGGTGGGGCTGGGAGCAAATCTTACTCTGACTTTTCTATCGGAAATCATATCTTTAGTATTATAATAGCTCGTTTTCTCCTTCTTGTTCTTTTTTTTCTTCTTTTTCCCGTTCGATGAGTTGCATCAGAAGGTTTTTGGCATAGGTAATCGCGTAACGTTCGGCTTCCTTTTTGGATGGGATGCCGCTCTTGATAGGCTCTGCATAGCTAAAAGGCTTATCAGGACCTTCCGTGAGAACGTAAAGAGTAAAATTACTATGTTGATTGCGGCTTTTACTGGTCAACCCGAACCACATTTCCACCGAGCGGTCTTTGAGATGTATATTGCGTTTGAACTTGTACATTACATGTTATTTCTCGGGGTATTCTTGAAATTGATGACTCCGACTGCAACAGCGAGTGCTGCCATGGCGCCCACGTTCACGTACACGGCAGTACGACTATTTTGCGGAGCAAAAAGACTAATCGTACTGGATATCATAATAAGGAATGCTGCTAGTATCAGCAAATATCTGGCTATTCGCATATATGTCTTTCTAAAGCATTTTTAACCGGGTTAGCGTAGATTTCGAGGAAAATGTTATTCAGCACGGAACGGTTTCCCTCGAGTTTATCCAACTTTTCAGTCATCACGCGGATGAAATTATCTTTTTCCTTCTCGCTGTATTTGGAGGTGAACTTGTTCGTGCCGTGAAGTAAGTCGTAAGCGACGTAATTATTCTCCCATAATTTGAAGTTACCTTGTATTCTGGAATCGATAAGCGTTGCTAGTTCAGCGATACGGTCGCCGTTATTGTCCTTGGCATCAATTTCTTCCAGTTCATGGTCAATCGGGGGTGTGATGGCAAAATGCACCCGTCCCTTGTATCCGGACAGACCTTGTTGCATACTTCTCATATCCGCGGCAGGAGTCTTGATATATTCACCGACAGTCTTTTGATATAATTCGTCGGTTTTCAGATCATCACAAGGTTCCCACTCGTAGGAGATGGATACAGGCACAACCCGTAATTCACGGAAATTCTCCACGAAACCTTTCGGACCACTCATGCGGAACATTTTCAGCAAACTGTGTTGCGTGCGGTCATCCCCGTTTTTGGTTCTTCCTTCTTTTTGAGCAATCCACACGGAATCCTCATTCTCGTGAATGACGTCACGCAAATAATGAGAACGCATATTCGCGCTGGTAATCATGTCACGCACGGGAAGTCCCCGCTCTATGATAAAGCAGGCATCCAGCTTCACGAGATCGGTCACCCATTTGTTGATTAACAAGTTGCTGCCGATAGCCGCTTCGCAATAGTGGCAGCCCCGCTCTGATAGCAATACGTTGAGTATTGCCGAGTCGAGGATAATATCCCGATGATTTGAAACGAAGAGATAACTTTTACCCGGTTCGATATATTCTAACCCCGTTGCTGTCACCCCGTCGGTCGTTCCTGCTATCAAACGCTTCATCGTGGGACCGAAAAAACGTTCCTGAAACTCTTTTCTGGTAGTGATACCTTTCAGTTGCTCTTGTATTTTAGTCTTATCAATCCTTGTCATTTGGGAAAAAAGTGCCAAAAACTCTTCTGCTTGGCTCAGTCGCTCCACGGCGGCTGGAATCTCTTCCCCCATGTAGGGTCTGATACTATTAAATTGGGAATCCGATGTCATGTCGTAATTTTAAAATTAGAAATCACGTGGCAAATATAGATAAAATGTTTTATAAAAGTGTGTCTGATAAGCTTATATTCGGTCTAAATGAGTGAAACGCCTTATTTTCTGTAAAGTTATGGTCGAAAAATGAGTCTTTAAAGTCGTTTTGCCGGATGCAGTTTATGAAGTCTGTAAGGTCCATAAAGTCTATAAGGTCTGTAAGGTCACAGAACAAGGGTCTAAGGACCTTTGACTTTATAGACTTTACAGACCTTATGAACTAGAAGGTGTGCCAAAGCACGCCTTGCTTATTTTCTACCGGGATAAACTTCAAGAGCCTTTGCCAATGTTTCCATGGCACCCTTGAGGTCTTCAATCTTCAACACGTAAGCAATTCTTACCTCGTCTTTACCGAGTCCCGGGGTAGAGTAGAATCCGCTCGCGGGAGCTACCATAACGGTTTGCTTGTTGTACTCGAAATCCTCGAGCAACCATTGTGCGAATTTGTCTGCATCGTCAACGGGTAATTTTACCACGGCATAGAAAGCTCCTCTCGGTTTCGGGCAAATAACTCCCGGCATTTTATTGAGGGCTTCAACCATGAAATCACGTCTTTCGATGTATTCGTTATACACGCTTTCAAAATATTCGGCGGGGGTATCAAGTGATGCTTCGGCAATGATCTGACCGATTGCCGGGGCGCACAAACGAGCCATACCGAATTTCAAGGCAGCCGTCATAACGTCTTTGTTGCGGGTAACCAATGCACCCACGCGAAGACCGCACTCGCTGTATCTCTTGGAAACAGAATCCAACAGGATCACGTTCTGTTCGATGCCTTGCAATTGCATTGTGGAGAAATGTTTGTATCCGTCATAGCAGAATTCACGATACACCTCGTCAGCGTACAGGTAAAGATCATGTTTCTTCACGATGGTAGCGAGTTGTTCCAGTTCTTCCTTGGAATACAAGTATCCCGTCGGGTTATTCGGGTTCACGATCACGATACCTTTCGTGCGGGGAGTAATTACTTTCTCGATCTCTGCAATCGGGGGCAAAGCGAAGTTTGTTTCGATAGAAGAGGTAACCGTTTTTACCTTTACGCCGCACATAAGAGCAAAAGCGTTATAATTGGCGTAGAACGGTTCGGGGATAATCACCTCATCACCCGGGTTCAACGTGGACATGAAAGCGATCGTGATAGCCTCGGAACCTCCGGTAGTTATCATGATATTCGTTTCGTCGATATTGATACCGATATTCTGGTAATATTTGGCTAATTTTTTTCTGTAGGAAAGATTTCCGGCAGAATGGGTATATTCAATCACCTTCTCGTTACAGTGTTTTAAAGCTTCTAAAGCGACCTCCGGGGTTTGAATATCCGGTTGACCGATATTCAAGTGGTACACTTTAATCCCTCTTTCTTTTGCTTTATCCGCGAACGGAACCAATTTGCGAATCGGCGAAGAAGGCATCGCCATCCCTTTTTCTGAAATCTGTGGCATAAGTTATTCGAGTTTAAATTTATCTTGCACAAAGATAGACATATTGAATGATTTTAAATCAATCAGCCAATTTTTTTAGTTTATCATGATCTAATAATTTTATTTTCCTTCCTTTGGCTTCTACCAGTCCCTCGTTCTTCAAATCGGAGAGCAGTCGGATCAGGGTTTCGGTAGCGGTTCCCACGAAATTACTCAAGTCTTCGCGGGTGATATTCAGTCGTAAAGTCCCGTCTTCTTCAACACCGAAATCGGAAGCGATAAGCAAGAGTATTTCTGCCAGCCGGGCTTTTACCGATTTCTGAGCGATATCACGGATATGACGATTGGCTTCTTCCAGTTCCTTGCAGGCGATTTGCATCATTTCATAAGCGAAATCCGAACTGTGTTTTATCATGTGTGTCAACGATGTATAAGAGATATAACACAATATACAGTCGGATAAAGTTTCCACCGAGGTACAAGCTAATTCATTACGGATGACAGAACGAAATCCGAACATTTCGCTCTCTTTCCCGAAACGAATAATTTGCTCTTTTCCGGTAATTCCGGTTTGGAAGATTTTCACGACACCTGAAAAAAGAAAATAACATCCTTTAATGCGAGAACCTTCTTTATAGATGTATTCGCCTTTTTTATAGAATTTTACCGTGTCATCCGTGAATAATGTTTCGAGGTACTCGTCAGGCACACCTTTGAATGTTAGCTTGAATTTGCTAATACATTCCGATAATTTTGGTATTGGAGCCTCTTCTTTCATGCTTTCCTTTTATATCGAACAAATTGCCCGGAATATAGATTCGCAATCATAACCACATTCACGGTATAACTGTTGTTGTGTACCGTGTTCCACGAACTGATCCGGAACACCCAAGCGCACAACCTTGGCGGAATACCCGTGATCAGACATAAATTCAAGCACGGCACTACCCAGTCCGCCCACGATTGTTCCGTCCTCTAAGGTAATGATTTTTTTGAATTTATGAAATATTGAATGGAGTAATTTTTCATCCAGAGGTTTGAGGAATCGCATATCATAGAAGGCAACCGAACGCCCCGTTCCCTTTTCAATAGCTTTGAGAGCCTCGTTCCCGATAGCTCCGATGGATACGATGGCAACATCCTCGCCTTCAATAATACAACGTCCTTGCCCGATAGGCAATTCCTTGAACGGGGTACGCCACTTGACCATTGTCCCGTTACCTCGCGGGTAGCGAATGGAGAAAGGTCCTTTGTCCGGCAATTGAGCCGTGTACATCATATCGCGTAATTCTTCCTCGTTGAGGGGAGAGGCTATTGTTAGGTTCGGGATACAACGGAAGCTGGCAAGGTCAAAAACGCCGTGGTGTGTAGCCCCGTCAGCCCCGACCAATCCTCCCCGGTCAAGACAGAAAACGACGTTGAGTTTTTGCAATGCCACGTCGTGTATTACTTGATCGTATGCTCGTTGCATGAAAGAAGAATAGATATTACAGAAAGGTACGTACCCCTGTGCCGCCAATCCTGCCGAGAACGTAACGGCGTGTTGTTCGGCGATGCCGACATCAAAACAGCGATCGGGCATCTCTTTCATCATGATATTTAACGAGCAACCCGATGGCATGGCGGGAGTAATTCCCACGATTTTGGGATTGGTATGAGCCAATTCCAGTATGGTATGACCGAAAACATCCTGGAATTTGGGCGGAGTATTTTCCTTGCATTCTTTGATGATTTCCCCGGTTTCTTTATTGAATTTCCCCGGTGCGTGCCAAGTCGTTTGGTCTATCTCGGCTTGTTTGAACCCTTTCCCCTTGACTGTGATACAGTGGAGAAGTTTAGGGCCTTTAATTTGTTTCAGGTCACGGAGAACCTTGACCAAGTGGTTGACATCATGCCCGTC
Source organism: uncultured Butyricimonas sp. (assembly GCF_959596855.1). Classification (NCBI taxonomy): domain Bacteria; kingdom Pseudomonadati; phylum Bacteroidota; class Bacteroidia; order Bacteroidales; family Odoribacteraceae; genus Butyricimonas; species uncultured Butyricimonas sp. The sequence goes on from NZ_CAUFYA010000001.1 coordinate 228,890, forward strand.
CACGGGGCCGAAATACCGGAATCCCAGAGCCTCGAACAAGTTGCTCTGGCGTAGCATCAATGATTTGACGCTATTATCTATTTTCTGGATGAAGTTTCGGGCTCCCGGGCTGATTTTATTGATGCGCCCGAGAATATTCCAGATATCTTCTTTCAGTTTGTTATATGTTTTGGAAGTCGTGATATCGAGAAGGTATTCATTCATTCCGCCCACGTTGGGGTCAATTGCCATGTTGTTGTCGTTGAGAATAACCAGCAGGTTGGCATTATTAATACCCGCGTTATTCAATCCCTCGAAAGCCAGTCCCCCGGTCATCGCCCCGTCCCCGATAATTGCCACCGATAGGCGGTCTTCCTCCCCGTTCATTTTTGCCGCTACGGCCATTCCCAGCGCGGCGGAAATCGAGGTCGAGGAGTGTCCCGTCCCGAAAGCGTCATATTCGCTTTCGCTTCTTTTGGGAAAACCGCTGAGTCCCTTGTACTGCCGGTTCGTGCAGAAGTTATCCCTTCTCCCGGTAAGAATCTTGTGGGGGTAAGCTTGATGTCCCACGTCCCACACGATATTATCGTACGGAGTATCGAACACGTAGTGCAATGCCACGGTAAGCTCGACAACCCCCAATCCGGCCCCGAAATGTCCGGGGTGTTCCGAACACTCGTCAATGATTTTCTCGCGTAATTCCCGACACAATTGAATCAGGTCGTCTTCCGGCACCTTCTTCAAATCATCGGGAGAGTTTATCGTATCTAATATTCTTTTTTCTTCGTTCATAATTAACCATTGAAAAAAGTCTGAAGGTTTTCTCCCTTCATTTTCAATTTTCAATTTTCAATTTTCAATTATTAATACACGATTGTTCCGATATTTTCGCCCGAAATGACTTTTTTCAAGTTACCCGGTTGGTCCATGTTGAAAACGATAATCGGTAAATGATTTTCTTTACACATGGTCGTCGCCGTCAGGTCCATCACCTTTAGTCCCCGGTTGTATATCTCGTCATAGGTAATTTTATCGAATTTGGTTGCTGTCGGGTCTTTCTCCGGGTCGGCAGTATAAATACCGTCCACGCGGGTACCTTTGAACATGGCATCCGCCTCTATCTCGATGGCACGCAGGCTGCTCGCCGTGTCGGTTGTGAAATACGGGTTACCCGTTCCGGCACTCATGATAGTGACATACCCTTCTTTCAAATATTCCATGGCTTTTGCTTTCGAGTAGAATTCCCCGATAGGTTCCATGCGGATAGCCGTGAGTACTTTGTTTTTACATCCCTCGTTGTCTAAAGCCGAACTTAAAGCCAAGCTGTTGATTACGGTTGCCAACATACCCATGCTGTCGCCTTTTACCCGGTCGAAACCCTTATTTGTACCACTCAGTCCCCTGAAAATATTGCCGCCACCGATAACAATCCCTACTTGGACTCCCATTTTTGCAATTTCATGTATTTGACGGGCATAACTCTCCAAACACGTGGTATCTATACCATATTTTTGACCACCCATTAAAGATTCGCCGCTGAGTTTTAACAAAATTCGGTTATATTGCATATCTTTGTCTGTTTAAATTTTATAACAAAAAACTTAGTTTCTTCGCTAAAACGCAACAACAAAACTAATGAATTTTTGTTATAACTATAATTTAATTTGAGAATATAAATTTCACCGCAGATGAACAGAACCGCTAATTACGATCTAACAGTCATAGTGCCAGTGTATAACGAGGAGGGGAACATCCTAAGATTAGAGAAAGAGTTGGGGGAGTTTTTAAAGACAGCCAAGGCTACTTCTTGTGTATTGTTTGTAAACGACGGCTCAAAAGATGATAGTGAACGCCTTATCCGGGAGGTTTGCGGTAGAAACGAGGGATTTTTCTTTTTGAATCTCGCTAAAAACGGGGGATTGAGTGCTGCCATGAAAGCGGGGATAGACAATTCTTTTTCCAAGTGGGTGGGATACATCGATGCCGATTTGCAAACGACACCCGAGGATTTTAATAGCCTGTTGGAACACGCGGACGAGTTCGAGATGGTGATGGGCATCCGTACCGGACGGAAAGACAGTTTCGTCAAAAATATGTCTTCCCGTATCGCCAACGGGTTCCGCCGAATGATGACGCATGACGGGGTGGAGGATACCGGATGCCCGTTGAAAGTGTTGCGCACCGATTACGCGAAACGGATTCCTTTCTTTACCGGGATGCATCGTTTCCTGCCGGCACTGATACAGTTGCAGCACGGGCGGGTAAAACAAGTTCCCGTGCGCCATTTCCCGCGTATCGCCGGAAAATCAAAATATAACTTGGCTAACCGCTTGGTCGGTCCTTTCAAAGATTGTTTTGCTTACCGTTGGATGAGGAAACGTTATATTAACTATCAAGTGGCTGAAAACAATCTATGATTTACGTTGTCGGATTTCTCGCTCAAATTTTCTTTTCCGCCCGGATATTACTGCAATGGATATTGTCCGAGCGGGCTAAAAAAGTAATCTCCCCGGCGATATTCTGGCAATTGAGCATATTGGGTTCTTATCTGTTATTCATCTATGGCTGGTTGAGGGATGACTTCGCTATTATTTTCGGACAAATCATATCCTATTATATTTACATCTGGAACCTGAACAAAAAACACCAGTGGAAATGGTTGCCTCTGGTTTTGCGTACAGTGCTTTTGCTTACGCCCGTTGCGGCAATCATTTACATGATAGAAGACGCGAGCGCGTTTGTCGACCAGTTCTTCCGGAACGAGAAAATTCCTTTGTGGTTATTGCTTTACGGTTCGATGGGACAGATTATATTTACCCTTCGTTTCGTTTACCAGTGGATTTATTCCAAGCGCAAAGACGAATCCCTACTCCCGCTTGGTTTCTGGGTAATCAGCTTATTCGGTTCATTGATTATTGTTTCATACGCCATTTATCGGCACGACCCGGTCTTGATACTTGGGCAATCCACGGGTTTACTGGCTTACGGTCGCAACATTTGGCTCTCCCGCAAGGGTAGTTGCTAATTGTTCGCCTTGTGACGGGTGTACCAGATAAAAGATTCCTATTTTCTCGTAATGTACGGTTTCAAGCCATGTCATTATAGCTTCCGAACGAGCCACATCCCGTTCTTTTAGGAAAATCATGCAATCCCCTTGCTCGTACACCTTGAACAAAGAATCCTCGTCCGATATCTTTATCGGGTCTTCATGTAGATAAACATCCATATTTTCCCCGCTACGGAAACGGTAGTAATAATAGTGGTCGATATCTTCCTCTTCGCAAATTTCATGAGCTTTTTCAGCCATTTCGGATAATCCTATATTTGAATTGAGCCGCGGCAGGGCAAAGCCCCCGACAAACAATGTTCCCAATATCCCTAAGGCGGCAGTGTTTATCGCTTGGTATAATTTTTTCTTCACTAGCAGCGAGAAAGCGAATAGACTGAAGACGAAAAGTACACCTATCGCCATGAAAATAAATATGGAGTGCGGGTACTCGAACTTGTTATGGATTGCCAAAGCGACAACGGGGGCAATCATGAACGCGACGACCGGGATATACACTGCGAAAGCAATCCGTTTTTCTTTTATTTTAGGGAGCAACAATACAGTCAGATAAGTGAAAAACGGGAACAGGGGTAACATATAAATATCGAGCTTTGCGCTGAACATGGATAAAAGCACGAAAGACGAAACAATTACGGTCAGGAAAAACTTCTCCTTGTCCGTGGTGAGCAGTTTTTTACGGAGGGCAATAATGATGGTTGCTATATATAAAAGTGACCAAGGGGCAATGGAGTACCAAATCGTGATTCCGTAATACCAGAATGCCTCTTTATGATGGAATGAATCAATAGCCCGGTTGACGGTCTGGTTAAAAAGCAGGTTATTGAGATAGGCGTTTCCGCCTTCTATATACACGCACCCGAACCATATGGCACATAACCCCAGAAGAATACCCCACGCGCTCCATCCCAGATAACGCCCGAACTGCCGGATTTCTTTTTTCACGATTAGGAATACCGTGATTGAAACGACGGGAACGATAAACCCGACAGGCCCTTTCGAGAAAATAGCCAAGAAGATATAAATTGGTAGCAAAAAACGGTCAATCGGTCGTCCTTTGCCGGAATATTGTTTGTAGAACGTGTACAAAGCCAGCAAGATAAACATGCACATCAGCATATCCATGCGCAACACAAGCCCGGAGCCGATAAAGAATGCGCTCGTGTAAAGCATCAATGAAGCGTTCCACCTTGACCGGGGGGTAGTATCCTCTTCCACCCATTTGTTCATCACGTGAATGGAAACCAGTGCCGGGATGATTGAAAACAGGGAAAGCACCAGCATGTGATATTCGCCGAAAATCCATTTACACAGCATGATAAACCAGAAATACAAGGGTGGTTTATCCGCGTATACTTCTCCTTGGTTATAGAAAGTGAAGAAATGCCCCTCTCGTAAAGCCTCGTCCGCGATGCTCAAGTATTTTAACTCGTTGTTGGGCGTAAAATCCCGAAACAACAACACGGGTAAAACCAAGGCGAATAACAAAAAATATGGATACGGCTTTATATTTTTCATGTCTGTTCGCGTAAGTAATATACGTGTTACGGGAAAGCTAACGAAAAGGTTCTCACAACCTTTTCGTTAGCTTTTCATATTACAATAATTGGAAAAGTACATAAACCCAATGCGCGATAACACCGGCAACAAGTCCGCCGATAGTGTGTGCGACGATGGCCTTTGATGTTAGCTGGCGGAATCCCAGGGAATCCAGCATAGCGGTATGGGTACTTAAATAACCGCTCCAGCACATCCCGATAGCGGTAAACACGGCAATAGCGTTACCGTCAATCCAGCCTTGAGCCGCGAAATTAGGTACAAGACCTAGGGCTGCGCCCACAGCTCCAAGGGCTGTGATGGGGAATGCAACAAGGTGGGGGTCCTCGAAACCGAAAAGCCACTCGAAAAGAATATTTACTTTACCCGCCAGATAGGGAAGAAGTTCCGTTCCTTGATAAGCGGCTCCGGTGTATCCTTCTGCGGACGGTCCGAAAGTTAATATCATCACGAACGTGGAGATAACCAATACCCCCGGGATAATGGCGATACCGATATCTACTCCCGAGCGTCCCCCGTCAAGCAAGGCGTCCAAAATACGCAAGAAAAGAGTTTTATTCGAATTATCCGTATTTTCCTCCACTTCCACGATTTCAGTTATCGCGCTTTCATCTTTGAAATGGGGATGCGATTTCAGGATGAAACGTTGCATAAGGCGGGTGGAAACGATACAACCGCAAAACGCCCCGAACAAACCGATGAAAGGTGCGGAGTAATACCCTTGACCAATCATGAAAACGATAACAAGCAATCCCATGCCGAAAGCGGTTCCGAAATTGGTAAGAGATATCAATTGGTATTTCTTGAAATAACTGCCGAAACGAACATCTTTTGCCAGAGAAATAATAGCGGGATTATCCGACAAGAATGTCAACACGGCGCCCAACGAGGCAGTTCCCGGTAAATTGAACAAAGGCTTCATCAAAGGACGCAAGATTTTTTCCAAAAGTTTCACGACACCGAACTCCACGAAAATACGTCCTAGGGCACCCGTGATGACACAGATTCCCATTAAATAGAAGACCGTATTCAATAATAAATCATGAGCGGTATTCATGATTGTGTTGAGCATGTGCGGGATTTCCATCACGGACGCGATGTAATAAAAAATTCCAACCACGATAATTAGGCATGGAATCCCGGTGGGAATAAATTTCTTCATGTTTTTACAGGATTAATAAATAGAGGGTTGAGTTATTTTTTAATGAAATTAATTCTCCAAGTTAAACCCACGCTAAGCTGCATGTCATCGGGTTGTAAAGTCCCGGAAGCGTTACGGCCCGCGTAATAGGAATAATAAGCGTGCAACCGTACATCGCGGGTACGTGCGGGAAATACCTCGATACCGCCGCCCACGTTCGTGATTTCCGTACCGGGAAGCACGCACAAATCACCTGCACTCTTGTTCTTGTTCACATCGTGAGAGGCATTTACCCGTAAAATCACGTGTTCCCCAATCTCTCGCGTGATACTCCCTATAATAGAGAAATCCTTGAATAAATCACCGTCTTTCACTTGTGCGCCCGTGGTGCGACCCATCAAATCGATATTGAAAGTGGTTTTGCCCGATTTGAATTGGTTTCCTAGAGCGAGATAACCGATAAACTTGTGAGGTAAATACTCGACCAAGTTCGCAGAATAAATCGTGTTCCAGCAATCCCGGTTCCCGTACCACACGAAATTTAAAGCGTAAATATCCCGGTTCCCTTCAATCTGGAATGGAGATTGGCACAATTGAAGCGTGAACAAATCCTTGTTATTGTCAAGCGCGTAGGATGCACTCGCCCCGAATTGATAACAGGAAATATTGTTACAAAACTCGGATAAAGTATAAATATCGATAGGGGCAAGGTCATACTCGTATCCGCCGATACCCACGATTTGTTTTCCCGCGGAAAGACTCCAGTTTTTATTAATCGCGTAATTGAGATAAACGTAATCGATAGAATTAAAAAAAGAACTTTCCGTGTTAGCTTTGTTCAATCGTTGGCGGTAAGCGTAGGAAAATCCCTCGCCGAACGAGCCGTTTATTTTCAAATTAACCATACTTCCCCGGAAACCGTTCTCGGATGCAGGGGCGGAACCCAAGTTATGGTGATAATCAACTCGTGCTTCTCCCGACAAATTAATCGTGTTTTTTTCTTGAGCACACACACTCAATATACCTGATACAGAGAGTAAAAAGAATACAAATATTTTTTTCATAAACTAAATTGATTTTAGGCGGCAAAGATAAATCAACTTTATCGTAAAAGCAATATTAGATTTTGAATTATCTGTGCAAAAAGCGTTTTGGTGCCTTTGTTTGATAATTTGGGTAGGATACAATATAAAATAATTTTATTGTTTTAAATTTGCGTCTTAAACGCAAGTGTAATTCAAAAAGATTATGCAGAGAAACTATATACATTACCTCTTTATTCTTATCGTTTGTTGTTTCGCTTTTTTCGTGAATAACGGGGCTGTTTATGAAGATATTATGGAGTCCCGTAATTTGGTTACGGCTCACGAGATGATAGAGTACGACAATTGGTTGGTACCCACCATGAACGGGGAATTGCGTTTGGAGAAACCGCCTCTGCCCACTTGGGTGGCCGCGGGAATAGAATATCTTCAGCCGGACAACATCTCTATGCAACGTGCTGCTGCCGGAATCATGGCAACTTTGATGGTGTTTTTCCTTTATTTCTTCGCTTCCGCGTTAAGCGGCAATCGGATGTTGGGATTACTCTCCGCGGTGGTATTGGCGACGTGCTTCAATGTCATCATGGCGGGACGCGTGGCGACATGGGACATCTATTGCCATAGTTTTATGCTGGGAGCGATACTCTTCTTTTATAAAGGAATTGTCAGTCGGCGAACAAGCTGGGGTATGTTTATATGGGCGGGAACATTCCTCGGGTTGTCCTTCCTCGGGAAAGGTCCGGTAGCCTTTTACGCCTTATTGCTTCCTTTCCTGATTAGCTATATTGCCGTGTACCGTCCGTCGTTCAAGAGAAAGGGATTGCCGATAGTGGTCATGCTGCTGGTCTTTGCCGCGGTTAGCCTCTGGTGGTACTTGTATCTGATTATATTCCACAAGGACATAACCATGTTCGTGTGGGCAAAAGAATCGACGGCGTGGATGGAGAGAAATGTCCGCCCGTGGTATTATTATTGGCAATTCTTCGCGGAATCCGGTATATGGTCGTTATTCCTGTTGACCGGATTGTGTTGGCCTTGGCTGAAACGGAAAGTGACAATGAAAAAGGAATACGCCTTTGCCGTGGTATGGACCTTAGTGACCTTGGTATTGCTCTCCCTTTTCCCGGAGAAGAAAACCCGTTATCTCCTGCCGATACTCATCCCTGCCTCCATGGTCGTGGCGCATTACGTGGTGTATATATTTGTAGCTACGAAAGAGAAAACGCTTACCGCCGGCGACCGTGTCGTCTTCCGGGTAAACGCGTTCCTCCCGGCATTGATAGCCCTCGGGATGCCCGTGGCGATATACTTTTTGTTTTACGCCAAAGGGCAGATGGGACTGACACTCTTTATCATTGTTACCCTCCTTTTCCTTGTTGCCGCTTATTCTATTTTCGCGGGAGGGGTAAGGATGAAATCGATGAAAGTCTTCACGGGAGTTGTGTTATTGCTGATTTTAGTGGAAACACTGCTTATGCCTCGTGTCGCCAATATGTTCAATAACACCGAAATCAAGAGCATCTCGGCAGTGCGGGAAATCGAGGAAGTGAATCATATCCCTTTTTATTACCCGTCGGACGAGGAATTACGGATTGAATTGGTGTACGAGGCGGGACGTCGCATCTTACCTTGGGACATCGAGAACGACACCACCCTGCTGGACTCTCTCCCTATCGTGTTGGTTTCCGGCAAACCCGCTGCGGAAATATTACCTCCCGGCATGGCAGAACGGGTAAACCTGCATTTTATCGACATGTACGACAACAACACCCGCCCCAAATCGGACAAGAAACGTTATTCCCCGAAATTCGTGCGCTACGTGACGATTCTGGAAAAGAAAGAAGCTGGCAAATGATTTTTCTCTTGTCGAGTTCCTCTCGAGAGTAAAGGCTTCCTGTTTCTGCTATGTTTCCATGCTTCCAAGTACGTGTCATGTCTTTTGAAAATCCAAACCGAATGCGCGGGAATCATGCCACGATGCGGGTAAAAAAAACAGGCCTATCGCTAAGCCTGTTTCCTATTTCGAGTGATTTGTCGCTTATCAAACATTCAGCGTGTAACGCAAGAATGAAGTAACGGTCAAATCTTTGTCAACACTCTTCAAGTAATCTCTTACAGACATTTTACCGTCTTGCTCGAAAACTTGGTTCAGCAAAGTAGACTCTTGGAAGAATTTGTTCAAGCGACCTTGAGCGATTTTCTCCAACATGTTTTCCGGTTTACCCTCTTCACGAGCTTTCTCGCGACCGATTTCGAATTCATGGTCAATGATATTCTGTGGGATACCGTCTTTGTCTACAGCAACAGGAGCCATAGCCGCTACTTGCATGGCGATGTTTTTCATCACTTGGGCGTCAGCCGTTTTATTGAAACCGACAACGGTAGCCAACATGTTTCCCGGGTGAATGTAAACAACGCAATCTTCTGCTTTCAAGCAACCGTAGTAGCTTAATTCCAGTTTCTCGCCGATAACTCCGGTTTGTTCAGCAATCTGGTCAGCGATGCTTCTACCGTCCAGTTGGATAGCTAACAAATCCTCCGTGGTGGCGGGCATATTGGCTAAAGCGGCGTCAAGGATGCGAGTCGTGAAACCGATAAATCCTTCATTTTTGGCAACGAAGTCGGTTTCGCAGTTTAATGAAACCATAACTGCATTCTTCCCGTCGGTTTTGGCTAAAACGCAACCTTCTTTTGCATCTCTGTCTGCACGTTTGCTTGCCACAACAAGACCTTTCTTGCGGATGATATCAACGGCTTTGTCGAAATCACCTTCGGCCTCTTGGAGCGCGTGCTTGCAGTCCATCATTCCGGCGTTTGTTGCTTTACGCAACTTCATCACGTCTGCTGCTTTTATTTCCATATTCTTTAAATTTCAATTGTTAGTTGAAGATTTTAGATTATGGAGTTTGAATCAAAAATTTGGAATGATTTCAATCTAAAATCCAAAATCTAAAATCTAAAATTAATTTATTCTTCAGTAGCGGCTTTTTCCTCTACCACTTCCTCTTGAGCTTCCGCTCTGTCGGCGCCTTTCTTGTCACCTTCTTTTTCTCTCTCTGCTTTTCTTTCGCTCAGACCTTCCTTGATAGCTGAAGATACTTTGTCGATAATCAAAGAGATAGAAGTAGAAGCGTCGTCATTTGCCGGGATTACGAAATCAATTCCCTCGGGGCTTGAGTTCGTGTCCACGATAGCGAATACCGGGATACCAAGCGTGTTGGCTTCTTTTACCGCGATATATTCCTTCATCACGTCAACCACGAAAAGAGCGGCCGGAAGACGGGTCAGGTCAGCGATGCTGCCCAAGTTCTTTTCCAATTTTGCTCTTTGACGAGATATCTGGAGTCTTTCCCGTTTTGAAAGGTGAGAGAAAGTACCGTCTTTTTCCATTTTGTCAATGGTGGTCATTTTCTTCACGGCCTTACGGATAGTCGGGAAGTTGGTCAACATTCCGCCCGGCCATCTTTCAGTCACGAACGGCATATTGATATTTGAAATTTTTTCAGCAACAATGTCCTTAGCCTGTTTCTTTGTTGCAACAAACAGAATTCTTCTGCCTGACTTGGCTATTTGTTTCAAGGCTGCACTTGCCTTGTCCAACATGATAGCGGTTTTGTTCAGGTCAATAATGTGGATATCATTACGCTCCATGAAGATATACGGAGCCATTTTAGGATTCCATTTACGGGTAAGGTGTCCGAAGTGACAACCTGCATTTAATAATTCGTCGAAATTCGTATTTGACATTTGTGTCATTTTTAAAGTTTACATTCTTAAATTTTATCAATCGCCGGGTAGTTCTCTCGAGAAGTCCCGCCAATTTAGATACTAAACTCTGATTAACGTTTAGAGAACTGGAATCTCTTACGTGCGCCCGGACGTCCCGGTTTCTTACGCTCAACTTCGCGCGGGTCTCTGGTCATGAAGCCTGCCGCTCTCAGTTTGGATTTGTCTTCTGCGTTGATTTTCACCAATGCTCTGGCAATTCCCAAACGTAAAGCTTCTGCCTGTCCGTTAAAACCGCCTCCAACAAGGTTTACTTTGATATCGTATTGTCCGGCAACGCCTAATAATTCAAGCGGTTGTTTCACTACATACTGGAGGGTAGGCAACGTGAAATACTCTTCCAAGCTCTTTTTGTTGATTGTAATATTGCCTTTTCCTTCGTTAAGATAGACGCGGGCTACCGCTGTTTTTCTTCTACCTACTGCATTTACTACTTCCATACCTTGTTATTTAAGTGTATTTATATCAATTACTTTAGGCTGTTGTGACTCATGATTGTGCTCCGGTCCCACGAACAGGTGCATGTTCTTGAATACAGCTCTACCAAGGCGGTTTTTGGGGAGCATACCTCTTACCGCATGCTCGAGTATTCTCTCGGGGAAACGAACCATCTCTTGTGCGGGAGTTGAAATACGTTGTCCTCCGGGATACTGCGTGTGTCTCCGATATTCTTTATCGGTCATTTTCTTTCCGGTGAAGATTACTTTCTCCACGTTTACAATGATAACATTGTCACCGCAATCCACGTGCGGGGTGTAGCTGGGTTTGTATTTGCCTCTCAATAGTTTCGCAACTTTAGCGGCAAGACGACCCACAACTTGATTCTCAGCGTCAATCACAATCCACTCTTTTTGCGCGGTGGCTTTGTTGACGAAAGTTGTTTTGTAACTAATCTGATCCACTTCTTTTTAAATTATTAATTAAACTTCTGTTTGTATTTCTTCATGGACGCTCTGGCGTTCTTTTTTCCGGTTGAAAATAACGAGGTTTATCGGGCAAACTTTTAGCTTTCAACGGAATCCGAAGCTTCACGGGGAGCATGGCTAAGGTATTCCTCGCGAATTTTCGAGCATTCCACTCCAAAATGAGGGGCAAAATTACACAAAAAACTTTGAACTCCAAAACATTCCGTGAAAATTCGAGAGCGGGAAGATTTAATCCATTTTTTATATTCTACAAAGAAAAGATATCTTGATCAATAAGTAAATTAAGTCTCCAATAATGAATAAAGTTTTTGCCTTTTATCTTGTTATTCTAGTGAATTTATGGCAATGCTATGCTAAAAGATACATTGCAAGGGCTATGATCATTACAATTAGCAAAAGTTGCATAAATAGGGACTGCGTGAATATTCGTATTTAAAAGTTTATTATAAAACCAATATATTGGATTATTCAGATCTCCTGTTTTTTTTATTTCCTTTGAATTTATATCTATTATGGATATATTCCAATCTTTTATAACATTCTGTTCCTTAACAGTTAAATTGTTTTTATTTTTTATTGAACCAATAAAAGTGTTCATCTCACTAAGAGATAAATCAGCTTCAATCAACATTATTTTAAGATCTCCAAACATTATTGATGATATATATACATGTTCATCCTTGTTCTCTTCTGCAAAATTCAAAGGAGTTGAAGGGATGTCCATGTCAAGACTAAACAATTCGCGTTCTAAAACGATGGCGATCCCATTCTTTTTGCTCATGGAAATTTTATCGTACCTTTCTCCTGTTAATATACTATCTAGGTGTATTCCCAAATAGGAAAATTGCAAAAAAAGTTCTTTATAAGAATTATATCTAAAACCATTATCATATTTGAATGATACAATTTGTTGACTATCATTTTCTCGTTGATAATCCTTTATTATCAAGTTCATGTTTTCTTTTGATGGTATTTGAGAGTAATGATAGCATTTTTTGTTGGTACTAAATGATAAAGAAATTGAATTGCAATCTACATTATCCACTACTTTCACATTTGGAAATTGTTTTAAATTGCTATCAATAATTGCTCCGATATAGATATTTACTTCGTTATTTGGGATTACAAATAATTTTTCACTTTGTACAAAAAGACTATGTCCTTTTTGATCTGGCCAAAGGCTATCGTGCATTAGCAGCAGCGAGGAGGGAAGATAATCACTCCAAACTATTTCAGATAAATTCGTGGAGTCAATCTTTATTATAGGGTCTTCGTGCTCAAGATTGTTGTGACAAGCGCTTAGTCCTATTTTTATTAAAATTATAACAAAGAATAATCTATTCATATCTTTTAGTTTAAGAAGCTGTTTCCATTATGGGAAACAGCTTTTCATTGAACAAATTTAATTACTAATAGTTTTCTTCTGGCCAAACATCATATTTGTATCTTGAATCCAAAGCGATAGGTTTTAATATTTTGTAATAATCCCCTTCAGTTAATTGACATCCCCATTCTTTGAACCAAGTATATTGACCAAATAGAACATCTGGGTCATAGTTTTCTTCAAGTTGTAAACACATTTGTTTGAATAATAATATGGAATTCTCTTTATATGTATTTTGTATAAAACCTTCTTCTTCAACTTTAAATTCATCATCAATTAGATCATCCCATTTAGCATCTTGACAACGTTGGTAGCGATAAACTTGTCTGTATTTAAATTTAATAAAAGAAGCGGGTTCGGTTCGAGTTGTTGCTGCTAAATCTGAATAGAAAGCAATATATACATCTCCATTTTTCCAACCTTGTCTATAATTACTCCAAGGTTTTCCATCCATGTTTCGGTACTCGATCCTTGCATAAACAGGATCAGACGAAACATTAATTTTAAATTTAATCTTTACAGGTGCGTTATCACTTAAATAAGCAAAGCTACAATAAATCGGAACTCCTGGAGTCATAGAATTAAATGTACCTCCTTCGGATATATGGCGAATAAAATCTTGATATCCGTTTACTGTCTGTGCGCCTGATTGTCCGTCCCCTCCTATTAGATAAACTCGCATAGTAGCTGAACTCAACATGCGCTTCGCTTCGTCCGTTAATGTACTTGATTTCTTGTAGAAAATTGTTTTAAAGGCTTGCTCGATAATCTTGTGTGCTTCTGTATATGTATAATCCGTTTCTATTGCCAATATCCCCATTCTCCCATAAGTAATAGATGCCGCATACACGGGAGAATACCCACCTGTCTGCTCCGAAGTTAAATGACCGTTAATTAAACTTCCTGATGACGGAATATCCATGTCTATAGTAAAATTGCGCTGAACAAATCTTACATATAAACCTGTTTTTTTAGATATCTTTTGTACTTTCTCTGAAGAAGATGAAGTGTTGCTAAAAAATAATGCACTAGTTTTTGCATTGGAGCCAAATGCCATCCTTAACTCGTCGTAAGAAGTAAATTGATCGATATTAAAATTTAGTGATGAATTCTGGGAGCCAATTCCTTCTTGTTGCAAAACATCATTTACAAAACTTCTCGTAGCAGATAGTGAGGGTTTTTCAATAGTTCCCACAACTTTTTTAGCAGGAAATGACACAGAGACAGTTATTGGATTAATCGTTGTGCTAATTGGAGTGTAGTTACAATCAGAAATTGTATTCCCCTTTAACAAAGAACCCGGGAAAATATATCTTTGAAGATTTGGCAAGATTATTGATTCGTCTGCTTGAGCATAAATAGTCCTTCCGAAGTCATTTTTCCACAAGCTATCTTTGAGAATCTCTGTTGCACGAGAAAGATTATTTTGTCCAAAGGGTTTTATATTACCATTTTCCCACTTTTCTATTGCCATTTCTGGCATATAGTTATGAGTATTAACATTAATTATTTCCTCGGGGAATTTAGGAAGATTAAATGCAGGATTATTATCATTAATCTCCAACGAGTGTTTTTCACAAGCACTAAAAAATAATAGTGATATAATGGATATAAATAGTATATTTTTCATATCTTTTCGATTTTGTGTATAAATTCATTCTTGAAAATTCTATTTTGGAATATTAATCCTAAATTTTGTGTAAACAGGAGAATTATCAATTAAATAACTTGCGGTAAAAGCAATAGGAACGCCTGGAACCTCAGGAGAATAATAACCTCCATTAATTATATATTTCTTAAAAGCGGCGAATCCTTCAACAGATTCTGCAACACCACTTCCATCTCCTCCAACCATATAAATTTTTATATTAGATTCATCTATGATTTTTTTATAATTACTGGAAATACTAATATCTCCATTAATTATTTTGGCATCAAATGCAGCTTTTACTGCTAACCTAACTTCATTATAACTATAATTTGATTCCATAGTTATAATTCCCATTCGCCCATAAGTTATCGAACTAATATAAACAGGGGAATAGCCTGTTAGAGAATTTATATCATCGTTGTTCAAAAGTAAATTTCCATCGTATGGAATATCCATGTCCATTGTGAAATTTTTCTGAATAAATTTAGCAATTAAGCCTGTTCTTTGAGATATTTTCCCTTTTGCCGCATCTACAGTTATATTGAGAATGCTGGCAACATTAATATTAGATGCAAAATTTAACTTCAATTCGTCGTAATAGGTGAATTGATTCATATCATAACTGAAAGACACTATTTGTTTCCCGGACATACCATTATTATTCATAGTGTTAACAATAGATTGTCTCATTGCAGAAAGAGAAGGTCTTTCTATCTCATCAATTACAAATTTAGCTGGAAACGAGTATGAAATAGTAATAGGTTCCACTTTATTGGTTAATGCCTGATACTTTTGGGTTTCTAAAGACTCTCCTTTTAATAGTGCTCCTAAATAAATATATCTTTCTAACCCTTGTAGTGATGTGATTTCATCTGTTTCATATATTAAAGTATGGCCAGTTGCTTCAGGCCATAAACTATCTTTAAGGAAGGATAATGCCCTTGAGTTTGAGTTGTATTGGTCTGTATTACCCGCCACTATGTCGATAGGGGTTTGTGGATATTTTATTAGTGCATGAGTATTTTTTTTCTTTTCTAAAATAAGCTTATCGTCTTTTGAACAAGAAATTATGAAAGTAAGCATCGTAATGGATGCCAATAAAATATTTATAGATTTCATATCATTAGTTTTTATATTGTACGACTTGTTTATTTATAATAATGATTGTTTTTCACAAACAAACTTCAAGTATTTCTTTTTACATTCGTGCCTCCTTTCTTATCTTAGAAAGAGCGGACGTTGCCTATGCCATTTCGAGGGGTGTTTGGCAACGTCTTTTCTTTATTAAACTTACTTTTATTTAGCCATAATAAAGTATAACTTATTAATATATAGGCAGGTAATACGACAGTGTCGTTTGTGTTTAACAATATAAACTTTATTTCTAGGAAATCTTGATGTTTTATCAATAAGATAAAAACTTATTGTACCACCCCGTTCTCCGCAGGAGATAAATCTATATTGTTGGAGGCAGGTCTTCTGACTTATCCTTTCCTAGAGTCTTCCCATTCATGAATGAACAGTGACGTAGTTCTAGGAAGTCAACTTCAAATTGAAGTTAGGACTTACAGCTGCGGGAACAGTTACCGAATTACACGGTATTCCCTTTTAATCTTTATCTAAGATAAAAGAACCTCTTTCCTATGATATTAATAAATTGCTATATTTTTATGACAATTTATTTTTAAGAACTCTTGGCAAAGATAAATAATATTTCTTTGAATATATCCCTTTGTTGTGTGATTTTTCTATTGAATATGAAAAATATTTTAGAATATGTCAAGTTGAAATTTGATTTTTTCAACAGATGATGAATAGAGAGTAATCCAAACATTTTGAAAATTTTGGGTGTAATATCATGGGGCGGGAAGGGAATCCGGAGAAGTACTTTATGTCGAGAACGGGATGAGGTTCTCCTCAAAAACTATATAAATTCAGTTTGAATTCCGTATCAATTCCGGTTTACTTCCGATTATAAAGTTTTTACTAAGCTTTTAGTAAGCTATTAAAACGCTATTACAATATAGGGTTTTAATAGCGTTTTAATAGGGAACTAATAGCGTTTTACACGGAAGTGAACCGGAATTCATACGGGAATGATACAGTATTCGGGTAGGATTTATTACTGTTTATCAGTCTTATTGGTACTGAAGTCTTCAGTTGTTAATTGAATTTCTCTTTTGGAATGTATTTATTGTCTTTCGTGTAGCACGTGAAGATGCCCAAAGCTCCTTGTATGTTACCGACGAGGGGAACGGGAGTGGTGATACTTCCTTGGTTGGCGCTGTTCGCCTCGTAAAGGGAAATCTGGTAATTATAGCATGCCTCGGTGATACGCATCAACGTGATAAAAACAGCGTCGGCTTGCTCTATCTGCGGGCATTTTATCGTTTTTTCGATGGATGTTCCCGGGGTATGGTCGGACAGATCCATGTAGATGGTTTCTTTTTTCAATATCGGGTCATCCTGAGCGCTCTTTCGGGCTTGCATACTGAAAATATAGTAGTTTTGCCTCGGGTTCCGGGATGTCGGGAATGTAATTGACACGGAATTGGTTGTTTGGGAAACCGTGTAAGAAGAAATTTCAATAGCCTCGGGAACGGCTGTTTTAGCTGTAATGTGTTCGTCCTCGGGTGTAAGGATGCTCAGGAAGAGAGAGTCTATCCCGTAATTCTCCATGCGGGTCATGTGTTGGTAATTGCCTAGAAAGGAAGGGGCTCCCGGCACGGGTACCAGTTGAATGACGCTGTCGGCTTTGATAGATACATCCAAGTCAACGACGGCTCCCGGGTCAATCATTTCGGTAAGAGGTAAAATCTTTGCCGCGTTTAGAATATAAGGTTCTCCGGGGATGCAATAACATTCGATAAAATATCCGGAGATGGCTCCCATGTCTTTGATCGGGAGTTCCTCTTCGGGCATACAGGAGAACAGCCCTGCCAATATGAATATGGAGATGATTTTCCTCATTCGTTTTTACCAATTAATGCGCAGTGAAAGGTAAGGAATAAATGGTAACATTACCTTGGATTTTGGGATAATTTTTGTTAAGTTACGGGTGGTTTCCGATTGAAAATAAACAAACGAGGGGTTGGATTGGTTGTACACGTTGTATGCCCCGATGCTTAATTTGTAAAAGGTTTTCTTGCCGCTGAATTTGTAATCCAGACTGGCGTCCAGCCTGTGGTTGTCCGGTAATTTGTAATTATAACGGTCCGTGTACACGGGAATCAGAACCGGATTTTCCCCTGTCTGGATTTCCGTGATGTTTTGTGCCACGACCATCCCTTTCGGGAATGTCGTGTACACGCCCGACGAGAATGTCCATAGCGTGTTCAGCAGGAAACGGGGTGAAATTTCATAAGACAGGTTCAGTACGACGTTGTGTTTCACGTCATACGGGGGAAAAAAGGATCGCCCGTTGTTGATTTCGGCAAACTTGCGTTTGGATTCCGAGAGCGTGTAGTTGGCACGTGCATACAGGGCATGGTGGTTTAACGTGAGGTCAAACTCCATGCCTTTGGCATATCCCTTGCCTTGAATCAGGTTGTCGGTCAAGGCGGAGTATTCCGTCTGGATATCCGAGGCGAAGTCTTTCACGTTACGCATGTCTTTGTAAAACAGTCCGGCATAAAAAGAAAGGGTTTGCCCGATCTCTTGGTTTACGCCGATCGAGTACTGGTGGCAGATCGCGGGTTTCGTGTTTTTTGCCAGCGGGTACCAGATGTCGATAGGGGTTTTTACCGTGAAATAAGGGTACAGGCTCAGATACTGCACCGTTTTCGCGTAGTCAGCCCACAGGGTGGTTTTGTTATTTGTATAGCTGATCTTTGCCCGGGGGGAGAACGTGTGAGCTCGGGTATCCCCGTGGTAATACTGGTAATTGCCCCCGATATTTAACGTGAAGTTGTGATTTAACCGGTAGTTTATATCCATGTAAATCTCGTATAGATTAAAATCCCTGTCGGAACTTTTTATCAGAAGGTTTTCACGTTCGTTTGATTTGTTCGCCGTTTCAAAACGCGAATACTCGAATTTGCTCCCTGTGTTTATATTTATTTTGTCGGAGAGTTTACGGTTGTAGGAAATTTGTCCCAGTAAAGCGTAATGGCGGTTGCCGCCGCCCATGGGGATGCTGCCGAAGGCGTCGCCCTCGCTGTACGTGTTTTTACCACCGAATTGGAAATCCCATTGTTCTTTGGAAGTGGGGGTATAGGAAGCGTTGATGTTGCCGGAAAACGTGTGCCAGTCGAATATGTATTGCACGTGTTCGCTGATCTTCATTTTCATGTGGTCGATGGAGAAGAGCCCGAAAGCGGAGGCTTTCCACTTGTCCGAAAGACGTGAATCTATACTCGCGGTAATATCACTGAAAGAGTACTCCGGCATATAGTTAGGATTTTGTTCGTTGTCCATTGACCGGTTGTAGAGTTTGGAGATATGCTGCAAATAAGAGGTACGGGCGGAAACGGCAAACGAGGTGTGATTCTTTATGATCGGTCCTTTGGCTTTAAGAGCGGATGACACGAGTCCTATGGTGACTTCCCCCTCGTGTTTGTATTTGTTGCCCGGATCGGGACGCATGTTTATATAAGAGGAGAGAAAGCTGTTGTATCGGGCGGGGAAGCCGCTTTTGAAAAGGGTGGAATTTCCCAGAATGTAAGGGTCGAAAGTGGAAAGTACCCCGGTAAGGTGATCCGGGTAGGCTATCACCATGTTGTTGATTAAAAAGCCGTTCTCGTTACTGTTTCCCCCGCGGACGTAAATGCCGGAGTTCAGCGCGTTGGTGGTCACGATGCCGGGCATCGTGGCAAGGTATTTCAAAACGTCCTGTTCTCCCAGTATCGCGGGTATCCGTTCAATATTTTTTATGGACGAGAGGATACGTCCGCTTGCCGGCACGGCTTTTACCACTACTTCTTTCAGGTTGTTTTGCTTGTTTCGTAACGTGACGACGAAAGGAGCATCACTTTTCGTTAGTTTGTAGGTTTCGCTCTTGTAGTTGACATGCGAAAATTCCAAGGTACAGGGGATCGTGCATTCCAGTTGGAAAAAGCCTAGCGAGTCGGTGGTGGTGCCGTTTTTATTCTCCATGCAATAGATATTTACCCCACTCACGGGTTCTCCCGAGTTCGCGATGACTTTTCCCATGACAAGCGTTTGTGCCTCAAGGGAAAAAGAGATAAGGGTGAACAGGATAACGAACCATCTAGCCATACATGCAACCATTTGTATTTCCGAAACATTACAAATGTAGTAAACAAATTAACAGGATCATGGTTGAGCGTGTGAATAAATGTTGTTATTTTGCAGATTAACAGTAAAACTCATGTCATGGGAATATATGTACACGTGCCTTTTTGCCGGAGTAAGTGTTTTTATTGCGGTTTTTATTCGGTGGCTTCTCTGAAATTGAAAGAGGCTTATCTGGACGCGATTGAGCGGGAGATAGCGTTGCGGCGGGGGTATTTGCCGGGTAAGGATGTGAGTACGGTTTATTTCGGCGGGGGAACTCCGTCCTATCTGGAGCGGGGGGAGTTGCAACGGATAGTGGATGCGTTGGAAATGCATTATGATATTTTGCCGGGAGCGGAACGGACTATCGAGTTGAACCCGGAGGATTTGACAAGGGAGCGGTTGGCGGGTATCCGGGAGATGGGTTTTAATCGTTTAAGCATTGGTGTACAGTCGTTTTCTGACGTTCATTTGAAGCGAATAAACCGGACGCACACGGGGCGGCAGGCAATCGAGGGGGTGCGATTGGCGGCATCTTTGGGGTTTGATAATATCAGTGTGGATTTAATTATCGGGTTGCCCGGACAGACGGACGAGGAGTTGATGCATGATGTTGATATTGTAAATAGTTTGCCTGTAAAGCATTTGTCGGTTTACATATTAAGTGTTGATTCAAATACGGTTTTCGAGGTGATGGTGAGGCAGGGGAAGTTTAAGCCGGAGGATGAGGAGGTGATGGCTTGTCGTTATGACAGGGTGTGCAAGCGTTTGAAAAGTATTGGTTTCGAGCATTATGAAATATCTAATTTCGCGCGGGAGGGGAGATATTCGATTCATAACACGTCCTATTGGCAGCAAAAGCCTTATATCGGTTTCGGTCCTTCGGCTCACTCGTATGATTTGTATTCCAGACAATGGAACACGGCGAATTTGAAAACCTATATAGAGAGTTTAAATAATGGATTGTTATCTTTTGAAAAAGAGGAATTAACGGATGTTGATTTGTATAACGAGTACGTGATGACGAATTTGCGGACGATGTGGGGGATAGATAAGTTGGATGCGGATAAGAAGTTCGGGAAGTTTTGGAGGGAAGTCGGGATGTCGTTACAAAAGTATTTGGACTCCGGCGATTTGGTAGAGCGGGATGGGAAAATCCGGATTACGGAATCCGGTTGGGTGATATCGGATGCTATTTTGAGTGATTTGTTTATAGCCTAGTGATGGGGCGAACGGGAGATTTCGGGTTCTGTGATGGAAGAATCTAAGAGAGAATTCTAAGTTTGGCAAGCAATTTGTACAGCACCGAAAGGGTCTATAAGTTATTTTTTAAGGGTTTTGACTGTGCCGTAGTGGAAAAAATACTATTTTTGCAGTGTAAGTTTAATATTTAAATGTTTTTCAGATGAAAACAAGTAGAATGTCAGTCAAAGAACTGTTGCAATCAACGGATTGCGGTATTGAGGTTGAGGTTAAAGGATGGGTAAGAACCAAACGCGGTAATAAACAAGTGAATTTTATCGCGTTGAATGACGGCTCTACGATAAATAATATACAGGTGGTGGTTGACATGGAGAAGACCCCGGAAGAGGTGATGAAGAAGGTGACAACGGGTGCGGCTGTTCACGTGAAGGGGTTGCTCGTGGAGAGTGCCGGAAGTGGACAGGCTCGTGAGATTCAGGCTTCGGAGGTGATCGTGATGGGAGAGGCCGATCCAGATAAGTACCCGATTCAACCGAAAAAGCATAGCTTGGAGTTCTTGCGGGAAGTGGCGCATTTACGTTTCCGCACGAATATTTTCGGTGCGGTGTTCCGTATTCGCCACGCGATGGCTTACGCTATCCACAAGTATTTTAACGATCATGGTTTTTATTATTTGCATACGCCGTTGATCACGGCTTCCGATTGCGAGGGGGCGGGAGAGATGTTCCGGGTAACAACGCTTGATCCGGTTAACCCGCCATTGATGGAAGACGGGAGTGTTGATTTTAAGCAGGATTTCTTCGGGAAAGCCACGAACTTGACAGTGAGCGGACAGTTGGAAGGGGAGTTGGGGGCTATGTCCTTGGGACGTATTTACACGTTCGGACCTACTTTCCGGGCTGAAAATTCCAATACTACGCGGCATTTGTCGGAGTTCTGGATGATCGAGCCGGAAGTGGCTTTCTATGATATTAATGATAACATGGATTTGGCGGAGGATTTCTTGAAATACTTGATCCGTTACGCTTTGGATAACTGTATGGATGACTTGCAATTCTTGAGTAAGCGTTTGCAAGAGGAAGAGAAGGACAAGAAAGCGGAAGAGCGTTCCATGGAGTTGATAGAGAAGTTGCAATTCGTGCTGACTCATGATTTCGAGCGGGTGACCTACACGGAAGCTATCGATATATTGATGAACAGCAAGCCGAATAAGAATGGTAAGTTCCAGTATCCGGTGACGGGCTGGGGCGTGGATTTGCAAAGTGAGCACGAGCGCTATCTGGTGGAGAAGCACTTCAAGAAGCCGGTGATTTTGACGGGATACCCGAAGGAGATCAAGGCTTTCTACATGAAGCAAAACCCGGACGGCAAGACCGTGGCGGCGATGGACGTGCTTTTCCCGCAGATTGGGGAGATTATCGGTGGGTCGCAACGTGAGGAGAATTACGATAAGTTGGTTACCCGTATGCAGGAAGTCGGGATTCCGGAGTCCAGCATGTGGTGGTATTTGGATACAAGACGTTTCGGTTCGGCGGAGCATAGTGGTTTCGGGCTTGGATTCGAGCGATTGTTGCTGTTCGTGACCGGAATGGGAAATATCCGTGACGTGATCCCGTTCCCGCGTGCGCCGAAGAATGCTGAATTTTAATTTTTAGGATAAAGGGATGCTCAAGCAGAGTTTACAACAGAAGTTGGGGTTGAAAATCAATCCGTTGCAAATCCAGCTGATAAAGCTGCTTGAGCTTCCCACGTATCAATTGGAACAACGGATAAAGGAGGAGTTGGAGTCGAATCCTCTTTTGGAAGAGGGAGAAGAGAAGCCGGAACCGGAGGTGGATTTCAAAGAGGGGGATGATGAGGTGGATTACGAAGAGAATGCGCATGAAGAAGAGGAATATAATTCCGCGGATGATGAATTTTCTTTGGATGATTATATTAGTGACGATGATGATATTCCGGATTACAGGCTGAGTTCCTCGAATGCATCCAAGGATGATGATGCCCGCGAGTTCGTGCTTTCGGGCGGGATTTCGTTCCGCGAGAATCTGGTGCAACAGTTGGGCACGCAGCATTTGCGTGAGCTGGATCGAAAAATTTGCGAGTATATTATCGGTAATATTGACGACGACGGTTATTTGCGCCGGGACGTGGAGAATATCGTGGATGATTTGGCTTTCGGCGCGGGTATCGAGGTGGACGACGCGAAGATCGAATCCCTGTTGAAGGTCGTGCAGCAATTTGACCCGCCGGGTGTAGGGGCGAGGGATTTACGCGAGTGTCTGTTGTTGCAGGTGAAACGCCGTTTGTCGGAAGGGGCTTCCCCCGCGTTGGTGGATGCCCGTATTATTCTGGAGGATTATTTCGAGGAATTTTCCAAGAAGCATTACGAGAAGATTTCCAAGCGGATGAAGATTTCGGATGCCGAGCTGAAAGAGGCGGTGGACGAGATATTGAAATTGAACCCGAAACCGGGTGGACAGATTTCCGATTCGTCCGTGCCGGGTGCGGAAAAGATTATACCGGATTTTAATCTGGATATCGTGGACGGGGAGTTACAACTTAGTTTGAACACGGGAGATATTCCCGAGTTGCGGTTGAATAAGTCTTACGTCAATATGCTGGAGGATTACCAGAAGCATTCCAATTCACGGGAGAAAAAAGATGTGGTTTCTTTCGTGAAATACAAGTTGAGTTCAGCCCGTTCGTTTATCGATGCCGTGCAGCAGCGGAATAACACGTTGATGCTGACGATGACGGCTATCGTGCAGTTCCAGAAACAATTTTTCATGACGGGGGACGAGAGTAAGTTGAAACCGATGATCTTGCGGGATATTGCTGATATCACGGGATTGGATGTTTCGACGATATCGCGTGTTTCCAATTCAAAATATATACAGACATGGTTTGGTATATATTCTTTGAAACAGTTCTTTTCAGGGAGTATGCCGACGAGTAGCGGAGAGGAAGTGAGTACAGGGGAAATTAAAAATGTGCTTAAGGATATTGTAGAAAGTGAGGATAAGCGTAAGCCGTACACGGATGACGAATTGGTGGATATGATGAAAGACAAGGGATACCAGATCGCCCGGAGGACGATCGCCAAGTACCGCCAATTGCTGGATATTCCGGTTGCCCGACTTCGTCGAGAAGTTTAAAATGAATGTTTTTTTAATATGAGAATTTTTGCATGGTGTGTGTCGGTACTTTTTCACCCGTTGTTGTTGCCGATGTATATGTTATTTATCACGTTTAATTCGGACACGATTTTCTCGGGGATTCCGGTTTACACGCAACGTATGTCTTATATGTTGACTTTACTGGGAGTGACGATGCTGCCGTTGTTGAGCCTTCCGTTGTTGAAATGGCTTGGGTTAATAGGTAATTATCGGTTAATACATAAGCAAGACAGGGTGTTTCCCGTGCTGGCTACTGTCGTGGGGGCTTTTTTGGTGTTTTATCTGTCCCGGAATCTGCCGTTTTCCAATATCGTGCGGGAGTTGTACTTGATTATGGTGATTCTGCTTTCCGGGTTTATGATCGTGACGATGCGCTGGAAGATGAGTATGCATATGACCGCGATAGGGGCTTTGTGTGCTTTTGTCTTTACGTTGGGGACGAAGTATTTCGGGGAGGTGGTAAACCTGTTGCCTTTTCTGATTCTGATTGCCGGGGTTCTGGCTTTTTCAAGGCTATACTTGAAACGACACACTCCCGCCCAGATTTATGCCGGGTTCTTTTATGGCGTAATCGTGGTGAGCGTACTGTTTAATAAAGGGTAATCCAGATATCATCCTGTTTCAAGCGGCGAGCCAGTTCGTCCCTTTGCCTTGTGGCTTCCTGTTTGTCGGGATTGTTCGCTATACTTACCCGGTAGCGTTGGTCTTTCGTGATGATTCGCGCGTCGGTGTATCCCTGTGCTTTTAACCGGGCGACATCTTCCCGTGCGAGGCTCTCGCGGGGATGGCTTGCCACGATGATGTGGTAGCTTTTTGTCGGTGTTGCAGGTTTTTTCGTTGTTGTCGTTTGAGGTGTCGCGGAAGGTTGTGCTTCCGCCGGCGGCACGGGTGTTTCTTCCGTACTTTTGGCGGCGGCTGTTGCCTTGGCGGGAGTCACGCTCAGTTCTCGCTTGACATTAACGGTTGTCAGGTTTTTAGGATTCATTTTATCGCGTTGACAACCGACGAGGGTGAGCAACGCGATAAATGACAGGAATAACACGAATTTCATAGTCGTTCAATTATTTGACAGGATGTATCCATGCTTCTTCATTGCCGGGAATCTTGTGGAGTTGCCGAGCAGCGGCAACGGCCTCTTTGTGAGTGGCGTATCCCTCGTAAGCGACCAGATACAGGTTTTCAAAATAGGGCATGACTAACGCGTTTGGGTATCCTTCTTTCTGAAGTTTCTCGCGTAGGCGGTCCGCGTTGCTTTTGTATTCAAAACATCCGGCGATAAGGAAATAAGCGGGAGCTTCTTTTACGGAGGTCGTTTTTGGCTCTTCCTTGTTTATATAAACAGTGTCCCGGATGATAACCGTTTCTTTCTGAACAGTCTGAACGGTTTCTTTTTTAGTGGTTTTCTCCGTGCATGAGGAGAAAAAAGCGACTAGAACAGCAATCGTGAGAAATAAATATGCTTTCATACTTCGTGAAATTTATAATTTATCATGCCAAGATACGAACAAATTTATTGTTAATAAAGTATTTTCCTCTATTTTTGCGTGGAAAGTAAGAATTTCTAATTTAACTACCGATTATGAATAAGATTATTGGCGTTTTGTTGCTTTTGGTGATGGTTTCTTCCTGTAAGGAGGAGGCTGAACCTGTCGTGAAAATTTCCACGAATTATGGTGATATCCGGATTCGTTTGTACGAGAATACTCCCAAACACCGGGATAATTTTTTGAAGTTGGTGAAAGAGAATTTCTATGACAGTTTGTTGTTTCACAGGGTGATAAACCACTTTATGATTCAAGGTGGTGACCCCACGTCCAAGAATGCAGCGCCGGACGTGATGTTGGGCGAAGGGGATGTCGGCTATCGGGTGGACGCGGAATTCCGTGTGCCGGAATATTTTCACAAGAAGGGAGCGCTTGCTGCGGCTCGTGAAGGCGACCAAGTAAACCCGGAACGCGGTTCCAGCGGGGCACAATTCTATATCGTTCAAGGGCGGGTTTATGAACCGGAAGAGTTGGAAACCATGGTGCAAAGTATTAACGGAAGACGTAAACTGGCATTGTATAACCAATTAAAGATGAAATATGTAAGCGAATTGGAGCGTTTGCAGGAAGCGAACGACACTGCCGGTCTTGCTACCTTGTCGGAGAAATTGACGCAAGAGTGTGACAGTCTGTTCGCCGACGAGGAATTGGTATTGTCCGAAGAACAGAAAAAGGCTTACACGACGGTTGGCGGTACGCCGCATTTGGACGGGCAATACACGGTTTTCGGGGAGGTGATCGAGGGATTGGACGTGGTAGATAAAATTGCAGCCGTGAAAACGGGAAGTGCCGATCGCCCGGAGAAGGATGTGGTGATTTATAGCGTGAGGAAGGAGTAAGAATAGATTATATAATATAATGGATTAAGGAGGGCGTGTCAAAACACGCCCTCTCGTCCATAAAGTCTGAAAGTGTCAAAAGTCATTTTTAACTCCCTCCCCCCTTCGGGGTATTGAGCCCGGAAACCGGTCTCGAGGTGGCTGCGAAGCAGACGGAGGAGTTTTAGAAGGGAATGGACTTTTGACACATTCTTTTATCTCTTTTAGATACCCGTGATTTTCTTGATCTCGTTCAATTTGTTCAAGGCTTCCAAGGGGGTTAAGCTGTTGATGTCGAGTCCCGCGATTTCGTCACGGATTTGGAGTAACACCGGGTCTTCCAACTGGAAGAAACTTAATTGAATACCTTCCCGTTCGTTGCCGATGTTGGCTACATTTTTTTGTATGTTTCCGTTGGAATTACGGTCATTTTCAAGTTGTTTCAGTATCTCGGACGAGCGTTTGATGACGGATTGGGGCAGTCCTGCCATTTTACCGACTTGGATTCCGAAGGAGTGGTTGGAGCCGCCCTTGACCAACTTGCGGAGAAATACGATCTTGTTGCTGATTTCTTTCACCGACACGTTGAAGTTCTTGATCTTTGGGAAGGAACTTTCCATTTCGTTCAGTTCGTGATAGTGGGTGGCAAATAGTGTTTTAGCTCTATTTTTGGGATTCTCGTGCAGGAATTCCACGATAGCCCAAGCGATGGAAATTCCGTCGTAAGTAGAGGTACCCCGTCCCAGCTCGTCGAAGAGGACAAGACTGCGGTCGGAGATGTTGTTTAGTATGTTTGCCGCCTCGTTCATCTCGACCATGAAGGTGGATTCCCCGAGGGAAATATTGTCAGAGGCTCCTACACGGGTGAAAATCTTGTCGACATACCCGATTTTGGCAGATGCGGCGGGGACGAAACATCCGGCTTGTGCCATGATGACGATGAGTGCCGTTTGCCGCAAGAGGGCGGATTTACCTGCCATGTTGGGTCCGGTGATGATAATGATTTGTTGTTTCTCGTTATCCAGATAAAGATCGTTGTCGATGTAATTTTCTCCCGGGGGTAATTGTTTCTCGATCACGGGATGGCGTCCGGCTTTGATGTCGATAACGAATGATTCGTTGATTTCCGGGCGATGGTAGTCGTTAGTTATGGCAACGTTGGCAAACGAGATTAAAGCATCAATATGCGATATGATCCGGGCATCCTGTTGGATAGGGCGGATATATGTCGTTGCCTTTGCCATGAGTTCGTTGTAGATGTCGCTTTCCAGTGTTTGAATCCGTTCTTCGGCACCCAGTATCTTTTCCTCGTATTCTTTTAATTCCGGGGTGATGTAACGTTCGGCATTGACGAGCGTCTGTTTGCGGATCCATGTTTCGGGAACTTTGTGCGTGTGGATTCTGGTGACCTCGATATAGTACCCGAACACGTTGTTGAAGCTGATTTTCAGCGTGGGGATTCCGGTATTTTCGATTTCCCGTTGCTGCATTTTCAACAAGAGTTCTTTCCCGTGGGAAGAGATATTCCGCAATTCGTCCAGTTCCGCGTTCACGCCTTCGGCGATCACGTTGCCCTTGCTTAGTAAAGCGGGGGCGTCTTCCCGGATGTCTTTTTCTATTCTTTGGTATAATTCTTCGCAATCATCCAGTCGTTCCACCCATTTGCATAGAATCTCGTTGCCCGTAGACAAGGCTTGTTCTTTTAACGGTTTAATGGCTTGTAATGCAACTTTTAGTTGAACTATTTCCCGGGGGGAGATACGTCCGACGGCAATTTTAGAAGCAAGACGTTCCAGATCGCCGATGGTGCGAAGTATTTGTTCCAGTTCCAAGCGTTCGTTCTCGTGGTTCACGAAACATTCCACGATGTCAAGACGTTCGTTGATCTCTGCCGGATTTTTCAAGGGCATACAGAGCCAGCGGCGTAATGTACGTCCGCCCATGGGGGTGATGGTTCTGTCGATAATGTCTGCCAAGGAACGTCCGCCCTCGTGAAGCGTGTCCAGAATTTCGAGATTGCGCAACGTGAACCGGTCGAGCAATACGCAGGTCGATTCGTCGATACGGGAGATCGAGGTGATATGTCCGACAAGCTCGTGTTTGGTTGCATCAAGATAGTAAAGTACGGCTCCGGCGGCAGAGATACCGCAATCCATTTTGTCGATCCCGAATCCTTTCAGGGTGGTGACCTCGAAATGTTTTTTCAATCGGTCGGCTGAAGATTCGGTTTCAAAGAACCATTCTTCTATGGGGTACGTGTAATATTTAGAACCGAAGATTTCGTTGAAACGGGTTTCCGAGCCTTTGGGGTAAAGAACTTCCTTGGGCTGGAAACTGTTTAGTATCTTGTCCATGGTTGCCGGGGTGCCTTCCGTCGTGAGAAATTCTCCCGTGGAAAGATCCAGAAGGGAGAGGCCGGCTTTGGTCTTGGTAAAATAAACGGCAGCGAGAAAAACGTTATTTTTGTTGTCAATGGTGTTCTCGTTGTAGGAAACACCGGGTGTTACCAATTCGATAACGCCTCTTTTCACGAGTTTCTTGGTTTTCTTGGGATCTTCCAATTGTTCGCAAATGGCTACACGTTGCCCCGCACGCACGAGTTTCGGGAGGTAGTTGTCTATGGCGTGATACGGGAAGCCTGCCAGTTCGACGTCACCGGGAGAGCCGTGGGAACGTTTCGTCAGGGTGATGCCTAGAATTTTAGCGGTGAGCTTGGCGTCTTCGCCGAAGGTTTCGTAAAAGTCACCCATACGATATAACAGGATCGCGTCGGGATATTTTGCCTTTGCCGAATAATATTGCTGCATTAACGGGGTCGTTTGTTCTTCTGTTTTGGTTGCCATATATTTTATTATCTTTAGCTTATAGATTACGGTTGAATTTCACCTTCCAAAATTAATTATTTTGGGCGAGATTTACTTTAAAACCTCACAAACATTGTGTAAATTTGCCTTGGCTTTAGGAAACGAACAAGGGTTATTGCCATAACCCAGTGGTGTTTTTTTCGTATGAAGGAAGATGGAGGTAGGGGAGGAGCCTAAGTAATAAATTAAAGTATATGGAGAATATAGTGGAAACATTGGCGGCTTACGGGTATTCAAATTTGGAAGATCGTATCGAATTTGAGTTGGACGGCGTGATTGAAAAAGAAATCGCTCCGGCTTATTGCAACGAGAATTTCGAGTTGTGCGTTTCTTGTATGGATTACACGACGTTGAAAGTGACTGACTCCGAAAAGTCCGTGACTGCTTTTGTGACAGAACTTTTAAAGAAAATCAAGAAGAATACGTTGCCGGACGTGGCTTCTGTTTGCGTTTTTCCCCGTTTCGCTCCAGTCGTGAAAGCAGGGTTGGCGGGTACGCCGATCAAAACGACCGTGGTAGGGGCTTGTTTTCCTGCCGCGCAGACATTTCTCGATGTGAAGTTGGCCGAATGTAAGGAGGCTATTGCCGCCGGGGCAGACGAGATTGACGTGGTTATTCCCGTGGGGGAGGTGCTGGAACGCAATTACGAACAAGTTTATAAAGAGTTGGTTGCTATTCGGGAAGCGTGTGCCGGAGTCGTGCTGAAAGTGATTCTCGAAACAGGAGAATTGAAGACGATAGAAAGTATATTCAATGCTTCTCTGCTCGGGGCATACGCTGGGGCGGATTTTATCAAGACGTCAACGGGAAAGGTGCCTATGAATGCTACCCCGGAGGCGGTTTACGTGATTTGTGAGGCTTTGCGCCAATTCCATGTTCAAACAGGGAAAATGGTCGGAATAAAGGTAGCCGGGGGTATCACGAAAGTGCAAAACGCTATTCGTTATTTGACAATCGTGAAACACGTGCTGGGTGAAGCATGGATTAGTCCGAAGTATTTCAGAATAGGAACGTCACAATTATTGGAAGACGTACTGAAAGAGATAAAGACGGTAGCGGCTAAAGACGCGAGTCTTTAGTCATTGCCATTTGCCAAGCGCGTGTAATCTTTTAAAATGGTTTTTACAAAGTCGAGAGGTACCATATCGGTTTCAATACCTGTTACCTCTTTAATTTTTTTTGCCAAAGGGGCAAGTAAGCTGTAATTTTTGTTTCTGTTTACTTCACGAAGTATGTCTTTGATGATTTTGATATCCTTGTCGGAAAGGAGAGCGGCTTGTTGAAACACGACCTCGTATTCCTCCGGGGCATCGTACTGGCTCATCTGTTTTAACGTGACGCTTCTCTCGTGACGAATTACGGTTGTCCCCGCTGCCAGATCTCCAAGACGTTGCGTGTGTTTGGAAACAATGATGGATATAAGGGCGACGGCTCCGCTGGAAATGGTGATGTCAACCAAACGGAATACCCAACGGAGCATACAATCCCAGAATGTGAGTTTTTTACCGTTTAGTTTGACTACTTGAAGACGCATGGTAAATTTTCCGAGGCTACGCCCGTTGAACGCGTATTCACAAATTAAATGATAGAGAGATAATAGAAATACAAGAATGAATATCGCCCAGTCCATGTCTATGAAAGTACTCAATGCGCCTAACACGAAAGCACCCATGAATAGCAACCCGAACAGGAATGCAAAGTCTATAATGGTGGCTAAAACACGGTCTATAACTCCCGCGGGAGTGTAATTGATAGCTACATTATGGGCGGTATTGATAGAGATGTTCATGTTTTATGGAAATATTTTCACAAAAATACAGTTTTTCTCTCGAAATGCATTAATTTTAGCACAGTAAAAAACGTGTGGAAAACGGATTATGAAAGAATCGCGGTTTGTAAATAGGAATAAATCAAAATGGGCGGAAATGGAGAACGTGGGACGTTTGAACACGGATACGCTTGCCTCTAATTACGTGATTTTGTCTGATGATCTTTCTTATGCCAAAACTTTTTACCCGGGAAGCGACGTGGAGAAGTATCTGAATCAGTTAATATCTGTTTACCAGATTAATATATACGGCAAGGGTGAACAGTCCGAGAGTAGAGGGATGTTGACATTCTGGGGACACGAGTTTCCCTTGTTGCTTTACCGGGAACGACGGACTTTATTGTTCGCGTTGCTTCTCTTTTTGTTCTCGGCATTAATCGGGGTGTTTTCCACGGCACATGACGAGAGTTTCGTGCGTTCTATTTTGGGAGATGCTTACGTGGAAAGAACGATCAGTAATATTGAGAATGGGACGCCAATGGGTATTTATGCTTCCGGGGACGAGTTGGATATGTTCGTGATGATTACCACGAACAATATAAAAGTGTCGTTTGTCGCCTTTGTTTTCGGTATTCTTTTCTCGGCGGGGACTTTGTGGATTCTTTTCACGAATGGTTTGATGGTCGGGGCTTTCCAGTATTTTTTCTTCCAACAGGGATTGCTGTTACATTCGGTTCTTTCGGTCTGGGCACACGGGACATTCGAAATTACCTCTATTATTATAGCCGGAGGAGCCGGGTTGGTTATGGGGAATAGTTTCTTGTTTCCGGGCACTTACCGACGGATGTATTCATTTAAAGAGGGTGCGTTGCGGGGTATAAAGATTGTCACGGGATTGATTCCTTTCTTCGTGATTGCCGGATGGATTGAAAGTTTTATCACGAGATATGCCGATAGTTATCCTGTCGTGGGAGCCGCGGCGATTATCCTTTCGCTGGGTGGCGTGATCGGTTATTTTATTGTTTATCCTTATTACTTACATAAAAACGAATTGCATGGAAAAGATTAATTTGAGCGTGGAACGTTCTTTTTCGGACTTGATAACAGCAACTATAAATTTTATGAAACAGGAGTTCGTGCCTTTTATTCGGGCTTTCGCGGTGATCGGGTTTCCGGTAATTCTGTTGGTTGTGTTTTTAATGAAGGATTTGTTATTGGGTGCGCTTGATATGACTTATAATCCGCAACAATATCTGGGAACGACGGATGCTTTCGGGAATATGATGATTAATTCCATGATGACGGGACTTTTTGCCATGATTATGGTGGCGTGGGTGCAACTGTTCTCCATTTGTTATCTTCGGGTATATTGGGATCATTACCGGGGAGGGGTGGAGGAACGGATTACGATTAACGAGGTATTTGCCATGATGATGAGAAAACTAGGAATCTTTATCGTATGGTCGCTTTTTTATATGATTATCGTGGTTGTGGGATGTCTTTTTCTGATTGTACCGGGGATTTATTTTGGGGTGGCTTTGACTTTCGGGACTTATTTGATTATTATCAAGGACAACGGCTTTGATGCCTTGATGTCTAGGGCTATGGCGATCACGAAGGGGAACTGGTGGCGAACTGTCGGTTATGCCGTGGTTTTGCAGTTATTGGTGGGAGTTGTTGCTTATGTATTCAGTATACCTTATATGGCATTGACCGTAACTTCAGCGTTTACGGGGGAAATGCCGGGAATTTACGAGGTGACGTTCACGCTGTTACTTTCTTACTTGGGAAAATACACGCTACACACGATTGTGTTTATCGGGCTGGGGATGTTCTTCTTCTCCCGGTCGGAAGAGATGGAACATACGACATTGTTGAGCCGGATAGATGAATTGGGAACTCGACCTGAAAATAAAACGGATGAGATGGCTGACTAGATATATTATTCTGTTTGTACTGGTTTGCTGCCGGGGAACGATGCTGGCGGAAGAGGTGACGCGTTCCCCCGGTGCCAATTTTCTGGAAAAATATAGAAATGACGCTAATTTCGATTACGAGAGGGATATGTCTGCCGCTCCCGGGTTGTGGGATTGGATTAAACGTTGGATTTTGGAACGGTTGTTCCGGATGAAATGGTCTGATTCTTCTTCACAGGTCATGGATATCGTGTTATATATTATCTTGATTCTTTTGGCGGGCGGTTTGATCATTTTACTTATAAAATATCGGAAGAGTTTGGTTTTCAGAAAGAGGGGAGAGGGACTTTTTGCCGCGGATACGGGAGATTATAACGGGGAGCAGGACGGGGATACTTTTTCCCGGATGTTGGTAAAGGCGGAGCAGGAAAAAGATTACACGCTCGCTGTCCGGGTAAGTTATTCCGGGTTGCTTCAAATTTTAGATGAGAAGCAGGTGATTCGTTGGGAAGCTTCCAAAACCAATCGGGACTATGTTTACGAGATACGTGACCGGGAATGGAGCCGGACTTTTGAAGATCTAAGCCGTATATTCGATCACGTTTGTTACGGGGAATTTCCGGTCGACGAAGAGGCATACCGGAATATCCGGCAATATTTTATAGACTTCAGAAAGGAGGTGGAGAAATGAAGCGTAGGCAGAATTTGTGGATCATCCTTCTCGTGGTAGCGCTAATGACGGTCTACACGATTTACGAGGCAAATAAGCCGCAACCCGTGGATTGGAGTATGAATTTCTCGGTGGATAAGAAAGGACCTTTCGGGACTTATATCATGAAAGACGCCTTGCCGTATATGTTCCCAGAAGGAAAGACAACGGTTTCACGGGTTTCCCCGCGAGAGAGATTGCGTCTGAAAGATAGTGATGAACCGGAAGTATATTTCTTCGTGAACCGATATTTTAAAAATGCGAATGGAGAGGCTGATATTCTGTTGGATTACGTGGGAGGGGGAAACACGCTTTTTCTTTCGGCAGAATATATACCGGATACGTTGTTATCTGTCGCGGGAGTAAAAGAAGTACAGGATTTTCGGGAAGGGAATGATTACATCCGCGGGTTTGGAAAGGCATATCCTTTCCGGGTAAAACACCGGTATTTTAAATTGGAAAAATCATTTGCCGGGGAAATACTGGGATACGTGGATACGGTAACGATGCCGAATTTTATCCGTCTGCCTTATGGTGAAGGGGTGCTTTACCTGCACGTGAATCCGGTCGCTTTCACGAATCTTTATTTGTTGGATTCTTTGGCGGGCGATTATTACCAGAAGGCACTGTCTTTTCTCCCTGCCGATCTGAACGCGATTTGGGACGAGTACCAGAAAAACGAGCGCAAGGGACAGGCTACTCCTTTCCGGGTACTTCTTCAATATCCGGCATTGAAATGGGCGTATATATTATTGTTGCTGGGTGGCATTTTGTACGTGTTGTTCCGTTCAAAGCGGGAGCAACGGTACATTCCTGTCATTCGTCCCCCGGAGAACAGAACGTTGGAATTTGTCGGGGTGGTGAGTTCCCTGTATTATAAACACCGGGATCACGTGGCGATTGCTAATAAACGGATAGATTGTTTCTTGGAGGAAATCCGGTATTACTATAAGTTACGGACAGATGAATTAAACGCCGAGTTCGCGGTATTATTGGCGGAACGTTCGGGAGTACCGAAAGAGGAAACGGAGAAGTTGGTGAACTTGATTTTGTTGATCCGGAAGACAGAACACGTGAACGAAGAGAAGTTACGAGAATTAGTGAAATATATAGAGTTGTTTAAAACTAAAAGATAAAAGCATGGAAGACCAGATAAATTTTGAGTCCAGAATTGACTTCACGAGTCTGCACGAGAAGGTTGCCCGGATTCGGGAACAAATGGGCAAAGTGATTGTCGGACAGCGGGAAGTGGCGGATTTGTTGTTGACGGCGATGTTGGCTGACGGACATATTCTGATCGAGGGGGTACCCGGTATCGCCAAAACATTCATGGTGAAGGTCATGTCCCGGATGCTGGACGTGAATTTTAACCGGATACAGTTTACGCCGGATTTGATGCCGAGCGATATTTTGGGGACCTCGGTATTTATTCCCGCGACAGGACGTTTCGAGTACCGGAAAGGACCGATATTTACCAATCTTGTTCTCGTGGACGAGATCAACCGTGCCCCGGCAAAGACTCAAGCGGCTTTGTTCGAGGTGATGGAAGAGCGGCAGATCACGAATGACGGGGTAGAATACAAGATGGACTACCCGTTTATCGTGGTCGGTACCCAGAATCCGATCGAGCACGAGGGGACCTATCGGTTGCCGGAAGCACAATTAGACCGTTTCCTGTTCAAGATAAACGTGACTTACCCGTCCGCGGAGGAAGAGGTTGAGGTGCTTGAATTGCATGACCGTGGAGCAATCAAGGCTTGGAACACGCTGGAACCCGTGCTGAATGTCAATATGTTGCGGGAGTTGAGGGAATCCGTGTCTCAAGTGGTGGTTGATCCGAAGATCAAAACGTTTATCGTGAATATCGTTTACGCTACCCGCAAGAGTGGCTGGTTGTATTTGGGGGCTTCTCCGCGTGCTTCTATCGCTTTGATGAATGGAGCAAAGGCTTTCGCGGCCATCCAAGGAAGAGATTTTGTGACCCCGGATGACGTGTTGCAACTGGTGGCTCCCGTGTTGCGGCACAGGGTGCAGCTGTCTTCCGAGAAAGAGTTGGAAGGTGTGACAGTCGATCAGGTTATACAACAAATCGTTTCTAAAATAGAAGTACCAAGATAGTGCGAGTATTTAAAGATACATATCTGACCGGGCGTTTTTTCACCTGTTTGCTGTTGGGCATTTTTGCCCTCGTGATGGCTTATGTCTTTCCTTTACTATTGATATGGGTGGCGGGGGCTTTGCTCATGTACGCGGTGATGGTGTTATTGGAGTTGATAACCTTGTACCGTTATAAACAAGGATTCGAGGCTTCCCGTGTTGTTTCGGACAAGCTTTCTAACGGGGAGGAAAATCCCGTTCGTGTCGAGGTTCGGAATCGTTATCCCGTGGGGGTGCATTGCCGTTTGATAGACGAGATTCCTGTAGAGTTCCAGAATCGGCATATTTCTTTCTCTTTAAATATGATGCCCGGCGAGCAGCAGGGAATAAATTATACTTTGCGCCCAACCAAACGGGGCGCATACGGGTTCGGCAAGGTTCGGGCTTTTATATCTACCCGTTTGTCGCTGGTGGAAAGGCGTTACTCTTTTGATTTGGAACGGGAGGTTGCCGTTTACCCGTCGTTTATGATGATGCACCGGTACGAGTTAATGGCTTACGGGAATTATCACCCGGAGAATGGTGCAATGCGTACCCGTGCGTTGGGGGGAAATATGGCGTTCGAACAGATCAAGCCTTACGTGGTGGGGGATGATCCCCGTACCGTGAACTGGAAAGCCACGGCAAAGCATAACCATTTAATGGTAAATACTTACACGGAGGAACGCTCGCAACAGATTTATTGCCTCGCGGATAAAGGTCGTACCATGCAATCCCCCTTTAACGGGATGACGATGCTGGATCATGCAATTAATATTATTCTGACATTGTCCAACGTGATATTGAAAAAAGGTGATCGGGCAGGATTGATCTCGTTTTCCAATACTTCCCGGAATTGTGTGAAAGCGGATAATCGGGTGGGACAATTGAATAGAATCAGTGAATCCCTCTATCGGTTGGAAACACATTATCAAGAGTCGGATTTCGAGAAATTATATATTTCGGTTGTCCGACAAATCCCGACACGTAGTCTGTTAATCCTTTTTACCAATTTCGACACCGTAACCGGAATGCAGCGTCATCTTTCGGCTTTGCGACGACTGGCGAGCCGACATTTGGTATTGATTGTTTTATTTGAAAACTCGGAGCTGAA
This sequence comes from uncultured Butyricimonas sp., assembly GCF_959596855.1. Classification (NCBI taxonomy): domain Bacteria; kingdom Pseudomonadati; phylum Bacteroidota; class Bacteroidia; order Bacteroidales; family Odoribacteraceae; genus Butyricimonas; species uncultured Butyricimonas sp. Next base: position 265,907 of record NZ_CAUFYA010000001.1, read on the forward strand.
TAAAGCTTTGGAACGTCCTGTACGTGGTGTCAAAGATGTCTATTTCGAAACCATTGCCGCCGGATTTGCCATGGAGAAACGACAAATGGTGCGGGAATTGAGCCAAATGGGTATCCGAGTGATTCTTTCCAAACCGGAAGCCCTCACCGTGAACAGTATCAATAGTTATTTGGATTTGAAGGAGCGGAAGCTGATATGATGCTTCCGCATTCTCTATTTTTCTTTCGTTTCCTCTTCCGAGAAGATATCAATTTTTGGGTCTTGGAATGTTTTGTTCGTGGTGTGTTTATCCAGCGTCAGCAAGAGTGACGGGAGGAGGATCAAGTTGGAAAGCATGGCGGCGAGCAAGGTGATCGATACTAGGATTCCCAGTGCGACGGTTCCCCCGAAATCGGAAAGGGCGAAGATGCCGAAGCCGAAGAACAGGATGATAGCGTTGTATATCATACTTTGTCCCGCTTCTTTCAAGGCCAACACTGCGGAGGAACGGATACTCCAGTTCGTTCCCTGCAATTCCTGACGGTATTTGGCCAGATAGTGAATGGTTCCGTCTACCGAGATTCCAAAGGCAATACTGAATACCAGTATCGTGGATGCTTTGATGGGGATTCCGAAATACCCCATGATGGCAGCCGTGATGATTTGCGGGATAATATTGGGGAGCAATGCCACGAGTACCATACGTTTGCTCTTGAACATCCACGCCATAAAGAGGGCAATCAGAAGAATGGCCAAGGCAAGTGAGGTAAAAAGGTTGAATACAAGATATTGGGTTCCTTTAAAGAAAATGATACTTGAACCTGTCACTTTCACCGTGTAACGATCACTTGGAAAATACTTCTCCGCGATTTCATACAGTTTAATTTCTTTTTCCTGCATTTTCTTGGTGCCGATGTCTTTAATCCGGAAACTTAACCGCGTTCGCTGGAGAGTGGAGTCAATAAATGAATTGGCTTGGTTACCAAGTTCTCCCGTGGATTGTGAAGCGTATTTCAGGATGAAATTCTTCGTCATATTGGTCGGAAGTTTGTAATAAGTCGGTTTGCCGTTATAAAAGGCTTGATTGGCAAACTTGATTACTTCCACGATAGAAATAGGCTTGGATACATCTTCATCTTCGGCTAATTCTTTGGAGAGTCTATCCAGTTTTTCGAGATTAGGTAAATTTAAAACCTGCTTTGGTTTTTTGAAATCGACAGTTACTTCCAACGGCATCAGTCCGTCAAAATTCTTTTCAAAAAAGGAAAGGTCTTGACGAATAGGATCTGTTTCTTTCAAATCATCCACCATATAGCCGGTAGATTTTATCATGGATATCCCTATTCCACCTAGAATGACTATCACGATAGCTATGGCGTAAACTACGTTTCGGCGATTTAGAATAAGTTGGATGACACGATCTATTGTATTATTTACTAATTTGTTATGCAGATGTTTGATTTGTTTGCTATCCGGGGCAGGCATAAAACTGAATCCACAGGGAATCATGATGAGGCACACGAAGTAAACAAAGGCGATACCGATAGATGCCGTGATACCGAACTCTACCAGAATTTGGCTGGAAGTCACGATAAACGTGGCAAATCCGGCAGCCGTTGTCAAGTTACTCAAGAAAGAAGCGTTTCCGATTCTTTGAATCATGCGTTGCAATGCCTTGATTTTGTTACCGTGTCGATCGTATTCCGCGTGGAATTTGTTAATCATGAATACCAGATTCGGTATACAGATCACGATTAATAATGGTGGAAGCATGGCGGTCAGCAGAGTAATTTTAATCCCCAGCATAGCCATGACGCCGACCGTCCAACTCACGCAAATCAGTACAATCAACAAGCAGAAGCCGATAATCCGGAACGACCGGAAAAACAGGTACAAGATGCACGTGGTAATCAGCAAGGACAAGAAAATGAACATGTACATTTCTCCCTTGATATTCTCGGCATTGATTACCCGGATGTAAGGCATCCCCGAATAATGCATCTGTATGTTATATTTCTTTGAATACTCTTCCGTGATTTCCAACACATCCTTTACCAGTCCTACCCGTGCCGGAGAATTCATCACATCGGCGGAAACCGAAATCATCATCCCGTAAATATCTTTCGCCTTGTTAAAAAGCGTCCCGTCGTAGAAGGGTAAGTTTTCAATAATATTGACAAGGCTGTCCAGTTCCTTCTGATCTTTGATACGATTCGGAAAAATGGGATGAATCTCGAATTTTTTGTTGAGAGTGTCCTTTTGCAAGTTATATGAATGCGTAATATCCACTAGGGCAATGACTCCATGCAAAGCCTTTAAACTATCACACATGGCAATCCAGTCATTCAACTTATCCAACTGGTAGAAGTTCGAATCTTGAACGGCAAAAACCATTACATTGCCTTCTTGACCGAATTTCTCGTGAAAATCAATGTAATCCAGATAGGCGCTATCTGTGGCTGGTAGCAAATTGGCATATTCGTAAGACATTTCCACTTTTGGAATTTGGAATCCCATGAAGATGGTTATGATCAAGATCCCTGTAATAAAGGCAATCCGGTTACGAAGAAGAATCCCTGCTATCTTAGTCCACATGATATATTTTATTGTTTACGCATTTGTAGGCAAAAGTAGGATAAATGTGGTTAATCTTTAAAGAGTTTGGGATTTTTTTTGTGCCGATTAGCATCTCTTGCTGTTTTTTTGGCAAAATTATTGTTTATGGCCTCGTTCAAATCCACCCCTGTTTGATTTGCCAGACACACCAAGACCCACAACACGTCGCTTAGTTCTTCGGCCAAATTATCTACTTCTCCTTCTTTATAGGATTGTTCCCCGTACTTCCTTGCTATCACCCGGGCTAATTCCCCGACTTCTTCCACGAGAATCGTCATGTTCGTCAACTCGCTGAAGTATCTGACTCCATGCGTCTTGATCCATGCGTCTACTGCTGTTTGTAATTCCGCAACATCCAAAGTGTTATAATTTTAAAAGTGAATTAATTTGAAAGTCCCAAAAATAGTCATTTCATTTTTAAATTTTGGATTTGCTATCAATAATAATAGTCACCGGACCATCATTGATGAGTTCTACTTTCATATCTGCACCGAATTGACCGGTTTGCACCGGTTTATGAAGTTCTTGGCTTAATACCGAGACAAATTTTTCGTACAAGGGAATCGAGATTGCCGGTGGAGCGGCGTCAATATACGATGGACGATTGCCTTTTTTCGTGCGAGCCATCAGTGTGAATTGGCTGACGGCGAGGATTTCACCACTCGTTTCTAAGATGGATTTGTTCATTACTCCGTTTTCGTCATCGAAAATACGAAGGTTCACTATTTTGGAAGAGAGCCACGCGATGTCTTCATCCGTGTCGTCAGCTTGAATGCCCACCAATATAAGCATTCCTTTTCCTATGGAAGAAAACAATTGTTGCTCGATCGTGACGCTGGCACGTGTAACTCTTTGAATAACTATTTTCATTTAAATTTGAGTTTTAAAATTTAGAGTGAAATATATGAATTTTGTTCATATACTCCACTCTAAACTTTAAATTTTAAATTCTAAATTATTTATGTCTTGCGTACAATTCTTTGATAGATTCGGCAAGTCTTCTCACACCTTCGATGTTCATTTCCTCGCTCATGTACGAGAAGTTGATACGCATGGTGTTTTTGCCTTTACCGTTCACGAAGAACACGGTTCCGAGAACGAATGCCACGTTTTTCTCGATGGCGATCTGGAACAATTCTTCAGCGTCGTATCCTTCCGGCAAGTTCAAGAACAAGAACAAACCACCTTCCGGACGAGTCCATGTAACACCTTCCGGCATGTATTTTTCGAAAGCACCTAACATGGCCTCCAGTTTCTTGCGATACATTTCAACGATATTCTTTACGTTGGCATCGAAGTAGTTCTTCTGGAAGAATTTCACCGTGATTTTTTGCAAGAACGCGGAAGTACAAAGGTCTGTATTTTGTTTTGCTTTCACGAAGTTGTCGATTACCATCGGGTGAGCGAGAACCCAACCCATACGGAATCCCGGTAAGAAAATTTTAGAGAAAGTTCCCAACGTGATCACGTTACCTTCACCCTTGTCCAGATCATACAACATACGTTGCGGTTTACCCGTGAAGCGTAATTCGCGGTAAGGGCTATCCTCGATAATCAAGATGTCGTATTTCTTGGCAATGCTCAGGATTTCCATTCTTCTGGCCTCCGGCATAGTCATACCGGCGGGATTCTGGAAGTCCGGAATCAGATAAATAAATTTCGGTTTTTCACCTTTAGCCTTCATTTCAGCCAAAGTTTTTTCCAATTCCACGGCACTCATACCTTGTTCATCTTGAGGGATTCCTACGCCAACGCCGCCGTAAGAGTTGAATGCACCTAAAGCACCAAGATAAGAGGGCAATTCGCAAATATATTTATCTCCGCGATTCAAGAAAAGTTTACCAACAGAGTCCAATCCTTGTTGAGAAGAAGTGGTCATCGTGATATTTTCTTTGGTAACAAAACTTAATCCTTGGTCACGATAACGTTGAGCCAGAATTTCCAATAATTCCGGAACACCTTCGGTTGAACCGTATTGACAAGCGGCAGCACCATCCGTGGCGATTACTTCCGCGGAAATCTCCTGTAATTGTTCTAACGGGAAAGATTCTTTGGCGGGAAGTCCCCCGGCGAAAGAAATGATTTCCGGTTTTTGAGTTAACTTTAATAACTCCCTGATAGCAGAGCGCTTCATTCCTTTGGCGCTGTCTGATAGAATTTCTTTGTAGTCGCTAACCATGTTTATCTGTTTTAAAGTGAATATACGCTGTTATGTATTTGTGTTGCGAAGTTAATAATAAGTTTTTGAAATAAAATTTTTCATATCAATTTTTTAATAAAATCGATTGCAAAACTTTCAATTTCGATGTTTTAAGGCTGTTTTAGTAATAATTTAATTTTTAGACAAGCGGAGATAACGAGTGATACACACGGGAATAAAGGTTATTAGTGTCAGCTGTGTGTTTTAAAATATAACAAAATAGCATACTTTTCGACAATTACATCTTAAAAGTGACTCCGGTAAAGAAATAAAATTCATACCTTTGTCTCAGGTAATTAATTAAAAAGGTGTGTATGAGAAAAGTTTTATCTGTTTTGGTAGCCGGAGTAATGTTCGGAGCCTGTTCCGACGGCTTAAAAAGTGACCTTACAAAGGAGGATGTTTCTCGTTTTATTACAACGGAAGAATTTAATGTTCCGGTGAAGGACGGGAAAGTAACTATAGTAACCGTGGGAGAAGATACGGTAGCCATTGGGTATTCGGAGTTTCCGATACTTGTTCCTAAAGGCGTGCAGGCAAAAGTTTCTTACGTGGATAAGAATGAAGATCTTGGGGGAAGAAGTTTGTCCAGAGGTTTTGATGATAAATTCCCGAATATTGTAGGAGAAAATCAATTCCGATTGTTTCAAGTGATTTGTTTCGAGGATTCTTGGGTGGGTGACTATGATTATAATGATCTCGTGATTCACGTGAAATACCAGCAATCGGGAAACATCTTTGGCTTCGGGGTACAACCGGTTGCGTTAGGTTCTACAAAAGAGATAAAGTTGGGATGTGACGTTTATAAAGGAAGTAAGCAAATCTTCAGTGGCCTGATCACGAAAGACAAGACTTGCCGAAAACAAATGTTCAATTACGGGAAAGAGCAGGATGACAAAGAGTATGAGGGGTTTCTCAATGTCATGTTCAATGAAGTAAATTTTGACCGGAATAGAACCTTTCTCGGTTCCACGATAAGAAGTTGGGATATATCCAAGATTAACGGGGAAGGGGCTATGAGAGTAGAATGGTTTATTGAAGTGGACGGTGGGACTCGAATATACGCTTTATCCGTGAATCACTTGAAAGAATCTTTGGATAAGGATAAATTGCCTTACGGTTTGGTGATTACCGAAACGGGAATGCAATATAAAGACAAAAACAATCAAGTGTGTGGTAAAGATTGGTTTAATTACCCGCAAGAGATGAAACATATAAAAGACGTGTATCCCGAAATTTGGGAATGGATGAACGGGAAGGGTGAATTTGACGGGAAGATTTATGAAAACGGACGAGAGATTTGTCCGGAAGGTGCTTTTAATGCTAATGAACTGGGAGTGTACGTGATAGAAGATGATTCCGGTGTATTGAACAACGGACGGCAGAATTAGGGGAGATTTGTCGGAAAATGATTGCACGATGATGGAGAACTTGGTGAGGATCTTTTTTCATAGCAAAGCTATCGGCAATTTGGCTGGTAGCTTTTTTTATACTTGAACGGATTTATATATGTATTTGAGGCTTTTCGAAAAAAATGACTTGAAAAGTTGTATTGGAGAGTTGAATCTGCGGATTTGTGAATTGAAAATATTATTTGGAACTAACGTTTTTTTCGATTAGTTTTGCAATTCGATTAGGAGCCCCTGTAGTTCAACGGATAGAACGGAAGTTTCCTAAACTTTAAATGGCAGTTCGATTCTGCCCGGGGGTACGGTTAGACTTGATGGTGTTTTGCTGTCAAGTCTTTCTTTTTAAAATCCAAAGATGATAAATTGTAAGTTTTTGCGCAGGATTGCGATAGCCCGTTTATAATGTGTTTTTGCGGTTGATTCGGCGATATCCAGCTCTTTGGCGATAGAAGGGAGAGTCTTGTGTTCTACTGCGTGTTTTAATAGCACCTCTTTTTGTTTTTCCGGTAATTGGGTGAGGATTTGATTCAAACGGCGATGCAGATTTTCGTCCGGTTCTTCGTCCGGGAGGTTAGAAAAGAGAATGGCTTCGATCATCTTGTCTTGGTTATTGTCGTGAATTTTAAGATCACGGATATATTTCAGACAAGCGTTTTTGACAATCGTGAGCAAGTAAGCGATGATATTACGGTTTTCATTGTATTTGTCCAAGTTGCACCATAACGTGAAGAAGGCTTCCTGTACAAGATTTTCCGCTTCATCCCAGTCGTAAAGGTAACGCATGGCGTAATGTTGGAATTTTGAGAAATATTCCAAGTACATGACACGAAAGGCTTCTTCATCTCGCCTTTTGATTCTTTTTCCAAGTTCATTGATATTTATTTCTTCGTTCATGTGAAATGGATTTTGATTACAAATTTATTTATATTCTCGATTCTTTGACAAAAAAGATAAAAATATTGTCCCCCGTTTTGGAGTTGTGTGGATATTATACTTGAAAATTGAAACACGGATATATGAAACAGGATGAATACATAGATTGGAGTTTACTCGTGCGGAGCATGAACGGGGAGCTGTCAGAAGAGGAAAAAGCATCTTTTGAAGAATGGATGACAGACTGGAAGCATCGGGAGTATTATGAACGGATGGTTGCCGAATGGAATGAGGATGTGGTACACGAAACGAATATGCCGAGAGTCATGTTGCGATTGGATAGCATGTTGAAAGAGCAGAAACGACAACGGCGTTTGACTTTACGTCGGAAATGGTTGGGTTGGAGTGCTGCGGTTGTGTTATTACTGGGTATCGGGGGAATATTTATGATAGAGAATCGGGCAATAGAGGAGGAAAATGTAACGGTTGCAGAGATTACCCCGGGGGAGAGCAAAGCAATTCTAGTACTGGCTGACGGGACGAATGTAAACTTGGATAAAACGACAGACACGGCTCGATTGGCGATAGGGGTGGCGGAAATTATACGAAACGAGGGAAAAATCACTTTCATGGGGGATGGGGAGGCAGGTGAGTTGGCGTACAACACGGTTATTATTCCCAAGGGGGGTGAGTATCATGTGGTATTGAGTGACAAGAGTGAGATTTGGCTGAATGCGGATTCGGAATTAAAATTCCCCGTGAATCTTAAGGGACGGGAACGTCGGGTGATTCTTTCGGGAGAAGCGTATTTTAAGGTGGCGCATGATACGGAACGTCCGTTTGTGGTGGAAACAGATTTGGGAAATGTAAGGGTTTACGGGACGGAATTCAATGTGAAGAGGTACATGGGGGAAAAGGAGATAAAAACTACTTTGGTGGAGGGAAGCGTGGGATTTTGCAAGAAGGACGACAAGGAGAATTATATAAAAATCAAACCGGGGTTCCAGATCAGTTATGAAAATGGCGGGAATCCGGTTGTTCAGGAAGTGAAGGTTGATAACGAGATTGCTTGGAAAAGTAAACAATTCCGTTTCGAACGTTGTCCTTTGAATGAGATCATGAATGATGTCATGCGTTGGTACAACGTGGATATCTCGTTTAGTGATGAGACGTTGAAAAAGTTGTATTTCACGGGGACATTGAATCGTTATGCCAAAATTGAAACTTTATTACGCTTTTTTGAAGAAGGGTGTGATATTAAGTTTGAGATAAAAGGCCGGAGTATTGTGGTTATGAAAAGATAAAAAAGTACGAGTCGTAAGTTTGGCGACCTAAACTCGTACCTCTAACAAGTTTCACATTAATGTTAACATGTAAACAATCAAAAGTATGAAAAAAAATCGGTTTGACAGGCAAGGTATTCCTGTTAATTTAAGAAAAATGTTTTCGGGCATGAAATTACGCGTTGTTTTCATTCTGTTATTAACGTTTACTGTTTCGAGTGCCATTTTGGCGCAATCGAAAACAGTAACGTTGAACGTGAAATCGGAACCGCTGAGTGATGTTCTGATTTATATTAAGGATGCGACGGGAGTACAGATTATTTTTAACGAGAATCAATTGGAAAAAGTGATGTGTGGTCCTGTGTCATTGAAAGATGTTTCGGTAAAAGAGGCTATTGATGCTGTGTTGAAAGGGAAGGGTTTCTTTTGCGAGGTGCTTGACGGAGTTTATGTTATAAAACGAGAAACGAAAAAAGAAGAGGTGAAGAAGTTGACGATTACCGGGAAGGTGGTCGACGTGCAGAATAATCCGCTTCCGGGAGTGACCGTGCGTATCAAGGGTACGACGTTGGGTGTTGCCACGGATGTTGATGGAAATTATTCTATCACGTTGACGGCCGGACAGGAGAAACCGGTGCTGGTCTTTTCGTTTGTCGGCATGACTTCGAAAGAGGTCGTATATGCAGACAAGGATGTAATTAACGTGACATTGGAAGATGAGACCTCAGAGATTGATGAGGTCGTGGTTACCGGTATCTTCAAGAAAGCGAAAGAAAGTTATACGGGGGCCGTTTCAAGCATTACTTCAGAGCAATTGAAAATGTACAAGGGACAAAACGTGTTGCAGACATTAAAAAATATTGATGCATCGTTGAATTTTATGGTGAATAATGCGGTCGGAAGTAACCCGAACGCTATTCCTCAAATCAATATCCGGGGTAATTCTTCATTGCCCGTGAGCGTGCAGGAGTATAACGAGAGTGCATCTAATGCTGTTAATACTCCCTTGATTATCATGGATGGTTTCGAGATCACGCTGGAGAAATTGATGGACTATAATGATGATGAGATTGAATCGATCAACATATTGAAGGATGCGGCGGCCACGGCTATTTACGGTTCAAGGGGATCGAACGGTGTGATCGTGGTAATTACCAAACAACCGGAGGCAGGTAAATTGAGGATTAACGCGGAGATTGGGATGGATATCGAGGCGCCGGATTTAAGTTCTTATGACCTGTTAAATGCTGCAGAGAAGCTTCAGTTGGAAAAGATGTCCGGGTTGTACGAGTCTTCTTTACCGGGAAATGACGTGAGATACACGGAAAGATATAACAAGCGTTTGAAGGCTGTACTTGCAGGGGTTGACACGGATTGGTTGAGTAAGCCTTTACACACGGGCGTGGGATCTCATTATAATTTGCGAATGGAAGGGGGAAGTGAACAATTTCGGTGGAGCGGTTCTTTGGCGTATAAAAATGTAGTCGGGGCGATGAAAGGTTCTTCCCGGCGTAATTTCAATGGTTCGATCACGTTGATGTATACGATTGATAATTTGATTTTCAAGAATTACACGTCTTACGGGATGAATCGGGGACGCGAAAGCAGGTATGGTTCGTTCAGTACTTATGCAGAACAACAGCCGTATGATGCGCCGTATGATGAGAACGGTAATCTCGTGCGTTATTTTGACGGTTTTCGTTATAGTGATCTGGATAGGCAGAATCCGTTGTATGATGCCTCGTTAAATTCTTTTGATAAAACGGGATATCAATCATTGACTAATAATTTCTCGATCGAGTGGAATATTATGGAAGGATTGATGCTGAGGGGGCAATTAGGTATTTCCAGCACGGATAATAGTAGTGATTATTTCTTACCGGCAGAGCATTCTTATTTCACAACCGGGGATAAAAAAGCGGAATATGCCACGGATGAAGGTTTTTTTCGTAGAGGGTTATATCGCTACGGAACCGGGAAAGAGTATAGTTACAGCGGAAATGTCACGATGACGTATAATAGAACTTTTGCGGAAAAACATCTTTTGTCCGTGGGTATTGATTGGTCATTGGCGGAGACTCAATCTCGTTCGTATAGTTTTGAGTTGGAAGGATTCTCGAGTGAAGATATGAGTTTTCTGGGGAATGCCCGACAATATATGAAAGACGGGATTCCTAACGGATTGAAAACAAGTACCCGCCGTTTCGGGTTGACCGGGAACGTGAATTATATTTATGACGGTCGTTATTACGTGGATTTGGCTTACCGGGTTGACGGTAGTTCCACGTTCGGGAGTGACAAGAAGTATGCCCCGTTCTGGAGTTCCGGTATCGGATGGAATTTGCATAACGAGTCTTTCTTGCAAGGTCATCCGGTAATAACCATGCTGAGGTTGAAGGGGTCTTACGGTGAAACAGGTTCGCAGCAGGGGTCATCTACCGGGGCATCGACAACTTACAAGTATTCCACGGATAACAAGTATATGAATTGGAACGGGGCGATTCTGCAAGGATGGGGAAATCCGAGGTTAACGTGGCAAAAAACGAACGAGTTGAATGTAGGCATGGAAGTTGGTTTGTGGGCAGGGCGTTTGAAAGGTGAATTGAACGTGTACACGAAAAAGACTGCAAATCTTCTTTCCAGTATGGATTTGCCATTGTCCATGGGTTACTCTTCTTATATCGCGAATGTTGGGGAGGTGAAGAATAATGGTTGGGAGTTGGCTTTGAGCGGGTATGCTATTCGTGATTATGAGCGGGAGGTTACTTTGATGTTTAGCGGGCAATTGGTATATAATAAGAATCGTATCACGAAACTTTCGGAGGCGATTAAGGCGCAGAATGAATTGTATTTACAAGAGGACGTGGACGTGAGCAACTTGTTCTACGAGGGACGCCCGCAAAACGCTATTTATGCTGTTCGTTCTTTGGGGATTGACCCAAGTACGGGTAACGAGATTTTTCTTGATAAGGACGGAAATATCACGGATACTTGGAAGCCGTCGGATAAGGTGTATTTGGGTGCGAAAGAGCAGAAATACCGGGGGAACGGTAGTATCCTGTTCATGTGGAAAGGGTTGACGGTGAATGTTGCCTGTTCTTATTACTGGGGAGGTAAAGCGTATAATGAAACTTTGTTGAACAAGGTGGAGGTGACAAAAAATACCTTGACTAGCCAAAATGTGGACGCCCGTGTGCTAAAAGCCCGGTGGTTTCAAGCGGGTGACGTGACGTTCTTCAAGCAACTGAGTAATACCCAAACTCGTGCGACATCCCGTTTCGTGATGAATGATAACGTGTTCGAGATATCTTCTGTCGGGATACAATATCGTTGGGATTCTCCTTGGGTTCAGAAATATACTCGTGCCGGTTCTATCACTTTTGGCGTGAATATGTCTGATATTCTGCATTTGTCATCCATTAAAATGGAGCGCGGAACCAGTTACCCGTATGCTCGTAATATTCAAGGATATATTAAGTTCTTATTCTAACATGTAATATTAAAAACTGTATTTATGAAAAGATTATATATCATAACGGTAGTCATGGCTTTGTTTTCCGTTTCCTGTAATGATTGGTTGGATGTGCGGCCGGACACGGAACAGAAAGACAAAGACTTGTTTACCACGTACAAGGGATTTCAGGATGCTCTCACGGGTTGTTACATGAGTTTAGCCGGTCAAGATATTTATGGGGAGAGATTGACAATGTCTAATATCGAATCATTGGCAAATCTTTGGTATCAATTCCGTAATTCGACTCGTTACGAGGATAATGATTTGATGGAACATAATTACACGAGTGATTATTCTAAGGCCGCGATCAAAACGATATATGCCGGGTTGTTTAACGTGATTGCTCAGGCTAATATGATTATTAAGTACGCCGAGAAAAATGGTGATGTCATCGAAGATCCGGCGGCTCGTGCCGTGATTACGGGAGAGGCTTACGCCATCCGTGCTTTTTGTCAGTTGGATGTGCTTCGCTTGTTCGGGCAGATGCCGCAAGGAGCAAGCCAACAAGTTGAATTACCCTATTCTGAAACTACCTCTATTGACGAAATGCCTGCTTACTATGGTTTCGATGCTTACGTGGCAAAACTAGAAAGCGATTTGGTTAAAGCGGAATCTTTCTTGAAAGATAGTGATCCGGTGTTTCAATATACTTTCTCCAACTTGAATTCTGTAAGCGGGAATGAATTGAATGACAGTTATATGTATTATCGTCAAGCTAGAATGAACTATTGGGCGGTGAAAGCAATTCAAGCTAGAATGTACCTTTATTTGGGAAAAAAAGAAAAGGCTTACGCGTTGGCGAAAGGAATTATAGACGCCAAAGGTGTGGATGGAAAACCTGTCATGACAATGAGTGGCGAAACGGATATCGCAAAAGGGTATAAGACTTGTCCGTCCGAATGCCTGTTGTATCTCAGTAAATATAACGTGAAAACCTACTCGACGGAATTTTTGCTTGGAAATCAGACAGACGTGCAGGTTGGTTCGGGACATTTGGTTGTCTCCCATTCGATGTTGACAGATTTGTACGCGGGACAGAATACGGGTTCGCATAACAGATATTTGAATTGCTGGAACCGGAACGTGAAAGATGCGTCGGCTAGCCTATATGCGGCGATCACGAAGTATTATTTCGCGGATGATGCTGAAAATCAAATGCTGTATTATCAGATTATTCCGATGTTGCGTATGTCCGAAGTTTATTTGATTGCTATGGAAACATCTTCCGATTTGGATGAGATAAACGGGTGGTATACGGATTACATGTTGGCTCATAACGTGGTGTTGAATGAAGCGGGATTTTCTTCCTTGAACGATGTTCCCAAGGAGATCGTGAACGAGTATCGCCGGGAGTTTTATGGAGAGGGGCAGATGTTCTATACCTACAAGAGAACCGGAACGGCAAGTATGCTTTGGGGTAATGGGACGGCTGACGAGAAAGTATATATTCTTCCTTTGCCGGAAACCGAATATAATCCTAATTCTCAAATAAAGTAAATGATTATGAAACAGTTGATAAATATAATGATCGGTTGTATCCTACTTTTGGGGATGAGTTCTTGCGAAAAAGATTTGCCGGTGTATAGTACGTCGGATTGCTGGTTAAATTTCGTTTATTACAATTATGACGGAACTATCGTGGAAACGGAAAAGGTTACGGACGAGATGAGATACGCCTCGTATTCATTCGTGTATGCCGGGGAAGATGTGGACGTTGATACGGTTTGGTTCAAAATATCAACGATGGGTTTCGTGTCGGATGAAGATCGACCGTTGGAGTTGGAGCAGGTTCTTACCGGGCAGAATGATGCGAAAGCGGATGTACATTATGTCGCCTTCACGAATGAAGAGTTGAAAGCGAAATACTACATCATCCCTGCTCGTAAAACGATAACGGAAATTCCGGTGGTTGTAAAAAAGGATCCTTCATTGGAGAATGGAGATGTCACGTTACAATTTACATTCAAGGATAACGGTTATTTTAAACCGGGATATGCGGGATTGACTGTCCGTGTGCTGTCAATCTCTGCAAAATTGACGAAACCTTCGGTATGGGAGGAATATTATTGTGATTATTCATTTGGCCTTTACGGAACAGAAAAACATCGTTTGATGATAGAATGGACAGACGAGAAATGGGATGACGAGTATATCAAGGAACTGATGGAGGGTGACAGTGCTTATGTCGATTATCTGGCAGGATGGTTTGCTCGGAAGTTAGAGGAAGAGAATGCCAAAAGGATAGCGGAAAATAAGGAACCTTACAAAGAAGAAGACGGTACCCCGGTAAGTTTTGAACCGAAATCTTGGAATTGATAATTTAATGGATGATAGTATGAAAAAATATATTTTATTAGCCGTATTGTTTACATTGTTCGGGCTAGTTGCCTGTTACGATGATGATAGTAGTTTGGCAACCAGAGAGATTGGCGATATTGCGATTGATACATTGAAAGATGCTTCAATTATCTCTTATAGTGGAAATAAATTGGAACGGGAACCGAAAATCGAGACAAAATATTCGGAAGAGCAGTTAGCTTACGCGTGGTATATTTATAAAGAGGATCAACAAGAGGGATTCCGGACGAATAAAATCGATTCCGTCAAGAATTTATCGTACGAGATAAATTTGGCGGCCGGGAATTACACGGTTGTGTTTGAAGTGACGGCTAAAGAGAACGGTTATTCAGTTGCGGAAGAGATGAAATTAGCTGTTTCCACGACTTTTTCTCAAGGTTTTTACATCTTGAAAGAAACGGCGGAAGGGAACTCGGAATTGGACGTATATACACAAGACGGTCTTGTTTCAGATCTTTTGACGAACTCGCAAGGGGAACCGTTGATTGGGGCTCCTCGTAATTTGTCCGTGTGTTTCGGGCAGGCTTTTATTGATACGGAAGAGAACGTAATGGCAACGGGCAACACGGTATGTGTTACCACGGAACAGAATAAATTTGCCTGTTTCCGTACGGTGGATATGTTGAAAGTTTTTGATAATTCGAATTTACTTTTCGAGGAAATGGAGGCCGATGAGTCCCCTTATTGTATGGTTAGAAGTCTTTCGAGAATATTTTATTTTTCCAGTAAAGGCATCCGTTCTGCTTCTACCGATGAAAATAGCGGTAAAATGGGCTTCCCCTTGGATAGTGAAAGCAGTAAGCATGTGCAAATAGTGAACGGGGGATTCGGAGGTCATGTATACTGGAATAATAGTAAACATCGTGTCATGACGGTGGATTATAATTGTTCCGGTGTATCGGAAGTTGAGTTCAATACGGAAGTGAATCAAGATAATTTGGAATGCCTGTCGAGTGGACTTAATTACGTGGGAGGAAGTGAGATGATCTATTTCCTGTGTCAGGATAAAACTTCGGGAGTCCGGTATTTGTATTTGCTTTCCGGGGGAAATATCGTGGAGATTAGGCCTTTAAAATCTAATTTGCATTTGGCTCAAGGGGATATTATTGCGGGCAACGGTTTGACGGGAACATTGATTTATTGTGTGCATGATAATAAATTATACGGTTATAATTTTGATGCCGAGAGTGAAATGGAGATTCCGATAACCGGCATCCCGGAAGGAGCTACAATTTCTTATTTCTCCAATCAATATTGGAACATGGGGTTATTCGGGGATACATCGTTGAATTTTGACAACATAGTGGTCGGGACACAGGAAGGTGATAATTATACCGTGTATTTGTATAATATACGCGGAGGACAACCTTACGGGGAACCTATAACAGTTTTCTCCGGCGAAGGCAAACTGAGAAGTGTGCGGTATGTTTGTCAGGCGGCTGTGGATATGACTGCCATGCTGGGACCTATGTATGGATTTGGTCCATGTTTCCCTTATTGATAATAACGTGTAAATAAAAAGACGAATATAATGAAAAAGATTGTTTTGTTGTTGTTTGTTTCTTTGTTGGTCATTTCTGCAACGGCGCAAACGAATTTCCGGGATATTACTTATAAAGAAGCCCTCGCTGCTGCGAAAGACGAGAAAAAACTGGTATTTATCGATTTTTATACCTCTTGGTGTGGTCCGTGTAAAATGATGATGAAAAATATCTTCCCGTTGAAAGAGGTCGGGGATTATTTGAATGATAAGTTCGTGTGTATTAAGATTGATGCTGAAAAAGGAGAGGGACCGGAATTGGCAAAAAAGTACAAGGTAAAAGCGTATCCTACTTTTGTAGCCATAGATGTGGTTGAGAGAGTATTAATGATTAAAGAGGGAGGTTCGGTGGATGGAACTGCTTTTATCATGAGTATTGACCGTCAAATAGACCCCGATAAAACTCCCGAACGAATGCAACAACGTTATGAAAGCGGCGAGCGTACAGCCGAGTTGATTTCTGCCTATGCGGGAATGAAATTGGAACAAGTATACCGGAATCGTCGTCCGGATATGTCTAAAAAAGAAGAGGCTTTTAAAATCGTGCAAGATTATTTTAGCGGGTTGAATGATAAACAAAAGCTGGCCGATGAAAACTTGTTTGTGTATATTTCTTTTACCGAAAGTCCTATGGATGCAATCGCCCGCTATATGATAACTTGTCGGGATAAATTTGCTCCTGCCGTGAAGGATAAAATCTCGGAACAAATCGGGAATTTGTATAAAATGGAAATGCAAAAATATCTGATAGCTCAAATACCTTTTGAACAACAGCAATATGATGTAGTGAAAAGGGAGATTATTGATTTGGGATTGAATAAGGATAATTATTACACGGAAGCATTTCGTTTCATAGAATGCCACGGGAAAGGTGATTTGAATGCTTTTATGACTCTGTGTGAGAAGGAGTATGCTCAGTTGAATGATGACTATAAAGCGTATATCATGTATAATTTTGCGGCTTTGTTTGTGAACGGGGATGAGGTCGTGAAAAAGCGTGCGGCGAAATTCGTGCGGCGGTTATTCATGGAAATGGATGCGACAATGATTATGTTTGTTGCCCAGCAATTAATGCAATTGGAAGGCGGCGGACATTAAGAAGATGCTCTCGAAATCGTTTTTCGTGTATCCCGGTTTTCCTTGTCGGAAGCCGGGATATTTCTGTTAAAAAGATATTTCTGCTTGTTAATGATGCGTTGTTTGCTCTTTTTTTATACTTTAGCGGAACAAATTTGTAAAACGTGAAAGAGATGTACACACTAAATGACTTAAGGGAGATTATAACGAAAGAGTTAGAGAAAAAAGAGTATATGCAAGAGCCGTATTCGTTGTTTGAGCCGATACAGTATATACTGGAAGACGGTGGAAAACGGTTACGTCCGATGCTTACTTTAATGGCTTATAATCTTTACCGGGAAGACATCGAGAAGGTATTGAAATCCGCTATCGGGATAGAAATCTTTCACAATTACACGCTTTTGCACGATGACGTGATGGATGATGCCGAATTGAGAAGAGGACGTCCGACGGTTCACAAGAAGTGGAACAGTAACGTGGCGATATTAAGTGGTGATGCGGCTGCTATTATGGCTTACAAGAGTATAGAGCATTGCGAGGATAAATACTTGCGTCGGGCAATTGACTTTTTCAATCAGGTGGCGCTGGACGTGTGCAAGGGACAGCAGTATGATATGGTGTTCGAAACGAGAAATAACGTGACCGAGGAAGAGTATATCCACATGATTTATTTGAAGACAGCCGTTTTGCTTGCCGGTAGTTTGCGGCACGGGGCGTTGCTTGCCGGGGCTCCGGAACACGAGTACAAAGCGTTGTATGATTTCGGGGGATATCTTGGGTTAGCTTTCCAGTTACAGGATGATTACCTTGACGTGTACGGGGATGTTGCCGAATTCGGGAAAAATATAGGTGGAGATATCGTGGCAAACAAGAAAACTTATATGCTTATCAAGGCGTTGGAGTTGGCTGATCCGGCGACAAAGGAGGAATTGTGGGGATGGATAGAGAAGAAGGATTTTGATCACAAGGAAAAAGTGGAAGCCGTTACACGGATATATGATCGTTTAGGGATAAAAGAAGTCGCTTTTGCGGCAATAGATAAATATTTGGAAAAGAGTCGGGAGATATTGGATAAGATTGAAGTTCCGGCAGAACGAAAAGTCGATTTCTACGAGATGTTGGACGAGATAGGAAGTCGGAAGAAATAAAATAGTGTATTAAATGGAGAAATCTAAACAGCGATTGTTAGACGAGCGTTATTTGAGAATGGCCCGGATATGGGCGGAAAATTCGTATTGCATACGTCGTCAGGTAGGAGCCTTGATCGTGAGGGGCGATGCCATTATTTCGGACGGGTATAACGGGACTCCTTCCGGGTTCGAGAATATATGTGAAGACGAGGACAATAAAACAAAGCCCTACGTGTTGCATGCCGAGGCGAACGCTATCACGAAAGTGGCGAAATCGAATAACAGTAGTTTCGGGGCAACGTTGTACGTGACGGCTTCTCCTTGTATCGAATGCTCGAAGCTGATTATTCAGGCGGGCATCCGACGGGTGGTATATTCGGAACATTACAGGAGCGCGGATGGAATCGAATTACTGCAAAAAGCGGGAATAGAAGTGGAGTATATAGGGTTTGCGGATGATAAAGAGATAAAAGATTAAATATGAACAAGAGTAATTTAAGAGCGTTATTGACACCGATCGTGTTGGCTTTGGCCATCGTGCTCGGTATGATGATAAACAGGTTTTTGCCGGATCGCGGACAAATGTCTGTTGCCGCGGGAGTGTACCCGCAGATGGGCAATAAATTGGATGTGATTTTGGGAATGATACAACACTCGTACGTGGATACGGTGAACATGACAGAGTTGATAGAGAATTCAATCCCGATCATATTGAATGATTTGGATCCTCACACGATATATATTCCCGCGAAAGATATGCAGCGGGCAAATGAAGGAATTATCGGTAATTTCGGGGGTGTAGGCGTGCAGTTCTATAAATATCTGGACACGGTTACGGTCGTGAAAGTCGTTCCCGGCGGACCTTCCGAGAAAGCGGGGATATTGGATGGTGACCGGATTATCCGGGTAGGCGATTCTGTGGTAGCCGGGGTAAACAAGAACACCGACCAGATTATGGCAATGATGAGGGGAGAGTTCGGTTCGAAAGTAGATTTGACCATCGTGAGAAGGGGTGAACCGAAGCCGATCAAGAAGACGGTTACCCGCGGCAGTATCCCGGTAAAAAGTGTTGATGTGGCGTATATGCTCAATGATACAACGGGTTATTTGAAAACCAATACCTTCGGTATGGTTACCTATATGGAGTTTATGAATGCCATGGAGAGCTTGAAGCAGGCGGGGATGAAAAAGATAATCATCGACTTGCGGGAGAACGAGGGCGGAGTGCTGGAAACGGCAATCAAGATGATAAACGAATTTCTGGATGCGGACAAGTTGATTTTGTACACGCAGGGAAACGCCAGAGCCCGTATGGATTTCACGTCCAACGGTCAGGGACGTTACAAGGATATCCGTGTGGATGTGTTGATTAGTGAGTTTAGTGCGTCTGCCAGTGAGATTTTCGCTGGTGCAATACAGGATAACGACCGGGGATTAATTATCGGACGTCGTTCTTTCGGCAAGGGATTGGTACAGGAACAACGCCCGCTATCCGACGGTTCTGCCGTACGGTTGACGGTAGCCCGTTATTATACGCCTTCGGGACGTTCTATTCAGAAACCTTATGACCAAGGGAAAGAGAAATATTACAGCGATATTTACAACCGTATGATGCACGGGGAGTTTTCTCAAAGGGATAGCATCACGTTTGACGAGAATTTGAAATATCAGACTGTTGGCGGACGTACCGTGTATGGCGGTGGCGGAATTATGCCGGATGTCTTTGTGCCGGCTGACACGACCGGGGCTACCCGTTATCTGGCAGCGGTGACGAGAACTCAGTTCTTGTATGATTATACTTTTGATTTCATGGATAGACACCGGAATGAGATGAAGGATTTAAAAGATTACAAGGCTATCCAGCGATACTTGAAGCAGTTCGATCTGGTAAACGAAATGGCGAATTATGCTGCCCGCCGTGGATTGAAGCGGACTGACAAGGAGATAAAAGAGTCTTACCAGATTTTGAGAACACGGATAGAGGCTTATATCGGTCGTCACGCTTTGGATGATATCGGTTTCTACCCGATAATCGGTCAGATTGATAATACCTTACAGGAAGCGATTAAACAATAGACAATGATGAATATTTTACACGGGAGGCTGATAGGCCTCCTGTTTCTGTTTTGCACGCTGGGTGGTTTCGCGCAAAACCGTTATATTCCCTCGGGGGAGGGAATGTTGGTTGAATATACCTATTATTGTTTGGGTTTTGACAAAGAGCATAAACAGGCGAATTGGGTGTATTACGAGTTGGAAGCCAAGAATCTCACGGGGAAGGCGAGCCGGAAAGATAATTTTCGGGTAGACCCGAAACTAGATACATGGAGTGCCACGTTAGCCGATTACAAGGGAAGCGGGTATGACCGGGGGCATTTGTGTCCTGCTGCTGATATGTCGTTTAACGCGAAAGCGATGAGCGAAACGTTTTACATGTCGAATATGTCGCCGCAAGTGCCGATGTTTAACCGGGGTATCTGGAAGAAGTTGGAGGAACACGTTCGGGAACGGGCAAAGCGGGAAAAACTGTACGTGGTAACCGGACCGATTTTCAAGAGTAACAAGGGGAAGATAGGCAAAGGAAAAGTGACCGTTCCCGGTTACTATTACAAATTATTTTACTCCCCGTCGAGGCAGCAGATGATAGCTTACGTGTTGCCGAACGAGGAGAGTCGGCGCCCGATAAACAGTTTCGCGGTACCCGTGTCGAAAGTGGAGAAAATGACCGGTATTGATTTCTTCCCGCAACTACCGGATGATCTGGAAAAGTTGTTGGAAGCGGATACCCTTTCGCATCTGGAACATATGCCCAAGCAACCCGGTAAATCATATCCCCCGACCCGGAAAGAACAAATTATCGCCGTGGCGGGAGCCGTGCTCTTGTTCTTGCTCGTGTATTTCCTGATCAAACACCGGGGTGGGAAAAAGAAGAAAAAGAAAAAAGCCAAGAAACCTCTCAAGAAAAAGAAATAAGCCTTTCGGGCTTATTTCTTTTTCAACAAATCATCAATCACTTTTGTCATTTCCTCGAACTCTTTCGGTTCGTACAGGCGGGTGAGATAGACAATCTTCCCCTCTTTGTCTATGATAACGTTCCGGGTGACGCCTGCGCCTTGTGCGGCAAAAGAATAAAAGGCTTTACCTTCCGGATCGAGCAGGAGAGGGTAAGTGATACCTGTTTCTTTGGCAAATTTTTTGACCACTTCTTTCGATTCCTTAAGATCAATGCCGTATAAAACGAAGTCGGGATTATCCTTGTGTTTCAGCCAAATATCTTTTTCGATAAAGGGCATTTCTTTTCGGCATACGCCACACCAGCTGGCAGTGAATTGAAGCATAACAATTTTCCCTTTCAGGTCTTTCAATTGTTTCTTTGTGCCGTCAGGAAAGATTAATTCGATATCAGGTGCTTTGTCGCCTACTTTCACGATGTATCCTCTATCGTCTTCCGGGGCTTGAACCCAAGCGCAGGTCATGAATAATAATAAAATTAGAGTCAGGTGTTTCATATTGGATCATGTTTGATTAATATCGTTTCAGACTTTTCGGGCTACCGCTCCACGAGCATCCCAAGCAATAGAGAATTGTCGTGTCGAATCCCTCCAGAGAGTCATTTTCATTTACCGGAACAACCTCGTAATCGGTTGTCACTTGCACCAGACATGGATTGCCTTGTGCGTCTTTCACGTGAAAACGGCGTATGCCGCATTGTGGACAAAGTAAAAATCGCATATTCTAAAATTTGAGACATAGTTACTGATTATTATTGATAGTTGTACGGGGTACGAGGGAAAAATTGTTACTTTTATCAGATTCTTTTCATATACGGGAAGAAAGACTGTATATTTGTCGTAACAAGATGATAGTAGTTAGTGGGTTTTGATATGGAAAAACAGAAGAAATATAAAATACATTTTGCACCCGTGCAGGGGCATACCGATTGGACGTACCGGAACCTGCACGAGAAATACTTCGGGGGAGTGGACGCCTATTATACCCCGTTTATCCGGGTTGAAAAAGGGGATAGTTTCCGGTCGAGAGATATGAAGGATTGTGATCCCGAATTAAATACCGTGCAGAGATTGATCCCGCAGGTGTTGGGGGGCGACCCGATGGAATTGGATGTATCTCTGGAGATGTTGGAAGAGAGAGGCTTCACGGGGGTGGATATCAACATGGGATGTCCTTTCCCGATGATTGCGAGGCGGGGGAAAGGAGCGGGCGTGTTGTCCGACCCGAAGCGGGTACGGGAGCTGATGGAAGTTGTGAAGGAATACCCGGGGATGCAGTGTTCCGTGAAAATGCGTTTGGGATGGGAGAATCCTGAAGAATGTCTGTCATTGCTTCCTGTTTTGAATGACACTCCTTTAGCTGCCGTTATCCTGCACGCTCGTGTCGGTACGCAGGAATACAAGGGAGAGGTTAACCCGGATGCGTTTGAGGCATTTTATAATCAATGTAAACATCCCTTGTATTACAACGGGGATGTGTTGACCCTAGAGGATATTCAACGGGTGACGGCACGCTTTCCCCGTTTGGAAGGCGTCATGATCGGCCGGGGATTGTTAGCGAACCCCGCGTTGGCAATGGAATACTTGGATGGTAAAGAATTGACCTCGGAGGAGAAGTACAGGAAATTCAAACTCTTTCATGCCGAACTTCTGGCCGCTTATGCCGAACGTTTGCAGGGTGAGCATCAATTAGTGATGAAAATGAAAACTTTCTGGGAATATTTCATGCCGATGACCGACCGGAAAATATTGAAGAAGATTCACAAGAGTAACAAACTATCCCAGTATAACGAAGCGCTTGCGCGTGCCTTCGTGCCGGGACAGGAGGAAGGGTGATAGCGGATGAAGAAAGCGATATATATCATTATAGGCTGTATTTCCGTGGTGTTGGGTATAATCGGTATTTTCGTGCCCGGTTTGCCGACGACACCTTTTCTTTTATTGAGTTCATGGCTTTTTTACAATAGTTCCAAGCGATTGCATGATGCCTTGCATCGTTCCAAGTGGTTGGGGCCTTATATCCGGCGTTTTCAAGAGAAAAAAGGAGTGGGTTGGAAGACAAAAGCGGTATCCATTATTTGTATGTGGACGATGATCAGTATTTCCGCTTTCGGGATTATCGAGAATTTGCATGTGAGGATATTATTATTGATATTGGGTGTTGTCGGGACATGTAGCGTGCTGTTTATCGTACCGAATCCCAAAAAGAAATAAAAGAGAGCGACGCTCTCTTTTATTATTATCCTATCACCACGTTCACGATTTTTTTCGGTACGATAATCATTTTCTTGATTTCCTTCCCGTCCATCCATTTCGCGAAGTCCGGAGAGGCTTTTACGGCTGTTTCAATCTCTGCGTTGGTTGCCGTTGCGGGCATGGCGAGTTTGAAACGTACCTTGCCGTTGAAGGAAACCGGGTATTCGAACTCGTCTTCCACGAGGTATTTTTCTTCCCATTTCGGGAAGGCTTCTTTCGTGATGCTTTTCGTGTGGCCTAGCAGGCTCCACAGTTCTTCTGCCATGTGTGGGGCAAAAGGAGCGAGGGTGATCACGAGAGGTTCGAGGATAGCCCGTTTATTGCATTTCAAGGCTGTCAGTTCGTTCGTGCAGATCATGAAAGCGGGAATGGACGTGTTGAACGAGAAGTTCTCGATATCGTATTCCACCTTCTTGATCGTTTTATGCAGTACTTTCAATTCTTCTTTGGTCGGCATCTCGTCGCTCACGCTGAAATCTTCGCCGTTTTGGAACAGGCGCCAGAATTTACGCAGGAATTTGTACACCCCGTCGATACCTTGCGTGTCCCACGGTTTGCTGAATTCCAGCGGTCCGAGGAACATCTCGTACAGGCGCAACGTGTCAGCCCCGTATTCTTCGATAATCGTGTCGGGGTTCACCACGTTGAACATGGACTTGGACATCTTCTCGATAGCCCAGCCACAGATGTATTTCCCGTTTTCGAGGATAAACTCGGCATTGGCGAATTCCGGTCGCCATGCACGGAACGCATCCACGTCTAACACGTCATTCTTCACGATATTCACGTCCACGTGTAACTCCGTGGTCTTATGCTGATCCTTCAACCCGAGGGAAACAAACGTATTCGTGCCTTGTATCCGGTACACGAAATTCGAACGTCCTTGAATCATACCTTGGTTGATTAGTTTCTTGAAAGGCTCTTCTTCGGTGGCAACACCGATATCATGCAAGAACATGTTCCAGAAACGGGAATAAATCAAATGTCCCGTGGCGTGTTCTGTCCCGCCCAAGTAAAGATCCACGTTTTTCCAGTAATTGCAGACGTCCTTATCTACTAGAGCCTTGTCATTGTGCGGGTCCATGTAGCGTAAAAAATACGCCGAGGAACCCGCGAAGCCGGGCATCGTGTTTAATTCCAGAGGATAACCCTCTTCCGTTTTCCAGTCTTGTACACGACCTAGAGGCGGTTCTCCTGTTTCTGTCGGCAAGTATTTATCTACCTCCGGCAACTCCAGCGGCAATTTTGACTCGTCGAGCATATATGGCATACCGTCTTTGTAATACACTGGGAACGGTTCGCCCCAGTATCGTTGACGACTAAAAATGGCATCCCGCAGACGGTAATTGATCTTGCTTTTACCGATTCCTCTTTTCTCGACTTCTTGCGAGATATACGCGATGGCATCTTTTACTTCCATGCCGTTGATAATACCGCTGTTAATCATCTTGCCGACTTTCGTGTCGTATGATCCTTCGGACATATCGTGTCCTTCCCCGTCGTCAATCACGGGAACGATCGGGAGATTGAAATGACGCGCAAAAGCGTAGTCGCGGCTGTCGTGTCCCGGTACTGCCATGATTGCTCCGGTTCCGTAGCCGGAAAGCACGTATTCGCTGATCCACACGGGTATCGCCTCGTTCGTGAACGGGTTAATGGCGTATGAACCGGTAAATACTCCGGTCACTTTTTTCACTTCCGTCTGGCGCTCCCGTTCCGTGCGTTTCGACACGTAGTCCAAGTACTCGGCAACGGCGTCCGCCTGTTCCGGGGTGGTCAGCTGTTTCACGTAATCCGATTCGGGAGCCAGCACCATGAATGACACCCCGAATATCGTGTCCGGGCGGGTGGTGAAGATTTCCAGTTTCACGTCCGAATCTTTCACGTCGAAAATCACGTCGGCACCTTGCGAGCGACCTATCCAGTTGCGTTGAATATCCTTCAGCGAATCCGACCATTCCACTTTATCCAATCCGTCCAATAGCCGTTGGGCATAGGCGGATACGCGGAGCGACCATTGGCGCATTTTCTTCTGTACCACGGGATAACCGCCTCGTTCGGACAGCCCGTCTTTCACCTCGTCGTTGGCAAGCACGGTTCCCAGTTCCGGGCACCAGTTCACCATCGTGTCGGCAAGGTAAGCGATGCGGTAATTCAATAATATCTCTTGTTTCTCCTTCTCCGATTTGGCTTTCCATTCTTCGGCAGTGAAATGCAGTTCTTCGCCGCATGCCGCGTTCAGTCCTTCCGTACCCACCGTTTCAAAAGCTTTTACCAGATCGCTGATCGGCATGGCTTTTTGCTCGTCGTAACAGAAATAGCTGTTGAACATCCGGATGAAAGTCCATTGTGTCCATTTGTAATATCCCGGGTCGCAGGTACGGATTTCTCTGTCCCAATCGTACGAGAAGCCGATCTTGTCCATTTGTTCCCGGTAGCGGTTGATATTTTTCTCCGTCGTGATAGCCGGGTGTTGCCCTGTCTGGATGGCGTATTGCTCTGCCGGCAGTCCGTAGGCATCATACCCCATGGGATGCAACACGTTAAAACCTTTCAAATGCTTGTAACGGGAATAGATATCGGAAGCGATGTAGCCTAGCGGGTGTCCGACGTGTAACCCTGCCCCGGAGGGATAAGGGAACATGTCCAGCACGTAATATTTGGGTTTGGAAGGATCCATTTCAACCCGGTAAGTTTTGTTCTCTTGCCAGTAGCTTTGCCACTTTTTCTCGACTTCCTTGAAATTGTATTCCATGTTATTCTTTTTTTAGTTCTCGTAATGAATGACAAAGGTAATAAAAATACAGAAGTCGGAAACTCTTTTATTATTTTATGTCATAGGGGTGATTACCTAATATTGTAAGAGGATGTACTCTTTTCCTATATAAATCCGGTATGAATTCCGTATGATTTCCGGTTCAATTCCGCTTATAAAGTTTTTACTAAGCTTTTAGTAAGCTATTAAAACGCTATTACTGTATAGGGTTTTAATAGGGTTTTAATAGGGAACTAATAGCGTTTTACACGGAAGTGATGCGGAATTTATATGGAATTGATATGTATTTTATTATTGTAATCCAGATGTTTAGTGACTGACGTGATATCTTATTTGTACCGTGGTGAAATTTAAGGAAGAATCCCTAATATAGATGAAATGGAGTCTGTTTTTCCTCATTTTTGGGGATTGTGAGGGGATGTTCGGGGATATACTTTTGTAGCGATAAATAGTCTGTTAAATTAAAATTTTTATATAATGAAAAAGATGAATCAGTTTATTGCGTGGGGGCTGATGTTGTGTGTTGCCTGTTTTACAGCTTGTTCTGATGACGATAACGGTAGTGGTTGGGATGGTGAATCCACCGTGGTTGCTGCCGCCGATTATGACGCGTGGACGTATTTTGATTTTAAGACGGGTACCGTGAAGACGCTTAGCGTGAAATCCCAAGAAGGTGGTATCACCGGGATATACAAGGGTGATTTAGATATCTCCGTTATGGGGAGTTCTTACGGGAATCAAGAGGGCGTGAAGTTGATTATTTCTACAATTGCCGAGGATTCGGTATTGCTTTCTCTGGATAGTTTGATGCTCAGCATGAGTGGTGATGTGGAGCCTTATTCTTTATCGGCGAAAGCGGCAATAGCGCGGGACGGGGAAGAGTGGGTGTTGACGGGAGTACCGACAAGTGTCGATGTGGTCAACGGAGAAACAACCACGGTGTACAAGGAAGTAACTTTCAGCGGAAGAATAGGTGCGGCAGCCGGAAGTGCGGCAAGTATAAAGGTGACTTTTAAGCCGGGCGCTATGCCTATGGCGATCACTGGGACTTATACCGTGAAAGAGAGGGATAACAAGGTCTATATGTTGAATGGGGACGAAACCTCTTTTGACTGGGATATTGCTTTCCACAAGTATGATGTCAAGACGAACGGCGGGGGTGCGGTGAAATTGAACACGTTCGACCTTGATGCGGTAACCTTGTCTTCCGTAACCGGGGAGAATTTCACGGCTGACACGGACGATCACCAAGTAATGGTGGATATGACGAACATGATGGAAGGTTTCGTGGGGTATCAGTCCACGAAATTGAATGAAGTATTGTGTGGTTGGGTGACGGCAACCCCGACAGGTTCGATGCCGCCTTATACTTACGAGATCAATAAGAATGTATTCGTGTTGAAAACGGCAGCCGGGGAGTATGCTAAAATAAGATTCACGGATTATTCCAATGATAAGAACGAGAAGGTATATGCCGCGTTTGATTACGAATATCCTCTAAAGTAACGCGCGGAAGCCGTGCTTGGTTCAATGGAGAAGCAGATGAGAAACGGATTGTTGATATTGTTTTTGATATTTTTGTCCCCGTGTTTAATGGCGGATGAACACGAGAATGAGGCTCCCTCTTTTAAGGTAAAAGGAGTAGTCGTGGACGAGAAAGGGGAACCGCTGGCAGGGGCTTCCGTGTGGGTGAAAGGGACTGTTGTCGGTGCGGGAACGAATGCGAAGGGGGAGTTCACGGTAAAACTGACGTCGAGGGAGAAATGTGTGTTAAGAGTTAGTTTCACGGGTTATGCCCCGAAGGAACGGGAAGTAGTTCCCGGTCTGGATAGTTTGTTTCACTTCGCGCTGGCTCCGGGTGATAACGCGCTGAACGAGGTGGTGATCACGGGAACCCGCACGATGAAACCGTTGAAGGATGTACCCGTGCTGACCCGTGTCATCTCACGAGAGGATATAGCACAAATCAATCCTTTGGATTTGCAGAGTCTGTTGGAGTACGAGATGCCGGGATTGCAGTTCGGGTTGGCTCACGGTTCGGGTTTGCCGGAATTGAAATTCCAAGGCTCGGCGGGGGGATACGTGTTGTTCTTGATTGACGGGGAACGCGTATCGGGGGAAGGTTCCAGTAATAATATAGATTATAGTTTGATTGATGTTGATAATATCGAGCGGATAGAGGTGGTGAAAGGACCTATGTCGACGTTGTACGGTTCGCAGGCGATGGGGGGCGTGGTGAATATTATCACGAAGGATGCCGATCGTCCCTTCACGGGAAACGCTTCCGTCCGTTACGGTAATAACGACGAGAGTAAGTATTCGCTGTCATTGGGTACGAAGCAAGGGCGATTCTCCGCGTTGACGTCGCTTTCTTATCGCACGCGGGATGCTTACGCGCTGAAAGACGAGGTCGGGCAAATTCAATACACGCACTACAAGGATATGTATGACCGGGATTCGGTCGTCGCGGATACTTCGACCAAAGGGATGACGAGCGTTAAGGGGTTCGAGATTTGGCAAGTGAACCAGAAATTGAGTTTCACGTTTAACGATCGCTTCCGTGTATCGTTGGACGGAACGTATTATAACAATCATATTCTGGAATATATACAGGAAAAGGAACAGGATGTGTTTTCGACTTACAAGCTCAACCCGAAGATGTTTTACGCGATAAATGATAGGCATATTCTGGATTTGTCGTACGTGTTCGAGAATTACGAGAAGAAAATAGAGTATAAAAAATCTCCCGCGGAAAAGAGGTTTGGGGATATGACCCATAACATGCGGTTGAATTACACGGGATATCTCCATGACAGACACACGCTGACTGCGGGGATCGAGATGAACACGCAGCGGTTGCAGCATTACTGGTTTGATAACGGGTCGGGAAAAAAGTTTGACGCGCAGACTTACGTGTTGTATTTGCAGGAGGATTGGAAAGTGAGTGATTCGTTTAGTATTCTGGCGGGTGTGCGGTCGGATTGCCATTCGGAATACGGTTTCCATGCGAGTCCGAAAATATCGTTGATGTACAGGTACGGGGTGTTGGCTTTGCGTGGCGGTTACGGGATGGGATTCCGTATACCTTCGTTGAAAGAGTTGCACAGCGAGTATGATATGGGCGGACAAGGTTTCTTTATGATTTACGGTAACGAGGATTTGGAACCGGAGATCAGTCACCAAGGGACGTTGTCGGCGGAGGTGACGAGGGGGATTTTTAACGGTTCGGTATCCGGGTACTACACGAGGTATTTCGACGAGATCGGTTTGGGGTTGTCTTCGGACGGGAAGAACCAGCAATATTATAACGCGGATAACGCGACAAGGACGGGGGTGGATGTGATGGCGCAATTCCGTTTCAGGAACGGGTTGACGTTGCGCGGTGCGTACGCCTATATTGACGCACATTCCGAGGTTGACGGGTATAATATGGCGAGTGATCGTCCGCATAGCGTGACGTTCACGGCGAATTATTCCAAGACGTTCGGGAAGGTGACGCTGTCGGTGGCACTGAACGGGCGTTGGATGTCCTCGGTGGAAACGTGGTACAAGAATAGCGCGGGCGGTTACGTGCAGAATGAATATGACAGCCGGACGTTTTGCGCGTTGAATCTTAGCGGGCGTTTCCCGCGAGGGTTCCGTTTTACGGCGGGACTGGATAACCTGTTTAATTTCAAGGATAAAAACGTGACTGCCGATCAATCGGTTACCCCGCAACGAGGAATAGGGGTGCTCGGGACGTTGTCCGTGAATTTGGCGGATTTGTTTAAATTATAATCAGATAAAAAGAAAACGGATGAAAAAGAAATGGCTTAAATGGGGATGTCTTTTGGTCGTGATCTTGTTGGGAGTGTGGGGGTATCGTGTATGGTTCGGGACCACGAGGATTGCTTTCGTGAATTTCCAGACGATGACGATGGGGAGTATCGCGAAGGCGAATGACAATTCATTTATTCAATTGCAGGAGGTTCCCGTCGAGGAGTTGGGGCGTTTGTCCGGCTTCGATATGGTGTTCGTGAACGGGATGGGGTTGCGTGTCGTGGAAGAACAGCGGCAGCAGATACAAAACGCGGCGGACAAGGGTGTACCGGTGTTCACGACGATGGCGACGAACCCGGCGAATAATATATGCACGATAGATTCGGTCGATCAGGCTGCCTTGCGGGCTTATCTCGGTAGCGGGGGCAGGCGGAATTACAAGAATTTGCTGAATTACGTGCGGAAGAATATTGACAGGAAGGTGATGATTGCTGTCGAGGAACCGGGGGAGCCGATCGAGCGGGCATCGGATATCCTGTACCATGCGGATTTGGACAAGCCGGGGGAGGAACTGGACTTTCTGTCTGTCGGGGAGTACGAGAAATATTTGAAAGATAAGAAATTATACAGGGATGGGGCGAAAAAAATCGTGGTGACGGGACAGATGGCCGATGCCACGGGGTTAATCGACACGCTGGAACGGGTCGGGTATAATGTTTACCCGGTGTTGTCGTTGCGGCGTTTGCTTGATTTTATCTGGGAGATTGCCCCGGACGCGATAATTAATATGGCGCACGGCCGTTTGGGCGATGACATGGTGCGTTATTTGAAAGAACGTAATATTCTGTTGTTCGCGCCGCTGACGGTGAATAATCTGGTGGAGGAATGGGAACGCGATCCCATGGGAATGTCCGGCGGGTTTATGTCCCAGAGTATTGTTACGCCCGAAATAGACGGGGCTATCCGCACGTCGGCTTTGTTCGCCCAGTATAAGGACAAGGAGGGATTACGCCATTCCTACGCGGAGCCTTCCCGTTTGAGAACATACGTGGAGAATATACAGAAAACGTTTGCCTTGAGGGATAAGCCGAATAGCGAGAAACGGGTGGTGATTTATTACTATAAAGGACCGGGACAGAGTGCCATGAGCGCGGCGGGAATGGAAGTGGTTCCCTCGTTGTACAATCTTTTGAAGAAGATGAGAGAGGAGGGCTACCGGGTGGACGGCCTTCCGGCAAATCACAAGGAACTGGAGAAAATGATCATGGCGGAAGGTGCCGTGTTCGGGACTTATGCCGACGGCGTGGTAGATCGTTTCTTGAAAGAGAGTCACCCTTTGTTGATTTCGAGGGAGGAGTACGAGAGTTGGGTGAAACAAGCCCTGCGCCCGGAGAAATATGCCGAGGTGGTTGCCGCTTTCGGGGAATTTCCCGGGGAATACATGAGTCCCGCTGACGGGATACTGGGAATATCCCGGATACAGTTCGGGAACGTGGTGATAATGCCGCAACCCGCTGCCGGGGGCGGGGATAACGCTTTCCAGATCGTGCATGGGACGGATGCGGCTCCCCCTCATTCTTATATTGCGGCTTACTTGTGGATGCAATACGGGTTCAAGGCGGATGCCATGATACATTTCGGGACGCATGGCAGTCTGGAGTTTACGCCCAAGAAGCAGGCAGCCCTGTGCGATTTGGATTGGCCGGACAGACTCGTGGGCAGTGTGCCTCACTTGTATATTTATTCCATTGGCGACGTGGGCGAGGGGATGATTGCCAAACGTCGGGGATACGGGATGTTGCAATCCTATCTGACTCCCCCGTTTATGGAGAGTAACGTGTGGGGTATTTACCGGAGTCTGACGGAAAAGATAAAGATATACAACCAGAAATTGTACCCGGAGAAGGGTATCGCCAACGCGAAGGACGTGGAGCAGGCTTCCTTGGCGGTGAAAGAGTTGGCGGTTTCCTTGGGCATGCACCGGGAGTTGGGGTTGGATAGCGTGTTGACGGTTCCCTATACCGAGGAAGAGGTTTTGAAGATTGAAAACTTTGCGGATGAACTGGCGGCGGAGAAGGTGACCGGACAGTTGTACTCTATGGGAGTGCCTTACGAGGCTGCCCGGATAGAGTCTTCCGTTTATTCTATGGCGACCGACCCGATTGCTTACGGGTTATACGCGTTGGATAAGTTGCGGGGAAAGGCGGAGGCCGGGGTATTGAAGCGGAAGGCTATTTTTACCGAACGTTATCTGGAGCCGGCGAAGAAGTTGGTCGGGAGGTTGTTGAACGGGAGAGAGAACGTGAACGACGAGTTTATTTGCCGGGTGGCAGGAATCACGAGCGGGGAGTTGGCTCAAGCCCGGGAGATTGATGCGGACCGGAATGCGCCCAAGGGGATGATGGCGATGGTGATGGCGGCGACGGCAAAGCAACCGACCGTGAAAGATGAAAAGAAGGAAGAGGGAATGTCCGGGATGATGAAGGAGATGATGAAACAGACGGGCAAGGGCAAGACTCCCGGGGAAATGATGAAGATGGCGGAAAAAATGGGTATGCCCAAGGAAGCGATAGAGAAGGTGAAAGCCTCTATGTCGAAGCCGGGAGAGGATAAGCCCGATATGAGTGCCATGATGAAAGCGATGATGGGCAAGAAAGCGAAAGAGTACTCGAAAGAGGAGGTGAACAAGGCTCTTGCCATCATGGAGGTGGAGAAGACGTTGAAGAACGTGAATAATTACAAAAGGGCTTTGGCAGAAAGTCCGGCAGTCGAATTGCAGTCGTTGATGAACGCTTTGAATGGTGGGTACACGGCTCCTTCGCCCGGCGGAGATCCTATCGTGAACCCGAACACCTTGCCGACGGGGCGCAATCTTTTTGCCATTAACGCGGAGGAAACTCCCACGGAGTCCGCTTGGGAGAAAGGGATGCAGTTGGCAAAGAGTACTATCGAGATGTACCGGAAACGGCATGACGGGGAGTTCCCGAAGAAGGTGAGCTACACGCTTTGGTCCGGCGAGTTTATCGAAACGGGAGGAGCCACGATAGCCCAAGTGTTGTATATGCTCGGCGTGGAGCCCGTGCGGGATGCTTTCGGGCGGGTGAGCGATTTGAAGCTGATTCCTTCTGCCGAGTTGGGACGTCCCCGGGTAGACGTGGTGGTACAGACTTCCGGGCAGTTGCGGGATATTGCGGCTTCCCGTCTTTTCCTCGTGAATAGAGCCGTGGAAATGGCAGCGGCTGCCAAAGATGATAAATACGAGAATCAAGTGGCTGCCGGAGTGCTGGAAGCGGAGAGGACATTGATTGATAAGGGGATTTCCCCGAAGGATGCCCGTGAGATTTCGACATTCCGGGTGTTCGGGGGTGCGAATGGCGGTTACGGAACCGGAATCACGGGGATGGTAGAGGCGGGAGATCGCTGGGAGAGTGAATCGGAAATCGCGGCGACTTACTTGAATAACATGGGGGCTTACTACGGTAGCGAGAAGAATTGGGAGAAATTCAGGCAATTCGCTTTCGAGGCAGCGCTAACCCGCACGGACGTGGTGGTACAACCCCGACAGAGTAACACGTGGGGAGCGTTGAGTCTTGATCACGTGTACGAGTTCATGGGCGGAATGAATCTTGCCGTGCGTAATGTGACGGGGAAAGACCCGGATGCTTACCTGAGTGATTACCGGAACCGGAATAATAACAAGATGCAGGAGGTGAAGGAGGCGATCGGGGTGGAATCCAGAACGACGATATTCAATCCCTCGTATATTAAAGAAAAAATGAAAGGAGAAGCAACCTCCGCGTTCGGTTTTACTGAAATTATCCGTAATACTTACGGGTGGAACGTGATGAAACCTTCGGTGATTGACAACGAGATGTGGGACGAGATTTATAACGTGTACGTGAAGGATAAATTTGACCTCGGGGTGCAGGATTTCTTCGAGAAAGTGAGTCCTGCCGCATTGCAGGAGATCACTGCCATTATGATGGAAACCGTGCGTAAGGGGATGTGGAAGGCTACCGAGCAGCAGTTGGCGGATTTGTCGGAGTTACACATGGATTTGATCAAGAAGCATAAACCGGCATGTTCCGGATTTGTGTGTGATAATGCCAAATTGCGTGATTTTATCGCTTCCAAAGCGACTCCCGAAGCGGCGAAAGAGTACCGGAACAGTATTCAGCAGGTGAGGGAGGTTGCGGCAGACCGGTCCAAAGGGGTGGTGATGAAGAAAGACGAGATAGCCTCGGAAACACAGAAGCGCACGAATCGGGTGAGTACCCCGTGGATTGCGGCAGGGGTGATTGTGGTGTTGATCGGTTTGGCGGTCTTGATGAGGAAAAGACGTAAAAGCAGTATGTAATCATGGATACGATAGTTTGGATTCTGATTCTATTGACAGCATTTAATTTTTTGTTGAAGCAGACCTTTTGGAAACCGGTAGCGACGCTTGTCGCTACCGGTATTGCCGCGGTTTTCGTGTTGCTGGTATGGCCTTACGCTATCGAGCAATCGAAGACGCAGATCGCGGATTGGTTGTCCGACAATCAGTTGATGCTGGATACATCGGTGATTCTGACACTGGAACTGTCCCTGCAAATGGCTTTTTGCCTGTTGTCGGTTCACGTGGCGAATTTCTCTCCCGTGAAGCGGCGTATGATGTGGGCTTACCGGGTGTTGTACCGGTTCCCGGGTGTGTTGATATTGCCGGTATTGTTTTTCGGGCTCACGCAAACGATATTTACATTCCCGGGTGTGTCGTTTGAATTAATCGCTTGGTTGTTTGCCTTGTTTATTGCGGTAGTTGTTCCCTTGGGACGTTGGTTTATCAAGTGGTTGTTGCCGGAGGCGGAATTGCGGTTGGAATTGTTTTTCCTGACCAATGCTCTGGCGGCCGTTCTGGGGATTATCGCTACTGTGAACGGGCGTACTGCCGTGGACGGGACGACGCGAGTCGATTGGTCGGCAATGTCCGGCTGTATCGGACTTTTCGCGGTGGGGGCTGTCGTGGGGTGGATCGTGTATGTAATAAAAAGAAAACTAACTTTTAAATTGAAAAGATAATGAACGCGATTTCTGATATCATGTTTTGGATATCAACAGGATTGTTGGTGCCTGTTATTGTATTGTTGATTTTATTGTTTTTCCGCTCCCTTTTGCTGGTGGGCAGTTTTTTCGGTCAGTATGTTTCTATTCGCAAGACGGACAAGTTGATCCGGGAGCAGATGGAAACGCTGCATGTGGATAATATCGATCATTTCGGTTCCAAGTTGCCGGAGAAGAGTAGTTCATTGGTGGTGATGTTTATGAAACGGATATTGGCGGAACAGGGAAATAAAGCCCAAGTGCAGCGGTTGTTGGCGAATTTCGAGATTGCCGCCGATAAGGATTTGGCAACTTCCAAGACGTTGACGAAGCTGGGGCCCATTCTCGGGTTGATGGGAACCTTGATTCCCATGGGACCGGCGTTGGTAGGGTTGTCGACGGGTGATATCGCTTCTATGGCTTATAATATGCAGGTGGCTTTTGCCACGACGGTGATCGGTCTGGTGGCGGGAGCTATCGGTTTCCTGACGCAGCAAGTGAAACAACGTTGGTATTTGCAGGATATGACTAATCTGGAATGTCTGGTCGAGGTGTTGAACGAAAAGAATGAACGAAAATGAAACGCAATTTGTTGAAGAAGGAGGAGGATAATGATCCGATTAGTGCGGTATCCAATCTTTTCGACGTGGCAATGGTGTTTGCCGTGGCGTTAATGGTTGCGCTGGTGACTCGCTATAATATGACGGAAATGCTTTCGACAGAGGATTTCACCATGGTGAAGAACCCGGGAAAGGAAAATATGGAGATCATTACCAAGGAAGGTGAGAAGATCAATCGTTACACTCCCTCGGAAAATCAAGACAAATCGGGTAAGCGGGGAAAGAAGGTGGGGATTGCCTATGAACTTGAGAATGGTGAAATTATTTATGTCCCGGAATAGAAAAGGAGCGTAAAGTGACTATATTTGTCGTGGAATTTAAAACAATTGTCTGTGTCCACGAGTGTAGTTTTAGCGATATTGCTGTCTTATTTTCTGTTGTTGATTCTGGTTGGCTTCGTGACAACCAGAAAGGCGAATAGCGAGATGTTTTTTACCGCAAACCGAAATTCGCCTTGGTATCTGGTGGCTTTCGGGATGATTGGGACTACGCTTTCCGGGGTGACTTTTATTTCCATTCCCGGGGAGGTCGGCAATACACATTGGACGTATCTGGCAGTGGTTGCGGGCAATTGCGTGGGGTATATCGTGATTGCCCTCGTGCTTTTGCCTTTGTATTATAAACAGAATCTGGTTTCCATTTACTCGTGGCTGGGTTCCCGATTCGGGGAGAAAGCCCGGTTGACGGGTTCTTTTTTCTTTATCGTGTCGCAGTTGGTGGGGGCTTCCTTCCGCTTGTTCTTGGTCGTGGGGGTGTTACAGTTGGCTTTTTTTGACGCGGTGGGGATTCCGTTTCCCGTGACGGTGTTTGTCACGATTGCTTTCGTGTGGATTTATACCGTGCGGGGAGGTATAAAAACGATCGTGTGGACGGATGCCTTGCAGACGATATGTATTCTGGTGTCGGTCGGTCTGACGATTGCCGTGGTGAATGAAGCGTTGGAACTCGATTTTTCATCGGCAGTGGCGGCGGTGAAAGAGAGTCCTCTCTCGCGGGTGTTCGATTTTGACTGGCGTTCGGGGCAGAACACGGTGAAGCAGTTCTTGGCGGGAATAGCGATCACGGTCAGTTTGAACGGGTTGGATCAGAATATGATGCAGAAGAATCTGACTTGCCGTTCTCTGCGGGATTGTAAGACGAATATGTTCACGTTTTCGTTTCTCTTTCTGGTGACGAATTTGTTGTTTCTTATGCTGGGAGCCTTATTGTACATGTATGCCGAACGGGAGGGGATCGTGTTGCCGGGGAAGTCGGACGATGTGTTCCCGTTTTTATCGTTAAATTATTTCGGTACGGCGGCAGGAATATTCTTTTTGCTGGGAATCACGGCGGCGGCTTATTCTTCTGTCGATTCTTCGCTGACCTCGTTGACAACCTCTTTCTGTATTGATTTTTTGAAAATAGATCCCCGGAATAAGCGGGATAAGAGAAAGCGTATGGGGGTGCATGTCGTTTTCTCTTTGTTGATGATTTTTGTCGTGGTACTTTTCCGGGAGTTGAATAATTCGAGCGTGATCTCGGCTCTTTTTAAAGCGGTGGGGTACACGTACGGTCCGTTGCTGGGGCTTTTTGCCTTCGGGTTGACTACCCGCTGCCAAGTGCGGGAAAAGTATATTCCTCTCGTGTGCTTGATTTCCCCGGTGCTGTCTTACGTGGTGAATTGTTACTCGGAAGAACTGCTTTTCGGGTATAAGTTCGGTTTCGAGATTCTTTTGCTCAACGGGTTGCTGTGCTACCTCGGACTGTTGCTTATCCGGGAAAAGCGTCATAAGTCTATGCCCGTGACGACTCTTAAAGCGTAACCGATACCGAAACTGATTGCCGCTATGCCAAGGCTGATCGCCGCCATTTCGAGAAAGCGTTTTCTGAAGTTTTCGTCTTTCACGATAGAATAGTAATAGTTGAATATCGCGATGATCGTGATTGCCCCGGTAAGGCAAACGACCAATGCCCGGTACGGGTTCGACATGACAACGAAAGGCATGATGAGCACGACTACCGTGATGATATAAGCTATCCCGGTGTATATTGCCGCTTTTATCGCGTTCTTCCCGTCATTGTCTGTGCGGGAGGAAAGATATTCGGAAGCCGCCATGGAGAGGGCGGCGGCAATACCCGTGATACTTCCGGTCAAGGCTATCAGTTTGGGATTTTGCAGGGCGAAAGTGTAACCTGCCAAGGCTCCCGTGAATTCTACCAGAGCGTCGTTCAGTCCCAGTACCACTGCTCCCATGTAATTGAGCCCTTCTTCATCAAGCAGTCCGATGAGTTTGTTCTCGTGTACTTCTTCCTCGTCTGCCATGGTCTGCAAATCTTTCTCGTCTGCCCATTTACGATAAGAGTCTTGCGCGTGAACTTCTCCTTTCTCCATGAGCTTTATCCCGAAAGTAAGACCGAAAAAACGGGCAATCAACACGTAGAGTGTGATTTTCCAGTGCTTGGGAGAAGGGCTTTTGCCCGTGTATTTTTTTAGGATATGGTAGTGTTTGAGTTCCTCGGCGGATAACTCCTTCAATACTTCGCTGTTGTGCGTGTCCTTTTGTATGTTTGCCAGTCGGCTGTAAATTTTACTTTCCGTGATTTCATTTACTTGAAAGGCAACAAGTTGTTTTATATCTTCCGGTGTCATTTGTGTTCTTTGTTTGAAAAATGATAATACTGGTTTTTCCTTACGGGATAGATTTGTTTTGGTTTGTAAAAGTCCTCTTTTTTTAGAGGAGGTTAACTTGATACAGGGTTGACATGAAAAAAACCGTATCTTTGGGGATACGGTTTTTTCACGTGTGTTATATATTATTGATAGG
Source organism: uncultured Butyricimonas sp. (assembly GCF_959596855.1). NCBI lineage: Bacteria > Pseudomonadati > Bacteroidota > Bacteroidia > Bacteroidales > Odoribacteraceae > Butyricimonas > uncultured Butyricimonas sp. The sequence continues at coordinate 304,191 of NZ_CAUFYA010000001.1, forward strand.
GTGGAACTTCTATAAATAATACCCGTGATTTTTCTGTGGCTTTGAATTCGACTTCTTCCGTGTCATACACGCCTACACCGTCACGGCGTTTCAATTCCAGCTCCTTTATCGTGATGCCGCCCTCGATGATGAAAATGTAGACGCCAAGGCTGTCTTTTGATTTCATCTTGTAGCTTTGCAGTACGTTTTTGTCCAAATCGCCGATGGAGAACCAAGCCTGTTGATATATCCATAGCCCTTTGGCGTTCCCGGGGTAGGGAGATACAATTTCACTGATTTCGTTGCGTTGTACCAGATCGGAAATAACGGCGTTCTCGTATCGGGGTGGAACGTTTTTCTTGTTCGGGAATACCCATATCTGCAAGAACTCGGTGGGACGGTCGTCGTTCCGGTTGTACTCGCTGTGCATGATACCCGTTCCGGCACTCATTACTTGTATTTCACCCTCTTGAATGGTATCTTTGTGACCGAGGCTGTCTTGATGTTCCAAATCCCCTTTTAACGGGATGGAAATCACTTCCATGTTCTGGTGCGGGTGCAGGTCAAATCCCGTGCCGCCTTCAATCCGGTCGTCGTTGAGAACTCGTAAAGCCCCGAAATTAATGCGTTGCGGGTTGTAGTAATCCGCGAAACTGAATGTATGGTGGGTTTTTAACCACCCGTGGTCGAAAAATCCCCGGCTTTCAGCTCTATGTAATATTGTTTTCATAACCTTTATTTTTTTTGTTGTATAAATGTTATACGTGAGCGGTGTGTAAAAGTTGGGGTATCTTTCTCGTGAAGACGAAGAAGCTGTCCGTTTGTGTTGGACAGCCTCTTGTGATTTTGAACTTTTATTATAGAAAGAAAAGTTACATAAGGAAATGGTCGCTAATGGACTTGTGCTCGTAAATGTTGCGGATAGTGTCTGCAAACATCGGGGCGATAGGCAATACCTTGATTTTCGAGCATTCTTGTTTTTGCGGAATGGAATCCGTGAAGATCACTTCCGTGAGTTTTGAATTCTCGATGTTCTCGTATGCTTTGCCCGAGAGAACGGCATGAGTAGCCACGGCACGTACACTGGCTGCTCCCGCCTCAACGAGCATATCGGCAGCCTTGCAAATTGTACCCGCGGTATCAATCATATCATCCACGATGATAATGTTTTTGCCTTCAACATCTCCGATTACTTTCATGTCGGCTACTTCGTTGGCTCTGATACGGGTTTTGTGGCAAATGATCAAGCCCGAATCGAAGTATTTTGCCCACGAATTGGCTCGCTTGGCACCACCGATGTCGGGAGAAGCTATGGCGAAATCTTTTAATCCCAACGATTTGATGTAAGGAATCAATATCGTGGAACCGTACAAGTGATCTACCGGAATATCGAAAAATCCTTGGATTTGATCGGCATGCAAGTCCATCGTCATTACACGGTCTACCCCGGCAGCTTGCAGCATATTGGCTACAAGTTTTGCCCCGATAGCAACACGCGGTTTGTCTTTCCGGTCTTGACGGGCAAACCCGAAGTAGGGAATTACCGCGATTACCTTATAGGCTGACGCTCTTTTAGCCGCGTCAATCATCAAGAGTAACTCCATGAGATTATCACTTGGTGGGAAGGTTGATTGAACGATAAACACATGTTCCCCTCTCACCGTTTCGTCGAAAGAGGTGACGAATTCTCCGTCACTGAATCTTGTAAACGTTTTTTTACCGAGCTCAAGCCCAAGAGAACTAGCGATGCTTTCCGCAATGTATCGACTGTTTTCTCCGGCGAAAACTTTAATTTCGGGCAAATTTGACATATCTAAATCATTAGTTGAAACACTTGGCAAAAATAGAAAATTAATCTTAGATAGCATGTTGAAATGTTGAAAAGTTTCGATAAATACGTTTGTCAAAACAGTTACAAGTTACAACTTAGCAAGTTGCAGGTTTTGGGTATTGAACTTATAACTTGTAAACCTGTAACTTGCAACCGGGTGAAGGGATTAAACGGGAGCGTTTTTTACGCGTACCGTTTGATTCCTTCACCCGAATATATTATATTTACACGGCGAAAGCGTGTTTATTATTTATTAATCAATATATATTCAAGTAAATGGAAGAAATCAAAAAGTACGTGGAAGAGAACAAGGAGCGTTTCCTGAACGAGTTGTTCGAGTTAATCCGGATTCCTTCAATCTCTTCATTGTCCGAGCATAAGCCGGATATGTACCGTTGTGCCGAGCAATGGACCAAGATCATGTTAGCCGCCGGGGCTGACCGGGCAGAAGTGTATGAAACAGACGGAAATCCCGTGGCGTACGGGGAAAAGATCATAGATCCTGCTCTCCCGACCGTGTTGGTTTACGGGCACATGGACGTGATGCCGGTTGACCCGATCGACTTGTGGAACACGAAGCCTTTCGAACCCGTTATCAAGGACGGCAGGATTTGGGCTCGCGGGGCTGACGATGACAAGGGACAGGCTTTCATGCATGCCAAGGCTTTCGAGTATCTCGTGAAGTCCGGCAAGTTGAATTGCAACGTGAAATTCATGATCGAGGGAGAGGAAGAGATTGGTTCTCCTAACCTGCCGAAGTTCTGCAAAGAGCATAAAGATATGCTGAAAGCTGACGTGATTCTGGTTTCCGACACGAGTATGATTGCTCCCGATGTACCTTCTATCACGACCGGGTTGAGAGGTTTGGCGTACTGGCAGGTAGAAGTGACCGGACCGAACGCTGACTTGCATTCCGGTATTTTCGGTGGTGCGGTGGCAAACCCGATCAACGTGTTGTGCAAGATGATTGCCGAGATGCAGGACGAGAAAGGACATATCACGATACCCGGTTTTTACGACGATGTGCTGGAAGTAAGTGCCGAGGAACGTGCTAAAATGGCAAAGGCTCCGTTTAATTTGGAAGATTACAAGAAATCTCTCGATATCAAAGAAGTAAAAGGCGAAGAAGGGTTCGCCACTAACGAGCGCACGGGTATTCGCCCGACGTTTGACGTTTGCGGTATCTGGGGCGGTTACACTGGAGAAGGTGCAAAAACCGTTTTGCCGTCAAAAGCTTACGCCAAGATTAGCTGCCGCTTGGTTCCGAACCAGAAGCACGAGAAAATTGCGAAATTATTCAAGGAATATTTCGAGTCTATCGCTCCCGATTACGTGAAGGTAAAAGTGGAATACCTGCATGGGGGACCTTCTTACGTGTGCCCGATTGACCTTCCGGCTTACGCGGCTGCCGAAAAAGCATACGAGGAAGTGTACGGAAAGCAACCCGTTCCGGTACGTTCCGGCGGAAGTATCCCAATCATCGCCACTTTCGAAGAAGTGTTAGACATCAAGTCTGTGCTGATGGGCTTCGGTTTAGGCTCTGACGCTATCCACTCGCCGAACGAGAACTACCCGTTGGAGCAGTTCTACAACGGAATCACGACTATCCCGTTATTCTACAAGTATTTCGGGGAGATGATGAAGAAGTAAGGCACTTTAATTTAACAAGAAAATCGCCAAACCCAAGTAACGGATTTGGCGATTTTTTTGTCTTTTATATTTAATGTGTTCGTGATGTATGGTTGTTTGGTGATTCCAATAATCCAAGGTAAAAGGTCGTGAATTTCTAGGGGCTTTCAGGAGTTGCGTAGTAAGGCTTGCCGATAGATTTCGTTGATTCTTGCCTTGAGATTTAATGGTTGAATAACTCGCAGGGAGCGGCTTCTGGAAAGGAGTTCCATGACAAAATCGTTCGTGATGCGCAAGCGAAGGGTGATGGAGAACTCGTCGGGAGTGTCCTTTATGATTTGTTGCGAGTGGTGGAAGGGTTTCGTTTTTATGTATTGCCCGTCAAGGGCGTCAAACGATAGGGTGATGTCCTCGACGGGAAATTTCTCGTCGTTTATAATCCCGAAAGAATCCCGGAAGGAGAGGTTGATGTCGATAGTGTTATTTCTCTTGAAAGCGCGTGGGGTGATATTTAAGTTCGTGATGTAGTTTAAGCTGAATGTTTTAAATATGTTCGAACCGGATTCTTTCCCGATTAGGTACCAGCGTCCCCTGCATTCTTTCACGGCGTATGGTTCTACTTCGCGGGAGGTCATTAATTGTTCCCGGAATTTGTAGTAATTGAAAGTGATAAGCCGATTTTCTTTCATCGCTTGAACAAGGGGGTAGAGGTGTTGTGTACCGGAAGGGTGATGGTGTTCCGGGAAAACAAAGCGGGACAGCCCGTTGTCCGCGTTCAGGGAGTTTAGAATCTCGAAAGACTCCAAGAAGCGGGCGATTCCCTCCGGGTCGTTTGCCTCGTCATTGTCAGGGATGTAATATCCTTTTCTTCGGTTGTCCCATTCTATGGCAAAACCGAGTTTGTCACGTATTTCTTGTAAATCCCGTTTCAGGGTGCGGGTAGAGAAGGAGGTGGCTTCCGAGTCGTGTAGAACGAGTTGCCGTGACACGTGTTCGATTAATTCTTTACCGGAGATGTAAGGGTGTTCCTGTACATTGCGGATGATGTATAAATATCGCTTGGTGTAGTCGCTTTTTGCCATAATATGTCGTGTAAAACGGTTTAAAGATAATATTTTTTTCGAGTGCGTGCCATATTCTGTCCCTGTTCCCGTTTTTCTTTGTCATAAATTAAAGTTCTTGCAACAACCCACGAACGTTGTTTATTTCGTGATAAAATTGTAAATTTGTTGCATCACGGGCATGGAGATGTCACGTGGTGGACATATTTTATATTGAAGCGTTTTGTTTGATTCTTGGTAAAGAAAGTCTGGTAAATTTTCAAGGTACAGGAACACAAACGAATGACGTTCATGCTTGCCGTATATGTATTTCATATATACCGGTTGAGCGTGGGTTGTTGTTTATTTGTACCAATGGTTTACCAGAGCCACTTTACCGGATAAGCATACAGTACCCACGCTTTTTTCGTGTATGTATTTTTCCGCATCGGGGACTGGCGGAAGGAATAAAAATGAGAAAAAATGATGAAGTTACATGAAGTTATCGAGAAAGTCTTGAAAGACGAAAAAAAGCCGATGACAGCGACAGAAATCGCAGAGAAGATTAATCAGCAAGGGTTGTACGAACGTGGGGATAAATTACCGCTTCCCGCTAGTCAGGTTTCAGCGAGGGTGGGGAATAAAACTTATGTTGCTATGTTTGAGAAGAAAGGTGGATATATAAAATTGAGATGATATGGAAATAAAAATAAGTTTTAATATGCGGGGGAGGTCTGAGAGAGTTCCTGATGCGATACGGATTGCGGAGAAACTGAAAGGACAACAAGAAGGGACTTTTATGGTTGTGAATTGTAAAGAATTTTCTAAAGAGGTTCAAGAGTTACTGCATTTGGTGATATATTGGAGGCGTACGGAATTCGAGATAAATGGGTTAAAAATTGAAATAAAAGATTTTTGGTTGCTAAAGGAAGTTCTTTTATGCAAAAGAAATTGTCGGGGAAATTGTAAATTAGTGCAAGGTGATGATTGGTGGAAAGGAATAATAAAAGCCTTAGGATTGAATGGGAAAATTCCAGTATACGATAGTAAGGATGAGCCAGAATGTTGGTTTAGGCATTGTGGGAGTGAAGCGTTGCTTGATATATCTGAAAATAATTTTCGTGTAGATAGAGATAAATTGATAGAGGCGTATAAAAATAAATTTCAAGTAATTGATGTTGTATGTCCGAAATATAAAGAAAGTCCTTATATAGAAGAAATTAAAAAGATGGATAATGATAAAGTATTTCAATATAAATATCAAAAACTAGCTTGGGAAGACGAGGATGAATTAGAGGTTGGTATCACTCCAGGAGAAGAACTTTTTGAGCAATTGGAAGAAAGGCAACAAGAAAGGATGCAAGAGTTCGTGATGTTAGTTGCTGATGAGGTTGAAAAGAGATTGTTAAAGATATTAGATAAAGATGATATGAAAAGATAAGTATTGCTATGCGATGACAATCAGGGAATATTGGGAGAAATATGATTTAGAAGAAAAAGAGAGGTTTTCATACAACAGTTTTGTTGAAGACTTAAAACGTGATTTTGATAATTTGGTCGAGGAATATGATGCTATGTCGGATATGCATATTTTTAGATTTTGCATTAATTCCGTTAGAATGAAATATTGATGTGTTAGAAGCTGGTAGAGGAGCCGGAAGAAATGGAACGAGAGTTGATACAGTCATTTAAGAAAGAATATTTTGGTAAATGACCTTTTGCTAATTTGAGAGATTAATGAAACCTAGAGAACACGAAGTGAAGCGGTATTTATAAAATAGACATTTATGAAAATAGTGATATGTGTAATTTCAATTTTTGTGATTGGATGTACTGGAATAAGAAAAGATGATAAAAAAGCTACAAGTGAAAATGCGAAAAGTGGTATTGAATGGCGTAAACAAGGAGATAGTCTTTTCCTTAAACTTGATACTTTGAGAGCTTTGGAATGTTGGCAAGAAGCAGCATTGTTGAATGATTCTGTTGCACAGTGTGTTTTAGGACGGTGCTATCAAGAAGGAACAGGTGTCAGAAAAAATTATGAAGAAGCTTTTTATTGGTACGAAAAAGCTGCAATTCAGAATTGTACAGATGCACAGGTTCAATTAGGATATTTATATTCCAATGGTTTAGGATGTGAAAAAAATAATCAACAGGCTTTTAGTTGGATACAAAAGGCTGCGGAGCGAGGAGATTGTATTGGACAATATAATCTTGGATACTTTTATTGGTTGGGGAAAGGAGTAAAACAAGATTATCAACAAGCTTTTTTATGGTTTGAACGGGCTGCAAATAGAGAGAATGTAGAGGCTCAATATTGGCTTGCTATTTGTTATTTTGATGGCAAAGGAATAGAAGCTAATTTTGATAAGGCGCTTTGTTGGTTTCAGAAAGCCGCATTGCAACAGCATGCCGGAGCTCAAAATGCTCTTGCCCATATCTATTTATTTGGACAATGTGTAAAACAAGATTATGAAAAGGTACTTTATTGGGCAAAGTTAGCGGCGTCTCAAGGAGAATTAGATTCACAATATTTATTGGGGAGATTGTATATGACAGGTTGTGGAGTGGAAAGAAATCTTTCAATAGCGCGGGAGTATTTTGAAAAAGGAGCTAAAAGTGGACATTCTTCATCGCAATTTAATTTGTGTTTGATGTATTATGGATGGGGGGACGTTGTAGATGTTGACATTAAGAATGCTATATATTGGGGAGAAAAAAGTGCGGAACAAGGAAATGTCGAAGCGATACGTTGGTTAGTGTCGCTATATTTGAATAATAAGTGTTTGGGGGATGGAACAATTGAAAAATGGAATACAACGAAAGAGAATCTAAAGAAGGCTGAATATTGGTTGCAGAAAGCGGTAAATTTGCAAGATGAATGGGCTATTCGTACGTTAGAATTATTAAAACAAGGAGAGTTTACTCGTCGATAATATGGTGAAATGGGAGGAAAGGTTTTAATGTATTAATAAAAATTAACTATGGATAATAAGAAAACAGGTTCAATTGCGACAGGGATAATTGTTATTCTTTTTTTTGTGGGAGTAATAAGTAGTTTCTTTTCTTCAGGAGAAATCGAAGAATGGGAGGTGAAAGATTATGTCGTTTATTATTTGAAAGATAATCTTTTGAAAGATCCTAAGAGTTATGAGTCGGTTACTTGGTCAAGCGTGTCTGAATATGATAGTGGTTTTAAAGTAACTCACACGTATAGAGCTAAAAATAGTTTTGGTGGATATGTAGTAGAAACACATACTTTTTATTTAGATAAACATGGAAATGTAGTGAGTGTTAGATAATTTATTATGTTAATAGATTTGTAAATAAATTTGAGTGATTTCGAGATATAGTTTAATAGAATGAAATGATATAGTTTAATAGAATGAAATTTAAATCTATCGAAGAATTGAAAAGAGAAGGGTTTATTGGTTTTGTGTCAATAAACGAGTTATGGCAAGATGCTTCTTGTATTTCTAAAGAGAAGGGTGTTTATCTCGTGTTGCACGTGCAGGAAGGGGAACCGACTTTCTTGGAAGAGGGAAGCGGGGGATTTTTTAAAGGGAAAAATCCTAATGTATCGTTACATGAATTGAATGAAAACTGGGTAGTTGGTACTCCCGTGATTTATATCGGGAAAGCGGGAGGGCGAAGTGCAACGTTACATTCCCGTTTGTCGCAATATTTGAAGTTTGGGCAGGGAAAAAATATCGGTCATTGGGGAGGTAGATTTATTTGGCAAATAGAGAATGCCGGGGATTTGTTAATATGTTGGAAGCCGGTAGAGGAGCCGGAAGAAATGGAACGAGAATTGATACAATCATTTAAGAAAGAATATTTTGGTAAACGACCTTTTGCTAATTTGAGAGATTAATGAAACCGAGAGAATATGAATTGTTTGTTGGCGATTATTTTCGTCAGCAAGGATATAGAGTTGAAATCACCCCGGAAACGGGAGATTGGGGAGTCGATATTTTTGCTTGGGAAGGGGATGAGAAAATAGCCATTCAAGTGAAGAATTACGGGGGAGGGACGAGAAAAATCAATCGACAAATGGTGATGGAGTTATGTGGTGCGAAAGAATATTTTGATTGCACGAGGGCGATAATGGTAACAAGTGGTAGCGTGATGGATGATGCCGAAAAGGTCGCTAAAAAACTGGGAATCAAGATTATTTATTTAGGAGAAGAGGAAAATAAGTGCTCTCCGGTCGAGCGTGGCGAGAGTATTGATTCTCGGGGGCTTGATTTCGATTCGATTTGGAGCGAATACATTATCCCTTTGGCTGGTAAGACGTTGAAGCGGGAGAACGGGGAGGAAAATAAAATACTCGAGGTAAATTGGGGAGAGGTGAAAAGAATTACTTCTAACGGAAATGAAGGGAAAATCAGGATTGAAATTTTTAAATATGCGGTAAATAAAATATTGAAAGAGGGGTACGTGACGAGAGATGACATTAATCAAAATTATGCGGGTAGGGCTTCTTCCGGGGTGGTTTTAATTTTGTCGCAAGTCCCTTTTTTTGAATTGACGAAACGTCCAACGGGATTGCGATTAGTCAATTTGAACACGAAGTGAAGCAGTATTCTGTAAGTATTCCTACCGTATTCGGCTTGCGAACGTTGAATAAAGCCGACTTATTGCTATTGAAGACCTATCGTAATCCTACTCAAGATATAGGGAATGGTATTTGCTCGGGTATATTGCGCGAGCGGGTTAGAATTGGCGGGAATCCATGGTTTGGAATACATGGAAGCGGGTTTTCTTGCCGCCACCCTCGATGGTGATTTGGTCCGTGTTGCGGGAGCCGTTGCGGGTGGTGAGTTGCAGGGAGATGTTGTTTGTTACGGCGTCGAGGGGGACACGCGTGTAAGAAATGGAATAGGGGAGAGTCTGCCAGTTGCGGGTATCCGCTTTTTCTGTCAGAGAGTTGGCGATGCCGACGGCGAATCCGAGCCATTCGTTTTGCTTTCGAGCCGTGTATTCAAGTCCCTTTTTTGCCGCGACACGCAAGAGTGACGTGGAAAATTCGCGTACCATACGGTCACGTAAGGTTTTGAATGCAATCTCGTTGATGTTTTCGGCAATTTCCAAGGGATAGGTTTTGGCATCAAGCACGAGAGAGCCTTTGGCGTACAAGGGCGGGCGTTCCATGTATTTGGGGAAGGCGACTCTTAGCATTTGCAGGTCGGCAATACTTTTACGTTCGTCGTCCGAGTAGCGGGAGTCAAAAAAGAATGGAAAGGTGAATCCGAATTCGTCGTTGTGGAACACGATAGCCCCATCACCTCTTTTCTGTTTGGCGAAATTGATACTCCACTCCGCTTTCACGGGTCCCATCCCGTTCAGCCAGAAAAAGACGAGTTGCCCATTCGCGGGGGCAGGGGTATGTTTGTAAGTGGTGTTGAACTCTTTTTCGTATTGCTTCAATTCTGCCGTGAAGCCACAATTGTATGCGGAACGCATCAAGTCTTGTTTTAATTGTTCCGGGGCTTGTACGCCGAAGTTCTTCACGTAGTCGGATTGATATACCTCGTAAGCGTTACGGTAGGCGATGAAAGCGTTGTTGGCGTCGCCCGATGCATCGTAAATCAATCCCATAAGCAAGTGGGCGAAAGCGTCCCGCTGGTAACGATTTTTGTGGTCGGGATACTTGTCGTTCAGTTGATTGAGTTTGATGTTTATTTTCCTGACTTCGACTAACGCACCTTCCATGTCATTCAGGTCAAGATAATTCAATGCCTTGTAGAAATTAATCATGATTACCTCGAAGTCTTCCGGTTGGTAGGGACGCATTTCGGGATTCGTTACCAAGGCTGCCGCTTCTGCCCCGAGATTGCGGTGTTGCTCGTCAATCAAGTTTTCGGCGGTTTCAAAGTACTTGTTACTATTCTCGGGTTGCCCGAGCATGAACTCCACGTATCCCTTGTTCAAGTAATAAAGAATCCGGTTTTTCCCGGTGGCTTGTTTTTTATCTTTATCCAGTAGCTTGTTTGCCTTTTCGAAGTTGCCGGCAGTCACTGCCGATTGGAATTCAGCCGTGCGTTGGTACCACGTGGCACACCCGGAAAAGAGGAAGAGGATGATAATGAGTCCAAAGAGTTTGTAAGGTTTATAAAGTTTATAAGGTTCATAAGGTTTATGAATCCTTATTGTATTTCTACTGAAGCATGAATGATGAATGTGTATCATTATGGGACTACTTTATAAACTTTATGAACCTTATAAACTTTATGAACTAATTAGAATGCTCTATCCGTGATATGTTTCTTTATCTTCTTGTCGCCCATCCATACCACTTCGTTGGTTTCGATGTTGGTGAGTTGCAAGTCGATTTGGTAGGTTACCACTTTTTGCTTTTTGTACGAGTCCACGATGCTGTTGATGGTGCCTTGCAGGATAAAGTCGGCGCCCAGTTCTTTACCCCATTTCTTGGTGGTTTCGGGGGAGGCGTAGTCTTGTTGTTCGGCACGTTCTTTCCGTAGCTCGTTTCGTTTCTCTCCTGCCACGACTAGACGGATGTTGCCGTCACGAATAATGGCTTTCTCGACATCCTTGATGAAGGTTTCCGAGTTGATGTGTTCGTGGCTCTTGTTTTCGACTAATCCGACTACGACTACCGGGCGTTTGTCATTTGCTTTCAGGTAGCGGGGTATCCATGCGGATGTCAGTAGGTCGCCAATCATCTCGTCCGACACCATGCGGGAGTCGCTATCGTTCCAGCGTCCGCTGAGGTCTATTGTTTCGCTCGGGTCTACCCGTGCTATTTTCCGGCTACCGCACCCGTTTAATATCGCTATGGTTAACACGACAAGTGTTCCGATAAATACTTTTCTCATATTCTTTTGATTTTAGGTTTATATTCAAATTCCACGATTAATATCAAATTTTGTTACAATTATTTGACCAAATATACGTGTTAGATGGCGTTTTGGATGTTAATTACATTTAAAATTGATAGGGACGGGCAATTATTATTCCGGAATGAGAGCGAATGCCTTGCAAGTATTCGGGGAGGGGTACTTCTGAAATGACCACTTTCTTGGCGGAAAGTGACGCGTGGAGCAAGTGAATCTGCCCGTTTTGTTCTATGGCTATTCCCACGTGGGCGGTGTCGAGCCCTTTTTTGTCTGTCGTGATGAGCAGAATATCTCCCGGTTGAATTTGCCCGGTCGCGGCGGATACCTTGTCCTTGGGAATATAATGGTATTTCCGGAGGTTTATATTGTTCTCTATCCGGAGCATTTTTCCTGCGAGAAGGGAATCTTGTGCGAGGGCAGGATATTTCTGCCAGTTTCGGGAGATGAAACCCACTTTGTTAGGGAAGGGGATGCCTCCGTTTTCCAAGGTGACGTCTTTTACAATGCTGTCTAGGCTCATCTCGTGCAACCAATCGGTGGAGTAATGAAGCCGGGCAGTGTAGTCGGTGATTTCGCCGTCCCGGTAGCGAATCTTTTGTAAATTCTTCAAGTAGGCCTCTGTCTGTCGAGGGGTATATTCTTTCAATAGAGCCAAGGCAAGCACGTTATCCGTGAATGTTACACAGTCGAATTCCCGCAGGTTCACTACGAGTTGTTCTTTCGGGTTGATTTCGAGGGTGCCGCCTTTGTAGGGGGTATTGATAAAGAATTGACCGATAGCAACAATTCGTTCGTTCACGGGAAGCCGATGTAATTCTTTTCCCGAGGCATACTCGAAAAACCGGGAGAGGATTGCTTTATCTTCTTCCGATACGGGAGATTGTGCTTTACATCCCGAGATGACAGGGAAAAGGGCGACGAGTAGCAAAAGAATCGTTTTTTTCATATAAAGCGTTTTGGGTGAATAAAAAATGAGGAGCCGCGTGAACGGCATCCTCATCTCTCTTGTGTTGTGTTTATATATTATTTGCCTGCGGCCGAAAATTGTTCAAGGAAGCGGATGTCGTTCTCGAAGAAAAGACGTATGTCTTTGATGCCGTATTTCAACATCGTGATACGTTCGATTCCCATTCCCAACGCGAATCCGGTATATTTTTCTTTGTCGATACCGTTTAGTTCGAGTACGTTGGGGTCAACCATTCCACAACCTAAGATTTCTAACCAACCCGTGCCTTTGCATACGTTACAGCCTTTCCCGTGGCACAATGTACAGGATACGTCCATTTCTGCCGACGGTTCGGTGAACGGGAAGAACGAGGGACGCAGACGGATTCGTGTGTCCGCACCGAACAGTTCTTTTGCAAAGTAGGTGAGGGTTTGCTTCAAGTCGGCGAAAGAAACGTTTTCGTCGATATAAAGTGCCTCAATCTGGTGGAAAATACAGTGTGCCCGCGCCGAAATCGCCTCGTTGCGGAACACCCGTCCCGGGGTAACCAAACGAATGGGCGGTTGATGTGCTTCCATGTCGCGTACCTGCACGGATGAGGTATGCGTGTGAAGCACGATATCGGGATTTTTCTGGATGAAGAACGTGTCTTGCATGTCGCGTGCCGGATGTTCTTCCGGGAAGTTCAACGCGGAGAAATTATGCCAGTCGTCTTCTATTTCGGGTCCCTCGGACACGGTAAAACCAAGTCTGTTGAAGATGGCTAGAATTTCGTTTTTAACGATAGACAGAGGATGGCGAGTCCCGAGTTTCATGGGATTGCCCGGCATGGTTAAATCCATCCCGCTGAGTCCCTCTTCGGCGTTACTCAACAATTCTTTCAGTTCGTTTACTTTCGCTAAAGCCGTATTCTTCAACACGTTCAACTCCTGTCCGACAGCCTTTTTCTGGTCTGCGGGGACGCTTTTGAAATCGTCAAAAAGAGCGGCGATAGAACCTTTCTTGCTTAAATGCTTGATTCTAAATTGCTCTACTTCTTCCAAGCTACCGGCTTGGAAGTTTGCTATTTCATCACGGAGTTGTTTAATCTTATCTAACATCTTCTCAAAAATTTGAAATCCTTGGTTTGCAAATGTAATAAAAAAGTCTGATACATTTCAATTATTCGAGAACTTCAATTTTTATCTCGAATATTTTTACAGAAACGGGCTACAAGTTTATCCATTATTTTTTTTGCCGTGGGATATAATAAACATCCCGCGATTCCGCCGAGTACATCGGCGAGCAAATCCCACCAGTCGCCCCCTCGATGGAAATATTTGTATTGAAGTATCTCTATCAAGCCGCCATACGCGAAACTGAACCCGATGGCAATCAAGTAGCAGGCACGTGAGGATAGTTTATGGCGTAAGGCATCGCATAGGAAGACGGACATGATGAAGAACATGCCGAAATGGACGACCTTATCCAAATGCGGGATATTCAATTTGGGGTCCGGTATGGAACTCGAGGGAATGGCGCATAAGAAAAAGATAACGCCTGCCCATAGAAGATTACACCATAATAATACGTGTTTGTGTGCTATCATTATTCAATTATTTTTACTCGAATTATTCTCACGTCTTTTAACGGGCGGTTCTTTTTATCTGTTTGTAAAGCGGCGATTTTGTCAAGAATGTCAAAACCTTCAATCAATTCCCCGAACACCGTGTATTCGCCGTCCAGACTGTGTGCGCCGCCCTCTGTCGTGTATGCTTGTTTTTTAGCCTCGTCCATGAAGAGTTTTTCAGTGTTGTTTTCCCAGTCATGGGCGATGTCCGCCTTGATTTTGTCGGCTATTTTTCGGAATTCCGGTACATTCTTTTGTGCTTTTAAAGAATCCAGAATCGCTTTTTTCTCCGGGGTATAGTATTTATTCTGGATAGCCCTCTTGATGGGCACGTTTACCGATTTCTCGATATGCTCCAGTTCTTCCGGCGGGTATTTTCTCCCGACGGTGAAATAGAATTGTGAGATATCCGACTTCTTGAGCGGGTTTGTTTCGTCCGGTTGCCGGGGGGCAGCCAAAGCTCCTTTTTTATGGTAGTGGTGCGGTTTGATTTCGGCATCAATCGTGATTTCTCTACCATATCCCAGTTCCTGACCGGCAACCGCGTTACGGCTGTCCGCGGAACCGCCTTGTATGATGAAGTCTTTGATTACCCGGTAAAATAGTGTCCCGTCATACTGACCGGATTTCGCCAATTCGATAAAGTTGTCCCGGTGAATCGGGGTGTCGTTGTATAATTTGGCCTTGAGATTGCCCATGCTGGTTTCTATCAACACGATATGCTCTTTTTCCTGTCCCGTGGATGGAAGCGTGAAAAGGGCAAGCGTGAACGAGAGTATCAGAAGTTTATACATATATATATCATTTACGATTTGACAATTTTATTCACGAGGTATCGTACCGGGAAATGCGAGGCGATGTACCCGATGGCAATGACCGTGAGCATGATAATCAATATATCCGAGGCAACGACTTTCACGGGGTAAGCGTTGATGATGTAACTGCCGTTGCCGAGGGTGATGAAACCGTAATATTCTTGCAGCAGGCAAAGTCCGGTTCCGATGATAAGTCCGGCGAAAGCCCCGACTCCCGTGATTAGGTTCCCCTCCAGTTTAAAGATTGAAACGAGTTTCTCTTTTGTCATTCCTAGGGCTTGATAGACGCCGATGTCTTCTTTCTTGTCTATAATCAACATTGAAACGGAGCCCACGATATTGAATGAGGCAATCAGTAGGATAAACAACAAGATTAGGAATACCGCGAGTTTCTCGGATTTCATCATGGCATAGAACGAACGGTTGAGGTCATACTTGTCGAGTACCTTGTATTTTGTTCCCACTTCCGTCGCGAGTGATGTTTTAAAAGACGCGAGGTTGTCAGGATTTTTCAGTTTAATCTCTATTTTGGATATTTCCCCTGGAACCCCGAATAATTTTCTCGCGGTTTCTATTCCGGTAATCACGTATTTCCCGTCAATATCCTGTTGCGCGGAGAATATTCCAATCGGGTATATCCTTTGACTGTTTAATGCCGACATGGATGCCGACGATGCGGTTTTGTCCGGGTAATAGAATGTTACCGGTGATTGCATGCCAAGGCGGGTGCGCAAGGCGGCGGCAATACCGTACCCGAGTACCACGGTCGGTTTGTCTTCTTCTTCAAGACTGAATTTCCCGCTAATGATGGTGGGGGCAATTCCCGCGTGGCGGGCGTAATCTTCCTCGACTCCTTTCACTATCACGGGGACAAGTTTATCACCGAATTTTACCAGTGAATTTTCTTCCACGACGGCATCGAAAGACGCGATGTCGGGCATGTTTTCCAACTGTTCCAGCAGTAGGGAGTCGGTGGCGACGAATTTTCCTTGCGCGGGAGAAACCGTCAGGTCGGGAGTGAAGCTGTCTGTTACTGTGGTGAGTAACGTGTCGATGCCATTGAACACGGAAAGTACGACAATCAACGCGGTCGTGCCTATCATAACTCCTACCATACTGATGATAGAAATAATGTTTATGGCGTTCTGTTTCTTTTTCGAGAACAGGTACCTCCGGGCAATGAATATCGACAGTTTCATCGTGGACGGTTTTCTATTGCTTCAATAGATTGTCTATTTTGTCTATGTAGTCCAGACTATCATCCACGAAGAAACGTAATTCCGGGATGATACGCGTTTGCTTTCCGATTTTTTTCCCGAGGATAAAACGGATGTTTTTATTTTTCTCGTCCAGAATACCTAATACTTTCTCCGCGAGTTCGGACGGGAAAATACTCAAGTATACCCGGGCATACGACATGTCAGGGCTAACTCGCACGGCAGTAACGGATAACATTGCACCTCCGGTGTATTCTTTACACTCTTTCTGAAACATTTCGCTTAAATCTCGTTGTATCAAACGCCCTACTTTATTTTGTCTTATAGTATCCATATCAAGAAAAAAATTGTTTGCTAAAAAAATTTCCACAAATATAGTGATTATAATTGATACTTTTATTATCTTTGCCCTCGCAAAACGGAAACGAGATGTAGCGCAGTTGGTAGCGCGCCACGTTCGGGACGTGGAGGCCGCTGGTTCAAGTCCAGTCATCTCGACCAAATAAGAAAGAACGCTTTTGAAGGCGTTCTTTCTGTTTTTTATATTCTCGAAAATAATACGTACATTGCATAACGATTTTAGGATGTAGATTCGTTATGATTGATATTCAGGTAAAGCTACATGACAGATACTCCGTGGAGTTTAAGGTCGGTTACGTGGTAGATCGTGACCGGGAGGAGAACGAGTTCAGAATGGACACGTGGTTTTTCGTGCCTCATAGTCTTGGTATCAGTGCATCGACTTATTCGAAAGATGATTTTTACAAGGACGTGCGTTCTAACGTGAGGCTAATTACCCCGATTTATTCGTTGGAGGAAATCGCGGAGGGTGAGTGGACCCCTTTCGTGTTTCTGGAGGATGCGTTTCAACATCTGGTAGAGGAACGCACGAGGGAGTCTATCGAAACTTACGAATACCAAATCAAGATGTTCACCTCGATATTCAAAAGCGCCTTGCGGGGGAGCGTGAATAAGGCGATTCATCACGAGGTGGAAGTGAATGAACGGGGATTGATGGTAGGGCACTATGTGGCTTGTGTTCGGATTATTGCCCGTCGTTATCGGGAGTTGAAAAAGATTGTTCATGTACAGGGTTTGCCGAAAGAAGCGTTGAACTATTTTTCTTTCGGGGACGAGTATCTTTCCAACTTGATCGAGTTTCACACGTTTCGTTTATTGGACGGGTTGAAAGAGTTTGACGTGAAGTGTTACGAGCAAGAGAAGGAGAAATTGCTGGAACTGGTGCATGAAGAGATAGCCTACAAGAAGAAGCATGGTTATCTGGTAGCGGAGAAAGATAGTCGGGAGCAGAACCGGACGGTGATTTATCGGCGGGGGATATTGAAGAAATACGCGGAAAGTGATCTTTTCTTGAAGGCATCGAAAAAACGGGACGGGGTATTGGTCGAGCAGATATATTATAGTCTGGCAGCCGGGCTCTCGATGATATTTGCCACGGTAATCGCGTTCTCGTTTCAAAAGAAGTATGGCAATTTTACTATGCCCTTGTTCGTGGCTTTGGTCGTGAGTTATATGCTGAAAGACAGGATCAAGGAATTGATGCGATTCTATTTTGTCCACCGCTTGGGGAAGAATTATTTTGACCGGAAAACGAAGATCAGTATGGGGGATAAGGTGGTCGGTCAGATCAAAGACGGGGTGGATTTTATATCGGAAAACAAGGTGCCGGAAGAAATTATTAACCGACGGGCACGTACTGATCTCTTGGCTGCCGACAACCGGTACGCGGGTGAGAAGATTATTCTCTACCGCAAGTGGATACAGTTGGATGCGGAAATTTTAGGTGAATATAGTCAATATGACATTTCGGGAGTAAACGAGATTATCCGCTTTGATTTGGGAAATTTTGCCCGGAAGATGGATGAGCACGCTTATGAACTTTATGTTCCGGAGGGGGATTTGGGTTACACGGCAATCAAGGGAGAGAAAATTTACTACGTCAATTTCCTGATTCAATTGCGACACGAGGGAAACGTCGATTACAGGCGTTTCCGTCTGATGATTACCCGTGATGGGATACGGGAAATTCAAAACTTGTAGGAATCAATCAGTTTATAAAGTTTATTATTCACGGCAGCATGGCTGCCGATAGATATAATCCGAAGGACACCCGTTACTTTATAAACCTTATAAACTTTATGAACTTTATAAACTCATATATAAAAATATATTGTAGCTTTGCGGGACAATCAACCTTAAAGATCTTTAGAATAGAAATGAGAAAATGGAGCATTGACGATTCAGCAGAACTGTACAATATCAACGGTTGGGGGCTGAACTATTTTTCGATTAACGAGAAAGGACACGTGACGGTAACACCGAAAGTAGGAGGACCAAGGATTGACATCAAGGAATTGATGGAGGAACTTCAGGTGAGAGATGTGTCCGCTCCCGTGTTATTACGGTTCCCGGATATTCTGGATAACCGGATCGAAAAAATCTCAAGTTGTTTCCAGGCGGCTGCCACGGAATATGGTTACACGGGGAAAAATTTTATAATTTACCCGATCAAGGTAAACCAGATGCGTCCGGTCGTGGAGGAGATTGTAAGTCATGGGACGAAATATAATATCGGTCTTGAGGCTGGTTCCAAACCGGAACTGCATGCCGTGCTATCCATCGATATTGACGATGATGCCATGATTATCTGTAACGGGTACAAGGACGAGAACTACATCGAGCTGGCCTTGTTGGCACAGAAGATGGGGCGGAATATTTACCTCGTGGTCGAGAAGTTGAACGAGTTGAGGAATATAGCCGCGATATCCAAGCGCCTGAAAATTCGTCCGAATATCGGCATCCGGATTAAATTGGCAAGTTCCGGTAGCGGAAAGTGGGAAGAGTCCGGGGGTGACGTCAGCAAGTTCGGTTTGAACTCCAGTGAATTGTTGGAAGCGCTCGACGTCCTGCAAAAGAACAAAATGACCGATTGCCTGAAACTGATTCATTTCCATATCGGAAGTCAGGTAACGAACATCCGCCGTATCAAAACGGCATTGAAAGAGGCATCCCAATTCTACGTGCAATTAAAAAACATGGGATACAATATACATTTCGTGGACATCGGGGGCGGACTGGGTGTTGATTATGACGGGACCCGTTCTGCTACAAGTGGCAATAGCATGAACTACTCGATTCAAGAGTACGTGAACGATGCCGTTTCCGCTCTGGTAGATGCTTGCGAGAAGAATGAATTGGAACAGCCGAATATCATTACCGAGTCGGGACGCTCCTTGACGGCGCATCACTCCGTGTTGATTTTCGAGGCATTGGCAAGCACGAGCCTGCCGGCTTTTGACGAGAACGAGGAGATTGCCGAGGATGCCCATGAACTGGTGAAAGAATTGTATGACCTTTGGGAGAACTTGAACCAGCCCCGCTTAATCGAAACGTGGCATGATGCCATGCAGATTCGTGAGGATGGCTTGGGATTGTTCAATCTCGGGTTGATTGATTTGCATACCCGTGCCCAGATCGAACGTTTGTTCTGGTCGGTAGCCCGTGATGTATATGATATGGCGGTGAACACGAAACATTCACCGGACGAATTAAAGAAAATCTCCAAGTTATTGCCGGATAAATATTTCTGTAATTTCTCGTTGTTCCAGTCGTTGCCTGATTCATGGGCGATAGACCAGATTTTCCCGATCATACCGATTTCCCGTTTAAATGAACAGCCGACGAAATCGGCAACTTTACAGGATATCACTTGCGACTCCGATGGGAAGATAGATAATTTTATCTCTACGCGTAATTTCTCGTACCACCTTCCGGTACATGACTTGAACGGGAAGGAACCTTATTATTTCGGGGTATTCCTCGTTGGGGCTTACCAGGAGATTCTGGGAGATTTGCACAACTTGTTCGGGGACACGAATGCCGTTCATATTAAGGTGAAAGGTGATGAGTACGTGATTGATAAGGTAATCGAAGGGGAAACCGTCGCGGATGTATTGGAATACGTGCAGTTTATGCCGAAGAAAATGGCTAGAACCGTCGAGGTATGGGTAACGAGTTCCGTGAAGAAAGGAATTATCTCGGCAGAAGAAGGACGTGAGTTCTTGTCAAATTACCGTTCCGGATTGTACGGGTATACCTATTTGGAATAAGCAGAATATAATTTTCGAAATATAGAAGGTCGTGTTAGTTATCTCGTTGTAGATGTTGACACGATCTTTTTTTTTGTGAAAACGCAATTCTGGAAGTGTTAAAGCGAAAAACAACACTATTGATAACTAGATTGTTGTGGTTATTCTGATATTTAACACTATTAAAAGTGGTGCAAACGTTTGTAGGTAAAAAAAGATTTTATAGTTTAGCAACGGTGAAAGAAAAAAAGCCTCGTGCTGTCACAGCAGGAGGCAACCAATAACAAATTTATGAAAAAAAATCGAAGTCTCTTTTGAAATCCGATACAAAGGTATCGGCTTTTCTTTATATATGAAAATTCTTATAGTTAAATTTCCATTATATAGATTAATCATTGAAATCTATAGTAGTAAACGTATTTCTCGACGAAAGGTTTCACTATGTACTGAAATAATCCCTTAAAAAAATCAATTGTATTCTCGGGAAGAACCTGCTATTCTGCCGTAGCCGAACTGTTGCTTCGCCGTGGCACAGCTATCCCGGAGTATGGTTGGTCTGTTTGAGTTCTGGGCGGGCTCTGGAAAAGGTGAATTATTACCTTATTAATAGAGTTTGAATACGGTTGGAATTAGGTGTTAATACAGTCCCGGTTTGCCTAGGAAAAAAAACGCTCCCGTGTACTTTGGATGTGTACAGGGTAAAATAAAAATGGTCCGCGCTGTCTCAGCGGGGACCCAAAATACCAATAACAAATTTATGAAAAAAAATCGAAGTCTCTCTTTGAATACTGATACAAAGGTATCAGGTTTTCATCGTAACCGAGTGACGTTTCCGTTAAGTTTCGGTTACATGATAATTTATTCAAATTGTATGCCTATATACGTCAATTAAACGTAAAGGTTTCATAATTAATCAAAATCAAACCTTAATTGTAATGGTCCTTCAATAGATGTCGCCTCGAAAGGATTTGATACAGAGAGTCCTATGAGTCTAATCCTAAATTGAGTAAGTTCTAATTCCCGGAGTAATTTTTTTGCCAGAGGGAGAATTTCTTTTAAAGTTTTCAGTTCATATGCCACGCTGGCACTACGTGTTTTTTGAGAAAAGTCGTGGAATTTTATTTTTAGCGTGAGGGTATGTCCCTTGAAACCGGATGTTTCTAGCCTGTGTATAAGTTCAACTGCCACGTGGTACAACTCGATGATAACGGCGATATAGTTTGTCAAGTCGTTGTCGAAGGTACTTTCGCAACCCACTGATTTGCGGATACGTTCGGGGGAAACAATTCGAGGGTCTATTCCATGCGCGAAATCGTGGTATAGAGCCCCGTTTTTCCCGAAATTGCGAGCGAGAAAAGCCGCAGAACATTTGCGAAGGTCTGCCCCCGTGTGTATTCCTAGCGAATGCATTTTTCGGGCGGTAACTTTCCCGATACCCCAAAAAGCTTCTATGGGTAATTTCGCTATAAAATCGGCAGCCCGTTCGGGATGTATCGTGTATAACCCGTCTGGCTTACGGTAATCGGAGGCGATCTTGGCAAGGAATTTATTGTAGGATACTCCCGCGGAGGCTATCAAACCGAGCTTTTCTTTTATTTCCCGCTTTATTTCCCGGGCGACATCCACGGCAAGGGTGATGCCTTTTTTGTTCTCCGTGACATCGAGAAATGCCTCGTCAAGCGCCAGCGGTTCGATGATATCGGTATATTCCCGGAATATTTCATGTATTTGGTGGGAAACGGATTTATAATGTTCCATGCCGGAAGAGACAAAGATCAAATCCGGGCAAAGTTGTTTGGCTTTCATGGACGACATGGCAGAGCGTACGCCATAACGGCGAGCCTCATAACTGGCAGCTGCCACGACTCCCCTTTTCTCCGCTCTTCCCACGGCAAGAGGCTTTCCCCGGTATTCCGGGTGATCCCGTTGCTCTATGGAAGCATAGAACGCGTCCATATCAATATGAATGATTTTCTTGTTTTCCATCTCCCGTTTTCGAAAAGTAAATATAGGCAATTTCTTGGATAGTTGAAAGAATATACCCGGAAGAATGGGTGGGGAATTTTACCCCTTGACGGTGTAGAGATTTTCCGCAAAAATGCGTTATAAATGAAGAGGCTGTCTAAAAAGTAAATAGACAGCCTTTTCTTTCTTCATTATTTCAGGAATAATTTATTCCAATTTTTATATTCTCTTTCTTTCCAAGGTCCGTTGTGATAAACGTAACTTGCGATAGCGGGAATAACGGTTGTACCTTCGGCGTAAACCATTTGCTCGTAGGTAACGTCGACTTTACCCCAAGAGCAGGCTTCTTTCAAGGTTGAAGAAGAGCATGCTCCGTCGCGAACGTCAGCCACGGTGATTTGGATGGCGTATTTGTGCATAGGCACGTCGAAACCTAAGATTTCAGCACAGACTACGGTGTCTTGTGCGAAGTTCTTCGGGGTTCCGCCACCGACCATGAACAGTCCGGTAGTACCAGCCTTGATCTTGATTTGGGTCAGTTCAACGAAGTCCTTTACCGAGTCAATCGACAGGTGTTTGTCGGGGTGTTCCCATTGGTGTTTACCGATACCGAATCCCGCGCTACAGTCTGAGAATGCCGGGCAGAAGATGGGTACACCACATTCATAGCAAGTTTGGATCAAGCTGTCTTTTTTCACGGCGTGTCCCTCGTGTAACCATTTCCCGATTTCCCAGATAAATTCACGTGATGAATAAGGACGGGGTTCCAAGTTGTTGGCGATCTCGTAAGTCGTGTGGTCGCAAGCTTGTAATTCCTCCTCGTCGATGAACGTATCGTAAATACGGTCAATGTAAAGTTCTCTCAATTGCATGTCAGGCACGTCCTGGTGTCCCTTGTAGTGTTTGAAACCCAGAGCCTCGAACAAGTCCATGTCGATGATAGATGCTCCGGTAGAAACTACCACGTCAACCATTTTGTTGCGAACCATATCCACGTATACCTGCATACATCCGGCAGCACTTGTACTTCCGGCAATGGTAAGAATATTAGTACACTCTTTCTCTCCAACCATCATCATCAGGATATCAGTTGCTCTGGCAGTATCGCGAGAGGTGAAGGACATATCGCGCATCGCATCGATCAATTGGGTTGAGTCATACGATTTGATGTCGATGTGTTTGATAGTGTCTTTTAATAAATCTTTCTTTTCCATTTTATTTATTTAAAAATATAAGGTACAATTATGAGGACCTTATTGACTCAATTTCTTTATTTGTGATTTATGATTTTAGATTTTGGATTCCAACCGCACAAGGCTTACGCTTTTTTGAATCATAAATCGTAAATCATAAATCGTAAATTGTTTCATTGGTTTTGAAACCTCATGCTCAATATCTGGTAGATCAGTTTGCTTGCAAGGAAATCGGATGATCTATTGATTTCGTTGGGGCAAAGTTCTACCACGTCCAAACCGATGATGTTGTGGCGCTCGTTGATCAGTTTCAGGAAATTCAATACTTCCCGGTAATACAATCCGTCTGGTTCCGGGGTTCCCGTGGCCGGAAGAATAGCGGGATCGAAAACGTCCAAGTCGATCGTGATATAAACGTTGTCATGCAATTTCTGGGATACCATGTACATCCAGTTGTTACCCTCTTTGGCATCATGCAGATCGTGAGCGTAAAAAATACGGTCGGGCATGATGTTTTCCTTTTCCTCGATAGCGGAACTTCTGATGCCTACTTGTGCAACGGTAGCCACTTCTTTGGCACGGGCCATCACGCAGGCGTGGTTGTGGGTGGAACCCTCGTATTCGCTGCGCATATCGGAGTGTGCATCCAATTGCAGGACAGAAAATTTGTCATAGTGTTTGGCAAAAGCCCGGAATGCCCCGATACTCACGGAGTGCTCCCCTCCCAGTATCACGGGGAATTTTTTATCTGTCAGAATTTTATCAACTTGTTTTTCCACTTCTTGAGACATGGCTTCGGGAGAAGAGGCTTCCGTTACCGGGTCTAATGTCGCGATGCCGCGGGTGTAAACTTCGGAATCCGTTTCGATATCGTAGAGTTCCATGTTTGCCGATGCTTCAAGAATCGCGTCGGGACCTTTGTCCGCTCCCTTCAACCACGTGCTTGTCCCGTCGTAAGGTACTGGTAATACTACAATCTCGGCTGTTTCGTATGCCGTAAACTCGCTGTCGAGTCCTCCATAATTTTTATTCTCCATATCTATTTGGGTTTATAGTGTTTATAAACTCCTTTCTTTATAAAAAGGTCTGCAAAACTAACGTATTTAATTGAAAATTGAAAGTTGAAGATTGAAAATTATTGATTACATTTTCTCGATTCATTCACAAGGTGTTGCATGGCGTGCATGGTGGCTATCTTGTCGATGTTCAGAACTTCCCGGTTTCGCATGATCCATTTGCCGTTGACCATGGAGGAACGGATGTTCTTGCTGTTCGCCGCGTACACGATAGCAGAGTACTCGTCGAACACGGGAATCATGTTGCTGGCATCGGCGTGAATCACGATGAGGTCTGCCCGTTTACCTGTTTCGAGGCTTCCGGTCAAATGACCTAATCCCAAGGCTCTAGCCCCGTTGATGGTTGCCATGCGAAGGGCGGTGCGGGCGCTTACAGCTTCCGGGTTGTAACGTGTTCCCTTGGGGAGAAGGGCGGCGAAGCGTGTTTCTTCTACCATGTCCAGTGTGTTGTTGCTTGCCGTGCCGTCGGTTCCGATGCTCACGTTTATCCCCGCTTTCAGGTAGGTGTCCGTGTCGGTGATTCCGCTGGCGAGTTTTAGATTGCTTTTCGGGCAATGCGCCACGGAGGTGTGTGTCCGGGTATATAATTCGATTTCTTTCGGGTTGAGCCAGACGGAATGAGCGGCAATCACGTTTCGGTCAAGCAAGCCGATCGAGTAGAGATACTCGGCAGGGGAGGCACCTGTTTGTGCCGTGACGTCCTCTACTTCTTTGCGGGTTTCAGCAACATGGATGTGAAGGGGAATATTGTATTTTTCCGTTATATCTTTTGCTTTTCTTAGGGTTTGTTTCGAACAGGTATATGGCGAATGGGCGCAAACCGTCGGGTGGATCAGGTCGTTCCCGTACCATTGCTGCACGAGGGATTCACAGCGGGCAATACCCTCGTCGAGCGTGTGAAAACTGGGAGTCGGGAAGTCTATGAGCGATTCGCCGATAACGGCACGGATTCCGGCTTTCTTGGCTTCTGCGGCGATAATATCCTCGAAGAAGTACATGTCGTTGAAACAGGTCGTACCCGATTTGATCATTTCAATAAAGGCCAGCCGGGTAGCCACGGCAACATTCTCTGGTGTTACCATACGGGCCTCTGCCGGGAAGATATGGTCGTTTAGCCACGTGTGAAGGGGAAGGTCGTCGGCGTACCCGCGTAACATGGTCATCGGCACGTGCGTGTGCGTGTTCACGAATCCGGGCATCACGATCATGCCTTCCGCGTCGAAATATTCGGCATCGGGCATCTCGATTTTACCGTCACGAATTTCTTTGATACAATTTTTTTCTATCAGGATAGAGCCGTTTTTAATCACCTCCATGTTCTCGTTCATGGTGAGGATGCGGGCGTTGAATATGATGGTGTTTTCCATGGTGTTTATTTTTGTGAAAGAGATTCTTTTTTAATGATATTTGGTAATTGTCCCACGAGGTAAATTAATGAGGTTGTTATTTTAAAGTGATAATTGCTTTGGTATTGATTATCAGTTGCAAATATACGAAAATGTTTCAAATCGGAGGCAAGTCATCCTTATTTTTGTTTCAAATCGGAGGCAAGTCTAATAATTGAACCTGAAATGCCAGAGCGGTATGATATTGCCGGATGCAAATTCTATATCGTTTTTTTGTGAAAAATTGCTCAATAAATGAGCAATTTTAGATGAATTTTGCTCAACTTATGAGCAATTTGCGAGAATTCCTTCGTTTAACAAACATACCTTTTTTACACAAGATGTTAAACTATATTAAATACGACTCTCCTCAGGTAAAAATGAGCGGAGAAAACTGTTTTATAATAAAAGCATGGCAAAAATATATGAAGAAATTGGATAATAAAGAGAGAAAAGATTTGGAAATTGCCGGGAAGGCGATTGAGCGGGCGGAGTCGATGAAAAAGGAAATTCTCTCGCGTGAGATAGAGTTTACCGAAGAAGAGGAGGGGATGCAAACGGGGACGGATGTCGTGGAACGGATGGTAGAGGAGATACATCAGATAGCACGGATGGACAAGGAGAAGATGGGGGAAAAATTGCAGGCAAGATTGCGGGGACTGGAGCGGAAGAAAAGAGCATCCCGTCGTTGGTTGTACGCGGGGAGTTCCGTGGCGGCGGCGGTCGTGTTGTTTTTCATGGTAACAACGATGTTGCCTGAAAAGGAGCGAGTGGTGGAGAAGACTCCCTTGATCAACATGGCGGAGATAAAGGTACCGACGTTAATCACGACTGAAGAGAATGATGCGATCCTCTCGTTAGATACTTTGGAAGTGAAAGAGGAGGGAAACGTGTATATCGTGGGTGACAAGAAACGAGAGGAATTGTCCGGAGAGAATCCTGACCCAGTGGAAAAGCCCGTCCGAATTGTTCGAATGGTAATTCCTGCCGGGTATACCTATAACGTGCAATTGGCAGACGGTTCCACGGTCATGCTGAATGCGGGGAGTGAATTGCGATTCCCGGAGGAATTTCGTGATTCTGTTCGGCAGGTGGAGTTGAAAGGAGAAGGTTATTTTGACGTGCGGAAATCCGATGCCCCTTTTGTCGTGAAAGCCGGGGGGACACGAGTGAAGGTCTATGGCACGCGATTCAATCTGTTTTATAGTGAAAAACTTGCTTTTTCCGAGGCTGTTCTGGTAGAGGGAAGCATTGGTATGATAGCCGGGGGAACGGAAACGATGATCGTGCCGAACCAACGTGCCGTGTTCACGATGCGGGATAGTGTTACTCGGGTTGAAAAAGTAGATCCCGCGGATTACATCGCTTGGCTAGGGAATAGTTTCAAGTACAATGGAATGAGACTGGATAAAATAGTCTTTGATATATCCCAATGGTACGGGGTGGATATTCGCCTCGCGCCGGGATTGGAAGGACAATCATGTAGTCTTGAGTTTGACAAGTCTTCCACGATCGATTGGGTGATGAAAGCCCTTGGGTTGATCTTGGATAAAAACGTTAAAAAAGAAGGAGGTGCTTACTATATAGATTGATTGAAATCAAATAAAGAAGAGAATCCGCTGAGAGTGGATTCCCTTTTGAGCCACTGCCGTAAGGATTGATTTCGCAGGTCAGATGCCTTCGGTCGTGACGAGTAATAAACGTTAGTCAAAACGTTTACATCTAATATTCTTACAAATATATGGAAAAAAAAGAAGTAATGAACAAAATTAGGGGTAATAAAGTTATCATCGGTGTGTTTATCATGTTTATGCCGATGTTATGGAGTCCTGTGCAATTAGCCGCTTCCGTGTCGTCGAGTAGCGTGGACGTGCAACAAAAGGACGAAAAGAAAGTCACATTGAATATTATAGACAGGAATTTAACTTACATCCTGTCAGAGATAAAGCAACAAACGGGGCTTGCTTATGGATTCAGGGATAGCCGAAATGCAGTTCAAAACGAGCGTTTTACAATTAACGTGCGTAACGTAAGTGTCGATTCAGCTCTAACCGTATTGTTGAAAGATTCTCGATATACTTACCAAATTGAGGGTGATTTGATCTTGATCATGACGAAACAGGAGAAAGCCCAAGTGGCGGATAAAAAGGACATGATCACCGTGAAAGGTCGTATTGTGGATGAAAAGGGAAATCCTGTTGCTGGAGCAACTGTCGTGATTCACGGGACAACCAGAGGAGTGGCCTCTGATGCAGAGGGACAATATTCCATTGATGCCAAACCGGAAGATATTTTACGGGTTTCCTTTATTGGTTTTGAAACGAAAACGGTGGAGATCAAGGGGAAGGAAAAATTGAACATTCGTTTGACTCCCACAGCGGAGAACTTGGCGGAGGTTACTGTCGTTGCTTTCGGTGAGCAGAAAAAAGAGAGCATTACGGGATCCATTACTACCATCCGTCCCATGGATCTGAAATCTTCCAATAGTGACTTAACTGCAAGTCTTACCGGGAAAATAGCCGGTATTGTCGGTTGGCAGACGGGCGGAGCCCCCGGGGCATTGACCGAGGAAGAAATGAACACGAAGTTCTATATTCGGGGTATCAGTTCGTCCAACGGGGCTTCCGAGCCGCTGGTGTTGATCGATGGGGTAGAATCTTCCCGTTTGGACTTGGCGCGTATGGCACCGGAGGACATGGAGAGTTTTTCCGTGTTGAAAGATGCTGCCGCCACGGCGATGTATGGTGCCCGTGGTGCGAATGGGGTGATTATCGTGACCACGAAAAAAGGGGAAGCCGGAAGCGTGTACACTTCTGTGCGTTACGAGGCGGTGGCTTCCATGCCGACGGATAAAATCGACGTGGTGGATCCTCAAACCTACATGCGCATGTACAACGAGGCGTTGTTGGCACGTAATCCGGGGGCTACCCCTCAGTATTCCTTGAACCGCATCGAGCGCACGGGCAGCAAGGATTATCCCTCTTGGGTGTACCCTGCCAACGACTGGTTTAAAACCCTGTTTAAGGATTATTCTGTGAACCACCGCGTGGGCGTGAACGTGCGGGGCGGTTCCGAAACAGTGCAGTATTATGCGTCTGTCAATTACGTGAATGACCAAGGTATGTTGAAAACCGACCGGTTGAACCAGTTTGAAGTGAATATCAAGAATTCCACGCTTTCATCACGTATCAATCTGAATGTGAATTTAAGTACCGGAATCCGGTTGTTGATCAATTCCAGTATAAATTACGATAAATATCACGGACCTTTTTTCGGACCGAACCAGCCGGATGTACAATCGGCTTACTATTACGCGTTCAACGCTTCGCCGGTGAATTTCGCCCCGACCTACCCGGGTGATTTCGAGCACGGGTGGCCGCACCTGCGTTTCGGAAGTGTGAGGAAAGGTGATGGCGTTGCCCTTAACCCGTATGCCGCGATACAGAGTGCTTATCAAGACCGGAGCCGTTATAGTGCGACGACTAGAATAGAGTGTATCTACAATCTAGGCTCTGTGGTAAAGGGGTTGGAATTGAGGGCAAATGCTTCCTTGTCAAAAACCGGGTACGAGATGAATGCTTTTGCAGTCAGTCCATTTTATTATGCTATGGATGCGGAAAACGGCGGCTATGATTTTGAGACGGGCGAGCATACTTTGACACTGTTGCAAAATGGACGCCGGACGTTGCAAAAGCCTATGCAAGGAGGATCGGCATCTACTTCTTCCACGCAGTTAGTGTATGAAGGTAATTTGATCCATACAGCAGCATGGGGCGGGGACGATGCAACTTTGCACCAAACTTCACTGACCGCGGTATTCCAAGCATTGCAGGCAAATTCCGCTCCCGTGGGTGATTTATTCGGTAGCTTCGAACAACGAAATTTGAGTTTCTCCATGCGCGGTAGTTACGGGTTTATGGATCGTTATTTCGTGGAAGCCAGTTTCGGGTATAATGGTTCCGAGCGTTTCACCAAAAATAACCGGATGGGTTTTTTCCCGGCTCTTAGCGGGGCGTGGATCGTTTCCAAGGAAAATTTTATGCAAGGAGGTATCAATAAATGGATCTCTTTCCTGAAATTAAGAGGTTCGTGGGGTAAGGTGGGTAACGATGGTATCATAAAAGATCCTCGTTTCGTGTATATGCCGGAAATTGTAGGTGGACCGGGTTATAAGGATCCAGAACCGGGAAGTCAACAAAACGTATATCGTAAAGAAATCAAAAATTATGGTGACCCGGATGTGAAATGGGAGGTTTCCGAGCAGGTGAATCTCGGTATCGAAACCCGCTTTTTCAAAGATATTCTGGAGGTTAATGCTGATCTTTATCAAGAAGTGCGTCACAATATCATAGAACAGCGTGTCACTATTCCTGCGCAGGTGGGTGTGGAGGTAAATCCTTTGGACAATCTCGGTAAAGTTCGTGCCCGCGGGGTGGATCTTTCCGCTAAAGTGCAACATGCTTTCAATAAAGACTTTTGGATTATCTTGAACGGGACCTTTACTTACAACAAGGCGGTTTACAAGGAACTGGAAGAGGCGAAGGATAAGCCGTACTGGCAACTGAAAACGGGTTACGAGCTTTCTCAACGGGTGGGATACATCGCCGAAGGGCTGTTCCGCGATCAAGCGGAAATCGATAACTCGCCGCAAGCGAATACCGGAATTTTGCCGGGTGACATCCGTTATCGTGACGTGGACGGGAATGGTGTGATTGACGTGAATGACGCCGTGCATATCGGTTTCCCTGAGACGCCGCGTATGGTGTATGGTTTCAGCGGGTTTATCAATTACAAGAACTGGGAGTTTAGTTTTGCTTTCCAAGGCTCCGGCAAGCGGGGTTTCTTCATCAACCCGAAATCTTTGTCTCCGTTCGAGGAAGACCGTGCCATGTTGAAAGAGATCTACGAGAGTCACTGGACAGAAAAAAACGTGGATAACCGCCCGTTCTGGCCCCGTCTTTCCGTGCAGAATATCACGACCTATAACAAACAGGAAGATTGGGACGCGAATGTCACGGACGATCGCCGTTCAACTTATTTCATGCGGGAGTGCCGCTTCTTGCGCTGTACCGCCTTGGAGTTGGCATACAATCTGCCGCAGGGACTCCGTCAAAAATTACACATGCAGAACGTGAAGTTCTTTGTCCGTGCCAACAATCCTTTCATGATATCCAATTTTAAATTGTGGGACGTGGAATTGGGCGGAAACGGATTCAATTATCCCATCCAAAAGACTTACGCTTTGGGTATTAACATTAGTTTCTAACTTAAAACCAGAGATAACATGAAGCGTCTATTAGCTTATTTATTTATTCCTTGCCTGCTGTTCTGCTCTTGCGACAGTTGGTTGGACGTGGTGCCGGAGAAGGATATCGCCACGATAGATTCTGAATTTGAAACTTATGATCAGGCTTTCGTGTGGTTGAAAAGTGCTTATGTCTACATGCAGGATCTTTACGAGAGATATTATGATGTGGCTTACACGGGATCTGATGAATTGGTTGCCGACAATTACTTGAGAAATACTCTTTATTATCATCCCGCGGGTTTGGATATTATTGCCGGAAGGCAGAGTGTGTTGGATCCTTACAATGACACGTGGTTTAATATATCCAGCGGTAATGCCGGGCGTTGCCGGAAAGACTTTTACACGCAAATAGTACTTTGCAATCATTTTATTACCCGTATAGATAACGTGTATAATTTGTCTGCTAAAGATAAGAGTGAATGGAAAGCCGAAGTGGTAGCCTTGAAGGCTTATTATTATTTCGAACTGGTACGCCGCTATGGACCGGTGATGATTGTGCCGGACTCGTTTGATCCGAATCAGGACGTGGAATCTTTGAAGTTGCCCCGTAGTCCCGTGGATACTTGTTTCAATTATATCGTGCGCTTGTGTGACGAGGTGATGGATATGCTTCCTTCGTGCACGGCAAAACAGAGTGAACGGAGAGGATATTTTAATAAGGAAGCGGTTATGGCATTGAAGGCACGGGCATTGTGTTATCAAGCATCCGATCTTTTCAACGGCAATCCCGATTATGCCAATTTCAAGAATAAGAAAGGAGAATTACTGTTCAGTGCCACTGCCGACCCGAAAAAATGGGAAAGGGCAGCCCAAGCTGCCATTGATGTGATCAATCTTTGTCGTGAAACGGGATCGGCAGCTTTGATAGAGGGTAATTCTGCGAACACGGAGTTGCAGGCGCATATGCTTGATATCGAAAGGTCTACTCAGACATTTAGCTGGCTGAGTGATGAGGTGTTGTATATGATCAGATTAGCGGGAATGGATGGTACTTGGTTTAACTATACATTGCCGAAATTTTCTGACGGTTCGAATCACACGTTGCCGGGTGCTTGCCTTACCCCAAGTATGAAAATGGTGGAGATGTTTTACACGGAGAACGGCTTGCCTATCAGTCAGGATTTGAAATGGGTCGGGGGTGGTAATCCTTATGCCCTCAGCATGGAAACAGACCCGAAATATACCGACGTGGTGTCTTTGAACGAGCCGGTGCTGAACCTGCATCGTCGCCGTGAACCCCGTTTCTATGCCGATATCGCTGCCGACCGTTGCTATTGGCGTTTGGGTACCGGAGTAAACAATGTTTATTTGATAAAGACTTATCAAGGCGAGGGAAGTGGATTGAATGAAAAACGTTTGTCCGCCACCGGTCCGCAAAATATTACCGGTTATTACCTGAAAAAAGGAACTTCTTCCAGTGCGACGCTTTATGCCCATCAACAGGGATTGGGTAGTTTGGGTGAGCGACCTGCCGCTATTTTCCGTTTGGCGGAGATGTACCTTATTGCCGCCGAGGCGTTGAACGAGTGTAAAGCGGCTCCCGATGAGGAGGTGTACAAGTATTTGAACGCCGTACGTCGCCGTGCCGGAATCCCGGATGTAGAGGTGGCTTGGAAGAATGCCAAGGATCCGGGCAGGGTGAAGTCCAAGACGGGTATGCGCGATATTATCCGTCAGGAGTGGAACATCGAGTTCGCTTTCGAGGGGTATCGGTTCTGGAACGTGCGTCGTTGGAAAATTGCCAATGTCGAACTGAACGAGAAATCCTTGGGATGGAACGTGATAGGCAGTGATGCCAATAGTTTCTACAACGACGGGCGGGGTCCCGTGGTAGTTTATTCCGGCAATAAGTTTGTTGCGCCGCGCGATTATTTCTGGCCTATCCGGAGCGAGGAGGTACAGACTGCCGGTTGCGTGCAAAACCCGGGATGGTAGATGGATTTACGATTGTAGATTTACGATTTTAGATTGTAAACTCAATTAAAATTTAAAATTTGAAATTATGATACGAAGAATATTATTTTTATTACCGTTATTTTTCATCTTCTTTGCTTGCAGTGATGATGATAAAGTCGGTTTCGATGTGCCCGTGGAATTTCGGAAGATATCTTTTGATCCAGTTCCCGGGGGTGCGGTGATGCGTTACAGATTGCCCGATAACATGGAAATTTTTGGGGTGCGAGCCCGCTACAATGATGCTTACGGGCGGCAGTTAGTGAAGGAAGGTACTTACTTGACAGACACTTTGCTGTTGAACGGTTTCGCAGAAGCGCGGACTAACGAGCCGGTGCGGTTGACTTTCCTCGATAGTAATCTGGAAGAATCGGCACCATTGGATATAACTTTCAACACGGCGGATGCCGCCACTGTGGCTCTTTTTGATAATTTGAGTGTGAACCCGTTCTGGGGTGGATTCAACGTGATTTACACGTCACCGTCTGTTGTGGAGGGAACCGTGCATATCTTTTACGTCGGCATAAATCCCACCACGAAGCAGGAGGACAATATTCTGGTGGGAAGTTATCCTATTCTGGAAGGAGGCGACACGTTGAATTTCGAGTTGAAACAAGCGTTGGATGAGTTAAAAGTAGTTATACGGACGGACGATTTCGAGGGAAACACGGTGAGGATGAAAACTTATGAAGGCATTGAAGCCATGGCGATGGAGATGTTGTCCCCGGATCAATTTAAGTTCTTTTTCCCGAAAGAGTTGGAGATCGAAGATGAAGATCACCAGATTGGTGTGAAATATCTTTTTGACGGGCAAAAGAAAGGGGCTAATTATAGGAAGAATTACCAGAAGGGAGATAGATACAAGTTTGGTACTTTCGTTGCGGGTCCGAACGCGTTCGAGGAACGTTTTATCATAGATTTCGGGACTCCGAAGGTGCCAGCCATGTTGCGCGGCGATGCTTTCTTGTACCACGGGAATTCTTATCCTTATGCCAATCCCGATTATCCTAATCCGAGCATCGATATGTTTGTTGCTACTTTATGGAATGCCGTGTACACTTCCCGGTTGCCGGCAAAAATCAAAGTGTACGGGACGAATGCGGCAGATCCAGCGAAAGTGCCTCTTAACGAATGTACCGTGCTTTACGTGTTGGATGATGACCCGGGGTGGTCTAATTTTTACCGTAACGCTTGGTGTCGTTATTCGGATTATCAATATGGTCCTGTTGACTATGCTAAAGATGCATTCAAGAACAAGGATGACAAAACTTTTGATGCGGCGGATCCTATCTCTTTGGATATGAAATGTAATTATTTTGGTGAGGCTTTCCGCTATATCTTCTTTATCGTGGAAGACACATGGATGAGTAGCCGTTGGAGTAATCAGTATCCGTATGGATACGAGGAGAACGCTAGGGAGTACATAACGTTCGACGAGTTGGAAGTATTTGTAAAGAAGGAAAAGTAATAAAGGAACAGCTATGATAAAAAAACTATATTATACGATCGGTTTGTTCGCTGCGCTCTTGGCGGCAGGTTGTAGCGAGAGCTTGGAAGAAACTTATGATGAGTTTGCCGGCGATGGGATGATCCGCTACCTTGGCAAATGCGCCGACGTGAGCGTGAACCCGGGTTGGGAACGTTTGCAGGTGGTATGGAAACATAACATCGATGCCGGGGTGAAAAAAGTGAAAATCACATGGAATTCTGACAAGGGATCGGGCGAGATGTTCGTGGACCCGTGTGACCCGGATAGTGATGATTTGATGGATACCGTTTATATCGAAAATTTGGCTGATGCTATGTATACCGTGCGGGTGAACAACGTGGCTGATGACGGTAGGGAGTCGTTGGTGGAGGAGAAATACGGTAGACCGTATTCCTATGACCACGAGGATTTACGTTCGTTTTCACGGGGTGTTACCGCTTTTAGCCGCATGGGTGATAAATTGGTGGTTGCTCTCGATCAAAGCAATGAAAATATCAAGGAGATGTTGCTGTGTTTCAAGGATAAGGCGGGGAACAAGCACGAGTGGGATATGAACGCCCATGCGAATGATTCGCTTTCTTATAAGTATTATGGTTATTATGATGTTAATTTGGGGCGTGATTATCTTTTTCTGTTACCTGACGAGGAGGGTGTGGAAATCGATTTTAATCAACCGATCACCGTGCAGCGGAAAGGGAAATTGTTGGGTTGTGTAGATGAAATTGATTTCAAGAACGAAACATTGAACCTGAACGAGAGGTTGTGGTCAACGGCGTTCACGCAACTGATGCTTGGGCTATACGGTCCGAGTTGGGAGAGCCGGGTTGACGATGTGGAAACTTTGGAAATGGATTTTGACATGACTTCTATGCAGGATTTAATGTATTTTCCCAATCTGAAAAAAGTTGTTCTCGGTAAGAATCGGTACATGGATTCTGAGTATGCCCAAAAGTTTCACAGTACCACGGATGAATACGTGGGGTTGGTGATGTTGCAATTCTTGAAAGATACCCGTCCCGATTTCACGGTGGAGCGTTATAATGCGCATTATTTTTACCAAAGGGATGAGTTCGGAACTATTTTTATCGATGCGTACAAGGAGGCAGGAAAATTGACAGATTTGACGTTAGAGGAAAAGGAGAGTAGCAATTTGTTAGCCAAGCCCGTGTACACGCCGTTGGATACCACGGGTTGGGAGGTGACTTGCTCCGATACCGTCTACAATGGTTACAAGAATAACGGGGCTGCCAATTTACTTTTCGATGGACCACGTCATTTCGTGGATGATTATTTGGGCTATGAATATGATGCCGAGGTGTATTTTGAGCCTGCCGAAACGGTGGGAGCTAGCATTGTCACCGTGACATTTGATATGAAAACACCTCGAAGGGTGGAAGGTTTCAAGGTGGGGCAACCTACCCGTAATCAGAATGGTGATACGGATTATTTGTTGTTGAATATGAAAATAGAGTTTTCGGTTGACGGCTATACTTGGACGGATGCGAACCACACGGACGGAAGTGTTTCGATTGGTAACACTCCCGGTGAGGAAACCTATCTTTTGGTACCGGAGGAAATGCGGACTCCCGTGCGGTATATCCGCTTGAGAATGTCGAACCGCCCAATCGGTACAATCTCTAGCCTAACGAAGTATTGCTTGCGTCTGGGTAAGTTTATCCCGTGTACGGTCGAATGACTTGATTCTATGTGTATGCATTCCCTGCTTGACAGGGAATGCTTTCTCTTTGCTTGACAGATGATTACTGGACGAGAATAGATAACTATTGTGGTACCTACGGCAAAAAACGGATCTTTTATGGAATATGAATAAGTATCCAGCATTGAAACCAAATTATGAGTCCAATTTTTGGGTGGACGAGTTAATTAGTTTCACTAATATTAAAGAATATATCATGAAAATAATAGTATTGTGTTTGACGTTAATATCAGTTGTGTTTGATGTATGTGCACAAAAACAATCATTTAAGAATTTCAAAAGGTACGGTAATTGGATTGTTCCGGCAGAAAATTTTGAGCAAACGTTTGATTCGATAAGACAGGAGGTACTCTCGAAAGACATATACGTGGACTATCGCATTATGCAACCGACAGATAGTCTTGTTGATTGGTTGATTCACATGAAGTTAGATGTTCCGGAAAAACGAGATTTCATGTTGTATAAAGAGTCTGTGGAATATGAAAAACGCATGAGATCTTTGGGTAAAGAGATGAACTCGTATTATTTGTTTGAAGAATGGTGGTCATTGATTCCTGAAACGTTAGTGAAACGTTTAAAAGAAAATGAAAAGAATTGGAATAAGTTATACGAGAACTACTTTGAAGCCCATGCGTTCGTGAACAATCAGGGGAAAATACTTTCCGTCTATTTTAAAATACCTTCGGTTATGCTTGATGTGGTGAAAGAGGAAGAGCTGCAGATGATTTACGATCGTGTAATGGAAAAGAGATTGGATATTGAAAATTTCGTTTTTCGTCGTCCAACGAATAAGCAAGTGAAAGAGACTTTGGCAGAAATTGTGGGAAAAGGTAGAAGCGGAGAAGAAAACTGGGATCTTTTCGTTAACATGAGACGTCAAGGTGTTCCGTGTGTTTATGGTAATGTGAATTTTTTTTATATGCAAAAACAGGATACTACCCGAATACCGGAAGAGGGAACCGTTTTCTTGTAGAAAAAGATAGAGTTGGCGGAGAATAATGTAATAAAGATGATGAAAAAAATAGGATTGTCTATACTGTTGACCGTTTGCGCGTACGTGACAAGCATGGCGCAAGAGGGTTTTAAAATTACTGGACACTTGGGAGGTACTCTCGGGGGAGACCTCGTGTTAGCGACAACCGGGGCGGAAGGTTTGGTTAAACTGGACGAGGCAGTGATGGTAAATGGTGAG
This sequence comes from uncultured Butyricimonas sp., assembly GCF_959596855.1. Lineage (NCBI taxonomy): Bacteria > Pseudomonadati > Bacteroidota > Bacteroidia > Bacteroidales > Odoribacteraceae > Butyricimonas > uncultured Butyricimonas sp. The sequence goes on from NZ_CAUFYA010000001.1 coordinate 341,504, forward strand.
TTCGAGTTCGTGGGACGGGTAGATGGACTGATTCTCGCTTATATATTGACGGCGGAGCAACAACCGGTAGCCACGTTGATGCTCGAGAACTTGGAATACACCATAGTGGCGGGGGAGAGCGGTATCGAGGTACAAGGGGGTGGGGAGTCCCAAAAGATATTGAATCAATATAATGCGATCAACCAGATTATAGCCCGGGAGAAGATGCTCATGGAGCAGGAAGCCCGAGCCGCTTACGCCCAGCAGAACCAGATGAAACTGCAAGCGTTGCAACAGCAGTTCCAGAAAGTGATGGAAGAAGCGGGGGCGAAACAGGCAGAATTGTTCCGAACCTACAAGGATTCGCCAGTGACGGCTTTCGTGATCGCTTCCGGCATGGGGCAAATGGATTACACTTCGTTGAAAGCCGTTTATGACAAGTTAGGCGAAACGGCAAAAAACAGTCCTTACGGTCAGGCGATCGTCCAACAGTTAGCCGTGTTCAAGCAAGTGGAGCCGGGCTCCGTGGCGCCAGACTTCAAGGGAACCACGTCGGGAGGTGAAACAGTTTCTCTTCACGGGCTCAAGGCAAAAGTGAAACTCGTGGACTTTTGGGCATCGTGGTGTGGTCCCTGTCGTCAGGAAATGCCCAACGTGGTGAAAATCTACAAGAAATACCGTGAAGCGGGCTTGGAAATCATCGGCGTGTCGCTGGACACGAAAGCCCCTGACTGGCTGAAAGCCATGAAGGACGAGAAAATGACTTGGCCTAACATCATGGATGAACAACAGGGTATTGCCGCCCGTTACCTTGTCCGGGGCATTCCCCACACGGTATTGCTGGACGAGAATAA